>DATHNE010000191.1:0-19063 GCA_035486355.1 Acetobacteraceae bacterium
GAAGCAGGCGCCTGGTGAGCGTGCGATTGTCCGAAGTGAGCGCGCCGCCGGCACTCGCGGCAAGCGTCTGTGCGACCGTCAGCCCGAAGCCCGCATTCGATGGCGATTTCAGTGTGTCCTCCTTGCCGGTGTGCGACGTACCCGACCCGGAGATTCAGTGGGAAGAAAGCCGGGGGGTCAGTGCCGCCGATCTGCGCGCCTCGCGCGCCGACGTCGTCATCGATCTGAACGGCACGCGGGTCAGCTGCGACGCCAGCGGCGGCAGCGTCTGCGGGCAGATGATGGCGAGCGGGCCGATCGCCCTGAGCGGCACGCCGACGCCGACCAACCCGATCGCCTTCAAAACCGCATTCGACCGGCGCGGCTGGAAGAGCTTCCAGAGCATTCCGACGGCAGGGGAAACCCGGCTGGACATCGACTCGCTTTGGGCGCCGCCCGGTTTCAACGGCACGGCACCGCCGGCGCAGAGCCAGGTCAACCGTTACGGCTTCACCGCGGCGTGGGACATCCCCGGACCCTTCGGCGGCAGGCGCCCCCGCCTGTCCGATGTGGCGACGACCTGTGCCCTAACTGAGCCGGATCATGGCGTCGTCGCGCCCACTGCCGGTGTGGAATTGATCGACGGCGTCTCGACCTACCGCCTGGTCGATCGCCGTGTTTCGTTATGTCCTGCTGGGGATTTCCGTCTCGCTGTTCGCGCAGCTGCCGGTCTTGATCGCCAAGCCGCTGGGCTTCACCACCGGCTAGGCAATCAGTGCCGCGCTGATCGGGGTGCAGGCGACACTATTCGCCGCGCTTTTCGTGATCATCAACTTGGAAACCCATGCCCCGCGCGCTGGCGGCGCTCTGCTGCTCGCCGCCTTGTCAGCGGTTATGACGGCAACACATCACGCCGGCGTAGCGCGGCCGTGACCGTGTTTTCCAGCAGGCAGGCGATGGTCATCGGCCCGACACCGCCGGGGACCGGGGTGATAGCACCAGCAATCTTGATCGCTTCGGCGTAGGCCACGTCACCCACCAGCCGTCCGTCGGGCCGTCGGTGGATGCCGACATCGATCACCGTGGCTTCTGGGGCGATCCAGTCGCCCCGCACCAGCTCGGGCCGCCCGGCCGCGGCGATCAGGATGTCCGCGCGGCGGCATTCGGCGGGCAGGTCACGGGTGCGCGAATGGGCCACCGTCACTGTCGCGTCCGCCGCCAGCAGCAGGGCCGCCAGCGGCCGGCCGACGATGTTAGAACGCCCAAGCACCAGCGCCCGTTTGCCGGCCGGCAGCAGACCGCTCGACTCCAGCAGGCGCATGATGCCACGCGGCGTGCACGGCACGAGGGCGGGACGGCCCGCGGCCAGCAGGCCAGCATTCCAGGGATGGAATCCGTCGACGTCCTTGGCCGGGTCGATTGCGTCGATCACGGCCTCGGTCCGGATCGCCGGCGGCAGCGGTAGCTGCACCAGGATGCCGTCCACCGTCGGGTCGGCGTTGAGGCGGCGAATTTCAGCCAGTAGCGCAGCTTCCGGCGTCGCGGCGGGCAGGCGGATGGTCTGTGCGGCCAAGCCGGCCGCTTCGGCGGCGCGGTCCTTGCGGCGGACATAAACGGCGCTGGCCGGATCATCGCCCACCAGAATCACGCTCAGGCCCGGCCGGAAGCGCAAGGTGGCAACGCGGGCGGCGATCTCCGCCCGGAGGGAAGCGGCGACCGCCTCGCCGTCGATCAGCCGCGCGGTCATAGCGCCGCCAACCGCGCCGCGATCGCGTCCGGATCGCCGAACACGCGCAATGTCTTCCGCCGTGCCGACGCGCCGGACGTGACTTCGACGCTGGATGGCGACACCCCCAGAGCCTCGGCCAGGGCGAGGCAGACCGCCCGATTGGCGCGCCCATCCTCGGGGGGTTCCCGCACCGCGATCGCCAGCCGGTCACCGTCGGTTCCCGGTACCGTGCCCTGCAGGCCGGGTCGGCGCGCGCGCGGCTGTGCCTTCACCGCCACGCTGACGGTATCCCCCGCGACCCGCCAGAACATGTCAGAAGACCAGCGGCTGCCAAGTGCCGTAGGTCAGGGCGGCGTAGAGCTTCCCCAGCATTGGGATGATGACGATCTGGATCAGCACGACCACGACCCAGGGGCTGAGGTCGATCCCGCCGAAATTCGGCAGGATATTGCGAATGGGGCGCAGTACCGGTTCGGTGATGCGATACAGGAAGTCGCCGATCATCCAGACCATGCGATTGCGCGTGTCGATCACTCCGAACGCCGCCAGCATGCTGAAGATGGCCGCCAGGATGACGGCCCATTTGAATAGGTTGATGACGTAGTACAGCAGCTCGAACAGGGCGCTGATCATCGGCCGACTCCGCAGTGCCGGCGGACGCTAGCGACGGGGGTCCGGATGCGCAACATGGCCGCGTGTGCCGCGCGCAGAGCACGGTTGACTTGACCACCCCCCATGAGCATTGTCCGCGCCCTGCGGCGGCCGGGAGATCGGCCGCCCTCGCGTGGAATGGGGCTGTAGCTCAGCTGGGAGAGCGCCTCGTTCGCAATGAGGAGGTCAGGGGTTCGATCCCCCTCAGCTCCACCACCCTTTCCGCGCGGGCTGGGGGTTTCTGGTAACCCGCCAGCCGCGGACCGCGGCGCAGGTTATATCACCTCAACCGACGTCGCAGCACGCCGCGCACTGCCTCCCCCGGAACGGCTTGCGCAGGATCTCAGCACCGCCGTCGCGGTGAAACCGTGTCAACGGCTCGCCCAGCCGCAGATCGCTGTCGCCGTGGCCGGAGATCAGCACCAACCGCATCGGCGGATCGATCACCAACACCTCATTCAGCACGTCGAGCCCGTCCTTGATGGAATCCTCGCCTTCCGCGATGGTGACGACAGGCGCGGATGGCCGGATCGAAATGGCCAACCGCCAGGCCGAACAGCCTTTTGGCGAGGGCGTGGTGAACTGCTGACGCGGTCCGTCGAGATAGTGGCTCCCGAGCGATTGCAGGCGGCACACAAGACCCAGCACGTTCCCTATCCGGCCGATCCGCTATCGCGGGGTATGGCGGACCTGCGCCCGGTGACGGGCCGCCGCAAGGATGCGACCGAGGTCCCAGTGGAAGTGGGGCTGACGCTGATCGGCGATGCACCGGGCGACGCCCTGCGCGGCGCCGACCTGATCCAATCGCTCTTGGCGTTTGCCCACCGCCAGCCGCGGCACCCGCGGCGTGCCGAGCCCAATCCGCTCATCACTGGTATGGCAAGGCGGCTGCCCCGCCTGCCGGGCGAGGACGTCGAGGTCGTGCTGACTCTGGCGGACGACCTTTGATCCGTCATTGCTAACCCGCCACAAATTGAATCCGCCCTAGCCAACCTCACCGCCAAAGCGCGCGATGCAATGCCCTCTGGCGGACGCCTTGGGATCATCACGAACAACCAACACATCGGGAGCGATCCGGGCGCTCTGCCATTCGGGGTGATGCAAGGCGACTATGTTGTGATCGAAATCACTGATACCGGCTCCGGCATGAGCGCCGAAGTGGCAGCTCATATCTTCGAGCCCATCTTCAGCACCAAAGGGACCGGCAAGGGCACCGGCCTGGGTCTGAGCATGGTGTTCGGCTTCGTCAAGCAGTCAGGCGGGCACGTCACCCCGCGCAGCGCGCCTGATGCCGGCGCAACCCTGCGTCGGTATCTCCCGCGTGCGGATTACGGCGCCATCAAGGCCATGGCGCCCTCGGCGATCCCTGTGTCACGCCGCGCCGCCGATAAGGCGGTGCTGGTGGTTGAGGACAACGATGCGCTGCGCCGGGCGGTAGTACGGCAGCTCACCGATCTGGGCTATCGCGCGATCGCCGCGCGCGACGCCGCCGAGGCGCTGGAACGTCTCGCGCAGGGCGACATCGCTCTGCCGTTCACGGATATCGTCATACCCGGGGAGATGGATGGTTTCGGCGTTGCCCGGCATGTGCGGCAGCACTGGCCCGCGATCAGGATGGTGCTGACATCAGGTTTCCCGGCCGCCCGACTGCCGTGCGAGGCGATGGAGACGCATGCACTGCGGATGTTGATCAGGCCATATCGCAGCAAAGATCTCGCCGAGGTCCTGCATACCGCACTTCGGGCCGCTCTTGAGACGATCGAGACGTGAGACCACGCCACCGATTGCCAGTGCCGGCCAGTTCACCGATAAGCCGCCGATGCGGCAGATCAGGATGTCTCTGGGCGCTCCGGTTCGTGGCGTGATGATCCCGTCTGCGTGACCGCGTCGCATGCAAGATCCCACACGCGAGGCCGCGTTTGACCTGCTGGGCGCGGTACTGGACCGCCGCCGGCCACTGGAACAGGCGTTGGACGCACTGCCCGCGATGGCCTTGCGCGATCGCGCCGCGGCGCATCGGCTGACCGCCGCGACGCTGCGGCGTCTGGGCACACTGGACGCGGTGCTGGAGCCATTCCTGAAGAAGGCGCCGCCGGACCCGGTGCGGCATGTTCTGCGGCTGGGGGCGGCCGGGTTGCTGCTGCTCGACACACCACCGCATGCGGCAGTCGCGACCGCGGTGGCGCTATCCCGTGGCCGGCGCCTGCACGCCTTTGCCGGGCTGGTGAACGCGGTGCTGCGTCGGGTTGCCGAAGCCGGGCAAGCCGGCCTGGGCGAGCTGGATGGCCCGCGGCTGGACACGCCCGCTTGGCTTTGGGCGTCCTGGGGCGATGGCGCGCGCGCCATCGCCCTGGCGCATCAGCGTGAGGCGCCACTGGATCTGACACTGCGCCCCGGGGCCGCGGTGCCGGAGGGAGGCGAGATGCTACCCACCGGCTCGGTGCGATTTCCCGCCGGGACAGGGGTCACGCCGCTGCCGGGATTCGAGCAGGCGGCGTTCTGGGTGCAGGATGCCGCGGCGGCCCTGCCGGCGCGGCTGCTGGCGCCGCAACCGGGCGAACGGATCGCCGACCTGTGCGCTGCGCCTGGCGGCAAGACAGCGCAACTTGCCGCCGCGGGCGCGCAGGTGACAGCGCTGGAGCGTGACGCGACGCGACTGGCCCGGCTGCGGGACAATCTGCGCCATTGGCGCCTGCAGGCCGAGACGATCGAGGCGGACGCGACCATCTGGCAGCCGCCAGCGCCGTTTGATGCGGTGCTGCTGGATGCGCCGTGCAGCGCCACCGGGACCATCCGCCGCCACCCGGACGTGCCCTATTTGAAGCGTCCGCGCGACATCCGCGCGATGGCCGAGGCGCAGGACCGTCTGCTGACGGCGGCAACCGTGATGCTGCGCCCCGGCGGCCGGCTGATCTATGCCGTCTGCTCCCTGCAACCCGAAGAAGGCGCGCCGCGCATCGCCGCCGCCCTGGCGCGCGGGGGCCTACGCCACGACCCGTTCCTGCCGACGGAGCTGCCAGGCCTGCCCGAGGCCATCACGGACGAAGGCTTTCTGCGCACCCACCCCGGTCTATGGCCAGACCGCGACGGGATGGACGGGTTCTTCGCCGCCCGAGTGGTCAAGGCAGTGTAGGGCGGACCCACGACGCGTTCCGCCACGGTGGAACACCGCCTATCCGACCAACCGGCGCACCAACGCCGCCGCCTCCGGTGTTGCCCAGTTCGCCGGCCCCTCCAGCCGTGCCCGCTCCATCCCATCGCGGTCGATGATCGCCGTGGTCGGGATGCCAGCCACCCCCCACGCCTCGGTCGCCGCCCCTTTCGGATCGAGCAGCACCGGCAGCCCGGTGATATCATGCGCATCGAAGAACGCCCGCACCGCGTTCGCCCCACCCCGGTCCGACGACAGCGGCAGCACGGCGATATCCTGTGGCGCCAGCGCATGTGACAGCACTGACAGGGCCGGTAGCTCCGCCACGCATGGCGCGCACCAGGTCGCCCAGAGGTTGACCACCATGCCGTGGCCCTTGAAGTCGCTGAGGTGATGCAGCGTGCCGTCGGCCGCCTGGAAGCTGATGTCCGCCAGCCGCACTGGCGGGTTCACCAGCTTGAGCACCTGGCTCAGCGGATCCAGCTCAGCCGCGTGCGGTTTGCGCGGGACCAAGCCCGCCGCTAGGGTCCCGCCCGCCGCCAGCACCAGACGACGGCTCACACCACGCATATCGGACTCCTTGTCGTGACCAAACCGCCTGACTTCCCCGGCGATCGCCGCAACGTCGCCGCCAACCAGCAATGGGGTGGCCGCTTCGCCGCCGGCCCCTCGGTGGTGATGGAGGAGATCAACGCCTCGATCGGCTTCGACCAGAAGCTCTGGCGCCAAGACATCCAGGGGTCGCTGGCGCACGCGGCAATGCTGGCGAAGGTGGGCATCATCACGGCGGAAGATGCGCACGCGATCAGCGGCGGTCTAGAGGCGATCGCGCAAGAGATTGCCACCGGCAGCTTCCCGTTCTCGACCGCGCTCGAGGACATCCACATGAATATCGAGGCGCGGCTGGCCGAACGCATCGGTGAGGCCGGCAAGCGTTTGCACACAGGCCGCAGCCGGAATGACCAGGTGGCGACCGACTTCCGGCTGTGGGTGCGCGAGGCGATCGACGGCATCCGCGCGCAGGTCACGGATCTGATGCGCGCACTGGCGGAACGGGCGGCACAGCATGCCGCCGATCCGATGCCGGGCTTCACCCATTTGCAAACCGCGCAGCCGGTGACGTTCGGGCACCATATGCTGGCGTACGTCGAGATGTTGGACCGCGACCGCGGTCGCCTGGCGGACGCGCGGCGGCGTGGCAATGAGTGCCCGCTGGGCTCGGCCGCGCTGGCGGGGACGTCGTTCCCCCTCGACCGGGAGGCGACGGCGAAGACGCTGGGTTTCGACCGGCCGACGGCGAATTCGCTGGACGCGGTGTCGGATCGGGATTTCGCGCTGGAATTTTTGTCGGCCGCCGCGATCTCGTCGGTGCATCTCTCGCGCCTGGCCGAGGAGATCGTGATCTGGTGCAGCGCGCCCTATCGCTTCATCCGCCTGTCCGATGCATTCACCACCGGCAGCTCCATCATGCCGCAGAAGCGCAACCCCGATGCGGCGGAGCTGGTACGGGCGAAGACCGGGCGCGTGACCGGGGCGCTGGTGGGGCTGCTGACGGTGATGAAGGGCCTGCCGCTCGCTTACGCGAAGGACATGCAGGAGGACAAGGAGGGCGTGTTCGCCGCCGCTGAGGCCTGGGCGCTGTCGCTGGCGGCCACCGCGGGCATGGTGCGGGACATGCATCCAGATACACAGCGGATGCGCCAGTTCGCCGGTTCGGGCTACGCCACCGCGACCGATCTGGCGGACTGGCTGGTGCGCGTGTTGCAGCTGCCGTTCCGCGACGCGCACCATGTGACGGGACGGTTGGTCGCCCTGTCAGAGGCAAAGAATGTAGATCTGGCGGATCTATCGATCGAGGAGATGCAGGAAGTCGAACCTGGAATAACGCCGGACGTGTTCTCGGTGCTGACCGTGGAGGCCTCGGTCGCATCGCGCGCCACCTATGGCGGCACGGCGCCGGCGAATGTCGCGGCACAGGCGGCGCGTTGGCTGAAGGCACTGGGATGAGGCGCGCGCGGACACGCCGCTCCCAGTTGCGGGAAAGGTCGGCGAGCGACGCAAAGCCAGGTGCGGGTCTCCCCGCTTGCGGCACCCTCACCCGCGTCGCTGCGCTCCGCGACCCCGGATCAAGTTCCGGGCCGGCTCGCTCCCGCGCAACAGGAGAGGTGCACAGCGGCAGCCGCTTGCATCGCTGCGCGGCATTACTTCTGCTCTCCGCCCTGGTCCTTACCGCCTGCGGCAAGAAGGGCCCGCCGGACCCGCCTGGCCCGCCGAGCGAGATCATCTGGCCACACGCCTATCCGTCGAAATAGCCGCGCGACCCCACCAGCTCCACCCGCAGCCGCTCGCCCAGCACGGCGCGCCGCGGAACAGCGTGTGCAGCGCCACGCCGGCGTTCTGCGGATCCAGCAGCCAGTCGAGCTGCGGGCGGCTGCGGCACATCGCTGTCGCCATCGCCGATTTGCTCAGGTCGCGCTGCTGCATCGCCTGTACGATCTGTCAGGCGATCACCTGCTTGATTGCTGCCTCCTCGACCGCGTCCAGCACGCCTTCCTCGATCACGAAGCGTTCGAAGCTGGAGCCGATCGGGGAGAGGTCGTCCGGACCAGTCATGCGTGCCACATAGCGCCGGGACGCTGGTGCAGTCGTGCCAGCAGATCGGCCCGCCGACCGCGTGCGGTGTCCAGCTTCGGCGTCGCTTGCGTCTGCTTGATGAACCCTGCCGCGGCGTGACGCGCGGCCGAACCGGGCAAAACAGCAGGTGCGCGGTGCGGTCCCGCAGCTGGACGCGGATTTCCCACCACCCGTCCGCCATCGCGACATTCCGATTGGCTATCCGTATTCCACCTACCGCGCCGCGATTCCGACTGCCTGGCGATCCTCCAGAGACAGCGTCTTCAGCCAGGCCCGCCCCGGCTCGTTGCCCGCCGAGGTTCGCTAGAACGCGACGGTGGCGATCCGTTACAGACACGGCAACGCCATCACGAGTTGCGCACCAAATTTGGTGCAACGCGGCAAGCACGATGTTGGGAGTGGGATGTCATCCCCGCAGCTTCAAGCGTGACGCTTGAAGAAATCGCTAACGCGCGAGAGCGGCCTTACAGGTATCCCGTCCCCATCTCATCGGCGAAACGGCCAGGATCGCCTTCCCAGACAATGCGCGCATGCTCCAGTACGTACACGCGGTCGGCGTGCGGCAGGGCGAAGGTCACATTCTGCTCGCCCAGCAGCACCGTGATCGGCGTCGTCTCACGCAGTCGGCCCAGCGCTTTCGACAACTGTTCCAGAATAACCGGCGCCAGCCCCAGTGTCGGCTCGTCCAGGATCAACAGCTTTGGCTGCATCATCAGCGCGCGCGCGATGGCCAGCATCTGCTGCTCGCCGCCCGACAGCGTGCCGGCCTTCTGCCGTTGGCGTTCGTTCAGGATCGGGAACAGATCGAGCAGCCAGGCGAGCTGGGTCACACGCTGGTCCGCCGACAGATGCTGTCCGCCCAGATCGAGGTTCTCGCGGACTGTCAGCTCGCCAAACAGCTCCCGTGTTTCCGGACATTGGACCACACCGCCGCGCGCGATCTGTGCCGGGGTGCGGCCGCGCAGGCTGGCTCCACCGAAATGAATGTCACCGGCAAACGGCACCAAACCTGAAATCGCATTGAACAGCGTCGTCTTTCCCGCGCCATTCAGCCCGACGACCGAGACGAATTCCCCCGCATTCACATGGATCGATACCTGCTGCAACGCTTGCGCCTTGCCGTACTGCACGTCGATGCCACGCACATCGAGCAACGCCTCGCCACCACGCGCGTCGAGCTCCTTGCGCGGATGCGTCTCGATCCGCCCGCCCAGATAGACGCGGCGCACCGTCGGATCGCGCATCACCTGATCGGCGGTACCCTCGGCGATCCGTTCACCCAGATACATCGCCAACACGCGATCGACGATCGCAGCCACGCTCTTCACGTTGTGATCCACCAGCAGCACCGCGCGGCCATCGCGACGGAACGCGTCAATCAGCTCGCTGAACGTCGCCACCTCGCTTTGCGTCAGACCGGCGAACGGCTCGTCGATCAGCACCACCTTGGGATTGCGTGCCAGCGCCTTGGCCATTTCCAGGCGCCGTAGATCGGCGAACGGCAGCGTCGATGGGCGGCGGCCCAACACACCGCCAAGGCCAACGCGCTCGGCGATCTCGCGCGCCTGTCGTTCCACATGCGGCTCAGCTGCCAATTTGAACAGCGAGTCCGGCAGCAGCGCGAGCGAGATATTTTCCAGCACCGTCTGCCGGTGCAGCGGACGCGAGTGCTGGAACACGATGCCGACACCGCTGCGGGCGATGCGGTGCGTCGGCCAACCGGCGACCTCCATGCCAGCGACCTTCACACTGCCGGCGTTGGGCCGCTCGATCCCCATGATCAGCTTCATCACGGTGGACTTACCGGAGCCGTTCGGGCCGATCAGACCCAGGATCTCGCCGGGCGCGATCTGAAAGCCGATGTCGCGTACCGCCACCAGCCCACCAAAGCGCTTGGTCAGGCCCTCGACTTCCAGCAAGGGGGCGGCGTTTCGCATCGGCGTCCGGGCAACGTCGTGCATCAGCGCGGATCCCGCGGACGCAACAGCCACCCCAAGGCGCCGTCCGGGAAGAAGATGATCACCGCCAGCGCGATCGCCGACACCACAAAGGTGTTCAGCTCGCCAAGCGGACGCAGCAACTCGCCGAACAGGATCAGGAAGATGCCGCCCAGGATGCCACCCAGGATCGTGCGCCGCCCGCCGAACACCACGGCAATGACAATCTGCACGGTGATCGCCAGGCTAACCACGGTGTCGACCGACGCAGTGCCTTCGTAAAACGTCAGCATCGCGCCAGCGAGGCCGGAGAAGAACGCGCTGATCACGAACGCCGCCAGCTTGTGCTTGGTGACATTGAAGCCCAGCGCCGCGGCTTCGATCCGGTCCTGTCCAGTCGCCTGCAGGATCAGCCCAAGCGAAGAGCGCGACAGGCCGAACAGGATCAGCGCCGACACGACCAGGAAGGCGAGCGCATACCAGTAGTTCACGCCGGCATCGATCGACAGCACGTCGGGCACCATCATGCCGATCTCGCCACCGGTGACCCCGGCGAAGATGACGATGCAATCCAGCAGCAGCAGCACCGCGACCAACGTCACGAGACCGAAATAAGGTCCGCGCAGCCGCAACGCAGGCAGCGCCAGCAACACCCCGCCCACCACCGCGATCGCCGCGCCACCGATCAGGCACAGCGGAATGGGAATACCGGCATTGTTCATCAGCCCGGCGCCATAGGCACCGAGGCCGATCAGGAAGGTCGGGCCGAAATTCACCTCGCCGGCGAAACCAAACAGCAGGTCCCACGACATGGCGAAGACGCCAAAGTAGTACGCGGTGGTGAAGATCCCCAAGAAATACGCGCCCATCCAGCCGGGCGCCGTCGCCGCCACCACCACCAGCAGTAACGCGATCCACGGACCGGGGCGACGCAGCTTTTGCATCACCGCCGCCCGAGCAGACCTTGCGGCCGCAGGTACAACACCACCACCAGGATCAGCAGCGCCGGGATCGGCCGCAGCGTCGGTGCGACCAGATACGCGGTGATGGTCTCGGCGTACCCCACGACATAGGCCGCGATTAGCGACCCCGGCACGCTGCCCAACCCGCCCAGGATGACGATGGTGAAGGCGCTGGCGGTCAGGTTGCCGACATTGTCGGAGCTGATGCCGAAGAATGACGCCAGCAGCACGCCGGCTAATCCCGCCAGCACGCCGTAAATCGACCACACGATCAGATAGATCCGCGACATCTCGAAGCCGAGCAGCGTCAGGCCGCGCGGATTGATCGCCGCCGCCATCAATTGCTTGCCGATGCGCGTGCGGTTCACCAGCAGCCACAGCAGGCCGATGGTTGTCCAGCACACCGCGGCGATCATCAGCTCGTTCCACGGTGTGCGCACGCCGAACAGGTTCACCACGCCGGGGATCAACGGCTGCATCGTCACCGGGTTGTTGCTGAAGATGTAGTCCATGCCGACCTGGATCATGATGCCCCAGAGCAACGTACCGGTGAGGATGAAGATTTCCTCTTCCACTTTCGGAATGGCACGTGAGCGCTGGATCGGCCGCACCACGACGAAATAGGTGACGTACGACGCGACCAGTCCCATCAGTACGCCGAACGCCGCCCCGCCATACGGTCCGGCACCATGGTCCGCGGCAATCCACCAACCCAACAGCGCGGCGACCAGCATGATCCCGCCATGCGCCAAGTTCAGCACGCCGCTGACGCCGAAGATCAGCGTGAAGCCGACGGCTCCAAGACCGTACAACGCGCTGACGGCGAACCCATCGATCAGGATCTGCAGGGCGATCACGTGACGTTCCGGCGGTCGGGTCGAGGCAGCGGCCGAAGCGCGATCATCCCAAGTGGCTCATCAGGGATGATCGCGCGCGGCGGCGATCCGCGCAGGTTATTGATTGGCCGCCTGCTGCACCTTTACGAACGACGGAAAGATCATCTTGGCGGGGCACTTGTCCGACGGCCACACGCAGACCTGCTTGCCGTCCTGCCACTGCATCACGACCGGCGTGACGAAACCAGGGCCGTATTTCAATGCATGGGTGAACTGATCCTGCCGACCGTAGAAGGCGACATGGCCAAGCGTACCCTCCATGTCGGTCTTCTCCATCTCGGCAACCATCTTGTCGGGATCGGTCGACTTGGCGCGCGCGATGGCGCCGGCGAAGGCCCGCACCGCGTCATAGGCGGTAAAGCCGTCGAAGGCTGGGAAGTGGCCAAAGCGCTTCTGGAACGCATCCGCAACCGGCAATGTCAGTGGTGTAATCGCCAGTCCGGGCACGGTTCCCGTCTGCGTCACCACCCCGTTGGCCGCGCCGTTGGTGTCCTTCCAAAATGTCAGATTGGTGGCCTGCGCGCTGATGCCCCCCAGCGGAATCGGCACCTGCTGGTCGTGCCACTGCACCGTGGGCTGCACACCGACATGCGCGATGCCGGTGATGATGACGTTCGGGTGTTTCGCTTCGATACTGTTATAGATCGGCGTGAAGTCGGTGGTGTCGGGGTTGAAGCGGACATGGTCGACAACGGTCAGCCCAACTTTCGGCAGGCAGACCGCGGTGCCGTCGTCCAATGGCTTGGTCCAGTCGGCGTCCTCGCTGACGATCGCCGCGGTCTTCATGTGCAGATCCTTGACGAACAGGTCACCCGAGGCATCGCAGGTGGCACGTGCCAAGATCGGTGAGGGGAACCAGCCCTCGAACATGTATTTGTACTGGTCGTACTTGTCGTGCACCTGCTTGCTGATCAGGTCGGAGGCCGCGGCGGGCGTGATCGTCGGCATGTGCAGGCGCGCCGCCCAGGGCTCGATTGCGAGTGCCACCTCACTGATGAAGGTCGCGACGACCGCGCTGACGTGATCCTGCTGCACCGCACGCTGATAGGCGCGCACCGCGTCGGAGGCCGAGGAATGATCATCGTAGGACACGATCTCGATCTTGCGGCCGTTGACGCCGCCCTTGGCGTTGATGTCCTCCGCCGCCAGTTGCGCCCCTTGCAGGATCGCCTGGCCGACAATGGCGGACTGTTCGCTGATCACACCGATCTTGATTGGCTCGGGGTCCGCGGCACGGGCCGGGGCGGCGGCATACAGGCCGAGCGCGCCGGCCGCGGCAAGGGCGCAGGACAGCGCGCGCCGCAAATGGGACGTCATGGGGGTGCCTCCTTCGGTCCGAGCCTTCAGGTTGGCTCGATCGGTTATGGTTGGAGGCGACGCTACTATCCGTTCGGGCCAGCCGCAAAGGCCGAAATCCGCGATGACCGACGCGGCGGCATTACCGTTTATCCATTCGCCGGCGCGCCGTCCGTGTCGGACACGGTCCCGCTCGGCAGTTGCGGGCCATCCGGCGCCGCACACACACGAGGCGGCTCAGGTGATGCCGAAGAACTTCGACCGCCGCGTCGCTTCGCAGGCCGCCTTGGCGGCTTCCGCCTTGCCACGGGCCGCCCCGGCCAGGAAGTACGCATCTCCCACGGCTCGACGTCCGCCACGGTGTGATTGACGGAGGCCAGCGCCTCCTCGGCGCGGATTGCGGTCACCCAGGTGTCGACCGCCGCCTTGTAAGCGCGCTGCAGCCGGTCATGGTCAGCGTCTTCGACGTCCATGTTCCATCTCCTGCACGGCGATCGATCCGATCGCACGCAGTGGCGAGCATCGCGCCTGACCAAGCCTGGACGTTGCCAAGCCGATCGAACCGACGACCGCAACAGCCGCCGCGGCCGACCGCTCTCACGACCGCCCCCGACGCGCGCATTCAGAACACCTGGCGAAAGATCACGTAGAGCGACCCGGCAATGATCACGGCCGCGGGCAGGGTCATCACCCAGGCCAGCGCCATGTTCTTGATCGTGCATCACTGCGACCCCGACCCGTTGGCTGCCATTGTTCCGGTGACGCCGCTCGACAGCACATGGGTCGTGGACACCGGCAGCCCATAGGCATCCGCCATCCCGATCGTCACCATGGCCACGATCTCGGCCGACGCCCCCTGGGCATTGGTCAGGTGGTCTTGCCGATTTTCTCGCCAACCGTCACCACGATGCGCTTCCAGCCCACCATGGTGCCGAGCCCCAGCGCCAGCGCGACGGACAGCTTCACCCGGGTCGCGATGAACGTGGTGCCGCGTTCCAGCGCGGTGCGCAGCGACTTCAATGCCGTCAGCTCACCGCACTGAAGCCCGCCGGGGCTGCCCCCATCACGCGCACCGCATCGGCGGCGAGGTGCACGTCGTTGCGGACGTTTGGTGTGACCGCCGCGGGCACGTCGCCGATGGTGTGATAGTTCTTCACGTGTTGGCCCATTCCGCCCGTCAATGTGGCAAGCGCGGCGAACACCTCGGGCTTGTTCACGTCCCTGGTTTGCAATGCCTTGCCGACTGTCGCGCGGGCCGCCGCGGCCTCGGTCGGCGGCGCGCTGGTGCCGGCATGCGCCTGAAACACCGATTGCGCCGTATCGACCGTTCACAGGAACCCAGGCGTGCTGCTTTCCGGCACAGCGCGATTGCGCGCGTGGGCGGTGGGTGCCACACCGATCAGGATCAGCATGATCAGGCCCATGCCCTTCTGCCCGTCATTGCTGTCATGGAAGAACGACACCCGTGCAGGTCAGCACAAGCACAGGACGCGGATCGCCGCGGGTGGCGGCGTCTGGCCCTCAGGCGCCGTGTCGAGCGCCTTGCTGCGGATCACGTAGTTGTGTCTGACATGGTGGCCCCGAAATCCCCGCTCTCCACGGGACGAGCGAACCGGCGACAAAGTTTCGATGTCATGACTGTTGCATCTACTGTGCGGCCTTGTTTTTGTCATGTGGATAACCGTTCCCGATCCTGGGACCCGGCCTGCCCTCGAAGCGCCGGAACGTCGAGGGCGCGCCGAGGTGATCGTCGGGCCGGTTGCCGCTCGCGATTGCAGCATGACGATGCTAAAAATCACGCATGGCCGCCTCTCTCGCCCCTGCCGCTAATATCGCCGACCCGACGATCGCCGAGCTGATTTCAGCGCGGCCGCAGCTGTCCATGCATGCGATGGATGGGCTGCTGGTCGATGGTCTGCCGCTCAGCCATGTCGCGGACGAGGTCGGGACGCCGACCTGGGTGTACTCCGCCGCCACCATGCGGGCGCGCTATCGGGCGCTCACCACTGCCCTCGGCGCGGCCCGGCTGGACGTGCACGTGCATTACGCGATGAAGGCCAACGACCATCTGGCGATCCTACGCCTGTTCAGCCGCGAGGGTGCTGGCGTCGACGTGGTCAGCGGCGGTGAGTTGCGCCGCGCCCGCGCCGCTGGCATCCCGGGCGACCACATCGTCTTCTCGGGTGTCGGCAAGTCGCCGGTCGAACTGCGCCTCGCACTCGCCGAGGGCGTTGCTCAGCTTAACGTCGAAAGTGCCGAAGAGCTGGCGATGCTGTCCGAGATCGCCACGGCGATGGGCCGCACCGCGCGGGTGGCGCTGCGCGTGAACCCGGATGTTGACGCGGGCACGCATGCGAAGATCTCCACCGGCCGCGCCCAGGACAAGTTCGGCATTCCCTATGCCGACGCCGCCGCGCTGTATGCCCATGCCGCGATCTTGCCCGGCATCCATCCGATCGGGTTGGCGGTGCACATCGGCAGTCAGATCTTGTCGATGGCGCCTTATCGCGCCGCCTTCAGCCGCGTCGCCGAGCTGGTCCGCGCCTTGCGCGCCGCAGGCCAGGCCGTGGGGGTGGTGGATTGTGGCGGCGGCCTCGGCATCCCCTATCGCAATGAGCCCGCGCCCAGCCCTGCCGCGCTGGCCGGCGCGATCGCCGGCGCGCTGCACAATCTCGACCTGCGCGTGATGGTCGAACCAGGCCGCTGGCTGGTTGGCACCGCCGGGCTGCTGCTGGCCTCGGTGGTCCTGGTCAAGCACACCGGCGGCGCGCGCTTCGTTGTGCTGGATGCCGGCATGAACGACCTGATCCGCCCGGCGATGTATGACGCGTGGCATGGGATCGTGCCGGTGGCGGCTGCCGAGGCCGTCGGTCCGGTCTCGCTCGCCGACGTCGTCGGGCCGATCTGCGAGACCGGCGATACGTTCACCCGCGCCCGCGCGCTGCCGCCGCTGGCACCCGGATCGCGCGTCGCGATCCTCGACGCGGGCGCCTACGGCGCGGTCATGAGCTCCGCCTACAACGCCCGTGGCCTGGCCGCCGAGGTGATGGTCCATGACGGCACGTTTACCGTCATCCGCACGCGGCAACCGGTCGAGGCCTTGTGGGCGAACGATCGCATCCCGAAATCGCTCGAATGACGCAAGAGCAGCACGACGCCGAGCGGTTGCTGCGCCGGCTGGCCGGCTGGCGGAGCCTCGCGCGGCTCGCGCTGCTGTTCGAGTTTGTGTGGCCGGCGCTGTGGCCGCCGTTGGGCGTCATCGGCGGTTTCCTTTGCGCGGCACTGCTGGACCTGCCGCGCCATCTGCCGCCGGCGCTGCACCTGGCCCTGCTGCTTGGCACCGGCATCGCGGTGATCGTGCTGCTGGTGCGTGGCCTGCGGCACGTCGCTGCGCCCGACGACAGCGCGGCGGATCGGCGGCTGGAGGTGGCTTCCGGCCTGCAGCACCGCCCGCTCAGCGTGATCACCGATCAGCCGGCGGGCGGCGATCCCGCCGCGGATCCGCTCTGGCGGGCGCATGTCGCACGCGCGCTGACCCAGCTCCGCCGCCTGCGGGTGGGCCTGCCGCATCCGGGCCTGGCGCGGCGCGACCCCTATGCCTTGCGCGGTGGCCTGCTGGTGAGCCTGGTCGCGGCGGTGGCGATCGCCGGACCCGATGCGCCGGGCCGACTGGCGCAGGCGTTCTCCCCCGCCCTGCCGCACGGCGTGGCCGCGCCCGGCACCGAGTTACAGGCCTGGATCACGCCGCCAGCCTACACCCGCCTGGCCCCAATCTTCCTGCACGCCGGCACCAGCGCGATCACTGCGCCGGCCGGGTCGCACCTGACCGTCAGCGTGACTGGCAGCGCCGATGAAGGCGCGCCCAGCCTGACGCTGAATGGCCACGCGACGAAATTTCACACCCTCGACGCCGCGAGCTTCCAGGCCGACCAGGACCTGACCGCGGGGGGGCGGCTGACGGTACGCCGCGACGGCAGTGAGCTGGCCGGGTGGGACCTGACCGTCATCGCTGACCAGCCCCCGACCGCCGCCTGGACCGAGCCGCCGGGTGAAGCGGGGGACGGCCAGCATATCCGCCTGCCCTGGACGGTCACCGATGACTACGGCGTGGTCGGCTTGCAGGCCGAACTGCATCTGCGCGACCGGCCAAGCGCGCCGCCGCTGGTCATCTCCATTCCGTTGCCAGGAGGCGACCCGAAGGCGGCACATGGGATCAGCCAGCAGGATCTGACCGCGCATCCCTGGGCTGGGCTGCCGGTGATCGGCCGGCTGATCGCGCGCGACGCACCGGGGCAGACCGGGGAAAGCGCCCCGGCCGAGCTGATGCTGCCGGAGCGGCATTTCACCAACCCCGTCGCGCGCGCGCTGATCGCGGCCCGGCGCGGTCTGAGCCTGCATCCCGAGGATCGTGATTCCGCGGCCGGCGTGCTCGACTCGCTGTTGCAGGCACCGCAAGCCTTTGGCACCGATTTCGGCGCCTACGCCAATCTGGGCGCGCTCTACTACCAGTTGGAATTCGACAAATCCACCGGCACGATCGACCGGGAACAGCAGGGTATGTGGCAACTCGCGCTGCACATGGAAGAAGGGCTGACCGATCGGACGGCACGTGAGCTGGAGGAGGCGCGGCAGGCCGCCAACGATGCGCTGGACCGCGCGCAGAAGGATCCGTCGCAGGCCAATCGCGAGGAACTGCAAAAGCGTCTGGCTGAGCTGGAGAACGCCATCCAGCATCATCTTCAGGCGCTGCTCGACCAGTTGCGCCGCAGTCCGGACGAGATGCCGCTCGATCCCAACGCAATGATGCTCAACGGACGGCAGATGCAGAACCTGGCGGATGCCGCGCGCGATTCCGCGCAGCAGGGCAAGATGGATGACGCCAAGCAGCGCATGGCCGAGCTGGACAAGATGCTGGACGAGCTGCGCAACGCGCGCGCGCAGCCGAATGCCGCGGATGCCCGCAACGCCGAACGCCGCCAGCGTGGGCGCCAGCAGATGAGCGTGGTGCAGGACATGATCGCCCGGCAAGGCGGCGTGCTGGACCATACGCAGCAGCGGGTGGAACCGGCGCCGCATTTCAACGGCATCAACCAGCCGCCCACCCAGGCGGAGGATCCGAATGCCGCACGCGAGGCCGATCAGCGTGTGCAGCAGGCGTTGCGCCGGGCCCTGGGCGAGCTGATGCAGCGCTTCAGCGACCTGACCGGCAAGCTGCCACCCAGCCTGGGGGAGGCGGATACCGACATGCGCGCCGCCGGCCAGGCGTTGGGGCAGGGCCAGGACCAGGCGGCCAGCACGGCCGAGCAGCAAGCGATTGAGGCGCTGCAGAAGGGTGGCCAGGAGATGGGCCAGACCATGGCGCAGCAGTTCGGCCGAGGCCCGAACGGCAACGCCGACGATGGGGAGGGCGAGGACGGTTCGATGGGCCTGAGCCTGCAAGACGGCCGCGGCGATTGGAACGGTCGCGGGGCGCCGCCTGGGTCACCCTACACACCCGACTCGCGGCGCGATCCGTTTGGCCGGCGAACCGGGCAAGGCGGATCAGGCATCGACGAAAGCTCGACCGTGACGGTGCCGGAACAGCGGGAAGAGCAGCGCACGCAGGACATCGAGCAGGAGTTGCGGCGGCGTGGGGCGGACCGGACACGGCCGCAATACGAACTCGACTACATCGATCGTCTGCTGCAGCAGTTCTGACTAGTACTGCGTTTCCGTGAAACGACTCCTATCACGCCGCCTCGCTGATTTTGTAGTTCCAGATATGGACAACGGGATCGCGATTGAGGTCGTCGAGGTATGCCAGGATCCTGGCTTTGAGTTCGGCCTTG
>DATHNE010000192.1:0-2020 GCA_035486355.1 Acetobacteraceae bacterium
AGCAGCAACATGCGCCGGCGCCCGAACCGCCCCGCATTGCGCCCGACCCAAGGCGACAACAGCGCTACCGCCGCCTGTGGCACCACGATGCACGCCGCAATGATCAGGCTGGCATGCGTGCCCTCGCGCACCGTCAGCACGCCGGCCGCGATCGGCAACATCGCCGCGTTCGACAGATGAAACAACGTGATGCACGCCGCGAACACCAGCAGTCGCCGGTCCAGCAGCAACGTTCCTAACCCGGACCAGTCGGTGCGCTGCCGTACTTCCGACACCGCGGCCGGACGCGACGGGATGAACACAAGACTGACCACGGCCGGCACGCACAGCGCCGCGGTCACAATGAACACCGACCGCTCCGACACATAGCTGCCCAGCAACCCCATCACACCAGCCGCCAGCCCGTTGCCGATCGCCGCGAAACGCGCATTGCGCCCCAACCGCTCGCCCAACCCGGCATGACCCACCAGCATCAGGCTGAGCGCCGCGATCGCCGGTGTCAGCACACAGCTCGCGGCTCCGTGCAGCACCTGCGCCAGCGCAACTGATAGCTCGATCGGCCAGGCCGCCAGCAGCAGCGCCGCCACGCCGATCGCCAGGATCCCGCCAGCGGCCACACCCCGCTTGCGCCGCACCGCATCCACCAGCATGCCCGCGGGAATCTGGCTGATCATCGCGGTGACCGTGCCCAGCGTCAGTGCAAAGCCGATCTCCTCCTGTGTCCAGGATCGCGTGGTTAGATACACCGCCACAAAGGGCCCGAAGCCGGTCTGAGCGTCCGCAAGAAAGAAGTTCAACAGGTCGAGGCCACGCGTGCCGCGATGCTCGGCTGGCGCGGACACCATGGTTTATTGCGGACCCGGCTTGCTCGCGCCCTTCGCCGGCTCGATCACCGGCGCTGGCCTGGTCTCGTCCTTGTATTGCGGCGCCGCCTTGATCTGCTCCGGCGTCATCGTCAGCGTGATCTGCACGTCGATATTCGCTGGCGTGAACCGCAGCGTATCCCAGTCCACCGCGATCTTCCGCGCACCCACGCCCATGAAGCCGCCGAAATCCAGCACTGCCGCCACCGGTTTGCCATCGGCATCGATCAGGATGTTGATCAGCCGCGCGATCTGCTGGCCATTCGGACCAACGATCGCGTGACCCAGCACCGGCAACGCCTCCTCCGGAGCGACATGATGCAAGGCGACAGTCGGCGGCAGCGCGGCGGCGTGCCCCACGCGCGGAGCCGGGGCTGCAGGCGCCGGTGGCGCGACCGACGGCGACGCGCCAGGCGTTGGCGCCCCTGCCGAGGGCGCCTCGGGCGCGGCCGCGGTCAGCAACAGCAGGCAGAGGGGGACAACGAAGCGCATGACCTCTATCTAATGCAACGCGCGCGGCGGACCAGGGTGGTCAGCAGATCGCCTGTCCAACCTGCACCTGCCAGGAACCGGTGGTGGTGTGATCGACCGCCACCTGGCTCCGCCCCGCCGCCTTGGCCTGATACAATGCGGCGGCGGCGGCGGTAAGGTCGACGATCGTCGACATCATGTTCGGCCGCAGCGTGGCGACGCCGACACTGACGGTCACCACGCCGGTCGCGGTTGCGGCATGCGGGATCGCGGTCTGCACGACCGCGCGTCGAGTCGTGTCCGCCACCTGGATCGCGCCGCTGACCGAAATCGTGGGCAGCACAACGGCAAACTCCTCACCCCCGTAGCGGGCGGCAAAGTCGCCGGGCCGGCGGGCTGCGTGCGCGATCTCGCGCAGGCTGGTATCGCCATCCAGATGCCCATAGGTGTCATTGAATCGCTTGCAGTTGTCGACATCGATCAACTGCATCGACACCGGGGTCGTGGTCGAGTAGCTTGGCCATTCGGCTCCGCCCTCGCAGATGCGGGCAGGCGGCTTTCCCGCACCCGGCTCTTCCCGGAAGTGACCCGCATCATCCCGCTCGCGGCGCCCATGGGCGAGTGATCCGAGGGGCCGGCAAGGGCAAGCGCGCAGTCAGAGCCTCGAACCAGTCCCAGCCCATACG
>DATHNE010000193.1:0-2806 GCA_035486355.1 Acetobacteraceae bacterium
ATGCACCGGAACTCAATGACATCGAGGGCGTCTGGCGCGACCTCAAGGCGCACCATCTCGCGCATCAGACCTTCGCCGATTCCAACGCACTCGACCGCGCCATCCATCAGGCCGTCGATACATTGAACTGCGAACGCAGGCTGCTTCCGTTGGCCAAGCGGCGAATCTCTGCTTAGCCATAGTGTCATCCCGGGTGGGCCAGCGCCCGGCGCTCGCGTGACAAGGTGCCCCACCTGGAGCGGGATGACTTCTGCTAGGCAAAGTCATCCCGCTCCAGCACTTTGTTTTGTCGCGTGATTCACGCGTCACGGCGAGTCCGCCTAAAGCGATCACGCTCTGGGGTTGCAAGGCTTTGTGGTGTCGAATGGGAGCGCCAGCGTGACGCGACTGCGCGTTTCTTACAGTGGGCCACTGCCGGTGCTTCTGGCCGGTCTGGCGGCTGTCGCGCCGGTACCTTCCTGTTCGGTTTCGAGAATCACCCGGAATTCACCACCACACGGACTGCACACCTGCGTTGGCGCCCACATCAACCAGGTGCTGATCCCCGCCATCCTCAAGCTACTGCTGCGGCAGCCCGGCCTGCGCCGCGCCGCCGGCCCTGTAGGCCAGATCGGCACCACGAACACCACGTTCCCCGTCCACCTGTGCCTCGAATATCACCCAAACCCAGCCGCTTGAGGCAAGGTAAGGGGAGGGCTCCGCCCTGAACTCGCCGGGGAAAACGCGCTAGCGAAGTTCGCCGACGAAGCCGGCCTGTAGCGTCGCCAGCCGTTCCAGGGCCGCAGCCGACAAGGCGCCCTTCTCAATCGCCGCCTGGGCTGCGGCGAATTCGTCCGGCGTCGCCATGCCGACCAGCACGGTGCTGATCGCTGGTGTCGAGATCACGAACCGTGTTGCCGCCTCGGCCATGCTGGTGGCGTGGCCCTCGGTGACCAGCGGTAGCAACCGGCGTGCCCGAGCCAGGTCGGCATCGTAGCTCATGGCCGAGCCGATTGGTTCCGGAGGCGGACTGGCAATCGGATGGCGTTCCGCTGCCCCGCTCAGCGCGCCGCCGGCCAGGGCGCGGATGCCGATTGTGCCGACGCCCATCTTCGTTGTGTGCTCCAGCAGCTTGCCGTAATCCTGGGCGGGATATCCCACGGGCACGGCCTGGCCGGCGGACGGGTTCAGCATATTGTAGCTGACCTGCGCGCTGTGGAACGCGCCCGAACCGATCACCTGGTGCAGCGCCGCGGTCTCGCCCACCGCGGTGATGCCCAGGAAGCGCGTCTTGCCCTGTTTGCGCAGCGCCTCGAACGCCGGCACCACTTCCTCCAGCACCGTCTTCACCGAGAAGGCTTCTCCCGCGCCATCCTGCGTGATGGCATTGTGCAGGTGGAAGATGTCGATCTGGTCCATGCCCAGGCGCTTAAGGCTGCCTTCCAGCGATGCCGCGGCGGCGGCAGCGATGTTGCCACGTTCGGACTGGGTGAACCGGATCTTGGTGCCGACATAGGCCTTCGGTTTCAGTTTCGCCCAGACCCGCCCGAGATTCGTCTCGGACGCGCCGTTGCCATATTGCACCGCCGTATCGAAATAGTTGATCCCCGCAGCCAGCGCGCGCGCTACCGTGTGTTCCTGGTCCGCCGCGCCGCCACGCACCATTAACCCGCCGACGGCCCCGCAGCCGAAACCGAACACCGAAACCCGCATCCCCGTGCGGCCAAAATCGCGCAGTTCCATCAACGTGTCCTCCTGTTATGTCCGGCGTGCGCCGGCTGTGGTCGCGCGGCTCAACCGCCGTACAACCCCGCCTCGCCCGCTCGCACCTTCATCAACGCCACGATCATCTCCAGCGTCGGAGCCGAGACCCCGGCGGCGCGCGCCATCTCCAGTGGCGCATCGAAAATCCCATCGATCTCCATCGGCCGCCCCAGCTCCAGGTCCTGCAGGATCGACGGTTTATGATCCAGCCCCTTGCCATGCACCACGCGTTTCTCATGGTTCCGGTCCGGTACCGCACCGACTGCCGCGGCGATGCAAGCCGCTTCCTCCATGATCTTGCGTGCGGTCGCGACGCACACCTCATCCTGATAGATCCGTCGCACCGTCGCACCGGTCAACACCGCCAGTGACCCGCTCGCCAGGTTGTTCATCAGCTTGGCCCAGATCGCGTCGCGGGCGTTGCCGCTGACCTCGGCGGTCATTCCGCCGGCGTTGATATGCGCCGCGAGCGCCTGCACGCGCTGGCTGGGCCGGCCATCGATTTCCGCCAGGACCACGCGGCTGTTGGGGTTCTCCAGCGCGATCACACCCGGCCGGATCACTGCGCTGGCGGCATACACGACGCCAGCGATCGCACGCTCCGGCCCGACCGTGCGCCACATCGCATCGCCCGGATCGATCTTCGGCAGGCGTTTGCCCTCCAGCGCGCCGCCAATGCCGTGGAAGTAGAACCACGGGATGCCATTCATCACGAATGCCACGGGCGTAGCGGGACCCAGCAGCGGGGCGATACTGGCGGCGACCGTGGGCAGGGCAGGGGCCTTCACCGTCACCAGCACCGCATCCTGTTTGCCAAGCTCTGCGGGGGCCGCGCTGGCCCGCACAGGCGCGTCCAGCTCGCCAAGATGCGTGATGATCTTCAGGCCGTTGCGCTGGATCGCCTCCAACTGCGGCCCGCGCGCCACCACCGAGACCTCCGCGCCACCACGTGCCAAACGCACTGCCAGATGCCCACCGATTGCACCGGCGCCAAACACGCAGACTTTCATGTTGTCCCCCGAGTGAGCGTCATTGGCCCGCCCACTGGGGCCCGCCGGAGTCT
>DATHNE010000194.1:0-11231 GCA_035486355.1 Acetobacteraceae bacterium
GCCTGGCACCTTCGTGCCGCCGCATGTACATCCGACGCAGGACGAGTTCATCTATGTGCTGAGGGGTCATTTCGATCTGGTGTTGGATGGGCAGGGGGCCGCGGCTGATGTAGGCGATCTGATCCGGCTGCCGCGCGCGATCCCGCATGGGATCTTCAACAAGAGCGCGGCGGATGTGTCCTGTGTGTTCTGGGTCAGCCCGACGCGGATGTTGTGGGATCTGTTCCAGGCGATCCATAACGTGTCGGATCCGGCGGAGGTGGTGCGGCTGGCGGGGCTGCACGAGGTGAATTTCCTGCCGCCTCCGGGGTAATCGGGAAGGGTATTTCACCACGGAGGAGACCGAGAACCACGCAGAGTCGGGAGGCGTGCGACACACGCGGCCTTGTGCATTTGGCAAATGTGTTTGATGCGCTTCGCATGGCGCGTATGAACCGTACCTGCCACGCCCCACGGATGAGGCTGTCCCCCAGCTTCGTGATCGTTCGTGGTCCTCGGACTTCTTCGTGGTGAAAATCTTGCGGGGCTGACGCACGCTCAGATGATTGGGCGGCGGACGCTATTGTCCCTTCAGATTATACGCCAGGAACCGTTGCGTGGAGGTCCAGGCCTCCGCCGCCGCGGTGCGATCGGCATCATCCAGACCGGGCCGGTCGAACTCATGATGGGCATCTTCGAAGAAGCGTACCCGGACCGGGCTGCCGGCCTCGCGCATCATGCCGACCAGACGATGCGTGGGACGGCTATAGGTGTCCTTGGTACCGACCAGCAACAATAGTGGCACGCTCGACGGGCTGAACAACGGCTTGAACCGTGTCAGGTCATGATCGGTACCGGCGCCGGTGATCGCGGCATAATAAGAGACAGCAGCCGCCACCTGATGCGTGGCCGCCAGCCACGTCACAAAGAAACCGCCATTGGAAAAGCCGACGGCGCCAACCTTGTTGCCGCGTACGGCATCTGTGCGCGCCAGACTCGCCGCCGCACTGATCAGATCGGCATAGATCGCATCCGCGTCCTTGGTGAAGCTGGTGTACCTGTCACCGCTGGTGTCGCTGTAGGCTTCGAGATAGTGCGGAATCAGGCAGGCAAAGCCTTGTTGCACCAGCGCATGCGCGAAGGCGATGTCCGCGGCGTTCACTCCGCGGCTTGATTTCAGAATCAGCACGCCCGGATACGGACCTGGCCCATCGGGCGTCAGCAGATTTGCGTCCATGGTCTGATGCGCGCCGACCTTCATCCAGGTCTCCGCGCCCCAGGCAGGCCCGCAGAGCCAGGCCAGCACAACGATCGCAATCAAACGATGGTGCATACCGATTTGCCTTCCGCAATCATCCGCGCCACCTGAGCACACGAGCAGATCGTCGCAGGCCCGCCCGGCGCGATGAAGTCCGCCCAGATCGCGTTGTGATGCATCATGATCTGTTGCGCCCGCAGATGCGGTCGATCCGACGTGGTGTGGCCGTCCGATGGAACGATCGTCGGAGTGGCGCGCGCGAGCGCACTGCGGACCGTGCTGTCCACGCAATAATCGGTGGCACATCCCGTGATGATCAGCCGATCGATGCCCCCCGCCCGCAGCACATCATCCAGTTCCGTGTGCAGGAACGCATCGCAGGACCGCTTGTGCACGCGCAGGTCACCCTCGCGTATGTGGAGTGTCGGCAGCAGATGCCAACCAGGCAAGTCGGGATGATGCGGGTCCCCCTCCGGCCCGTCATGCTGCACGAAGATCACCGTGCCGCCAGCCGTGCGTACCGCGTCACCCAACGCATTCAGCCGATCGACCAATCCGACCGCGTCATATTTCGGACCCACCGGCGTGAACGAGCCGAGCTGCATGTCGATGATGAGCAGCGCGGTCGTCATGCGCCTAGTAGGTCACCACCGTCCGGATCGATTCCCCACGCCGCATCAGGTCAAATCCCTCGTTGATCTGCTCGAACGGCAGCACATGCGTGATCAGGTCATCGATGTTGATCTTGCCGTCCATGTACCAATCAACGACGCGCGGCACATCGGTCCGCCCGCGCGCGCCACCGAACGCGGTGCCCATCCACACGCGACCGGTCACCAATTGGAACGGCCGCGTTGCGATCTCCTGTCCCGCGCCGGCCACACCGACGACGACCGACTTGCCCCAGCCGCGATGCGCACATTCCAGCGCTTGGCGCATCACCTTCACATTGCCGATGCACTCGAAGCTATAATCCGCGCCACCCTTGGTCAGGTCGACCAGGTACGGCACCAGATCGCCCTCGACCTCGCGCGGGTTGACAAAATGCGTCATGCCGAATTTTTCCGCCATCGTCTTGCGGTTCGGATTGAGATCGACGCCGACGATCATCTCGGCACCCGCCATGCGCGCGCCCTGGATCACGTTCAGCCCGATGCCGCCCAGGCCGAACACCACCACGCGCGCGCCCGGCTCCACCTTCGCCGTATTGATCACCGCGCCGATGCCGGTGGTGACGCCGCAGCCGATGTAGCAGACCTTGTCGAACGGCGCGTCGGGCCGGATCTTCGCCAGCGCGATCTCCGGCAACACGGTGAAATTGGCGAAGGTTGAGGTGCCCATGTAGTGGAACACCGGCTCGCCGTTGCAGGAGAACCGGCTGCTGCCGTCGGGCATCACGCCCTTGCCCTGGGTGGCGCGGATCGCGACGCACAGGTTGGTCTTGCGGCTGAGGCAGTATTCGCACTGCCGGCATTCCGGTGTGTAGAGCGGGATGACGTGATCGCCCTTCTTCAGCGACGTCACCCCCTTCCCCACATCCACCACCACGCCCGCACCCTCATGGCCCAGAATGGCGGGAAACAGCCCCTCGGGATCGGCCCCTGACAGCGTGAACTCATCGGTGTGGCAAATGCCGGTAGCCTTGATCTCCACGAGCACCTCACCCTCCCTCGGCCCCTCAAGATCGACCGTCTCGAGGCTCAGCCTCTCGCCTGCCTTGCGAGCGACCGCGGCGCGCACCTTCATCGCTTGTCTCCATGACCGGCTGCCCGCCCATGGTGAGCGCTGGCTGTGCTACGTTCAAGCATAGTCAGGGCTTCGCCCCGAACCCCACAAGGGGGACGCTGTCGCCTGGACCCGTCAAAGGCACGGCCTCTGGCCTGCCGCTACGGCGGCGTCAGCGCCAGATGGGCTTGCCCAGGTTGATCGCGTTCGGGCTGGTCAAGGCACCGGCGCCGGCACCAACCGCGCCGCCCACCAGGGCACCGACCAAAGGTGCCCCACCGGTGGCCGCGGCGATCGCCGCACCGGCGCCCGCGCCCATCAACCCACCCGATGCGGCCCGGTCACCCGGCGTATAGCCACACCCGGCGAGACCAACCGCCATCGCCACCAGCACCACGCCCGCTGTTACAGCGCGCCGCATTGTCCCATCTCCTCTCATTGCATCCGCGGCATAGCCGTGGCGCGACACCTGGCTTACGGCGTCGTCAGCGCGCCGCCTACGGCGCCAATACCGCCACCAATCAGGGCACCTGTGGCGGGCCTGCCGCCGGTCACCGCAGCGGCACCCGCGCCGACGCCGGCGCCGATCAGGCCGCCGGTCACGGCGCGGGTCCCCGGATCGTCACCACACCCCACCAGGCCGAGACTGAGTGAGCCAACCAGAATCAGGGCAATTGCTCGGGTCATGTCGAGCCTCCTATTGTTCGGTGACATGATCCAACTCCCGCCCGATGGAGGCGGTTGGGCGGAAATATGGCGATTCCCGAAATTTGGTGGCCGATGTGTGGCCAGGTGGTCATCTCTGTGTGAGCCTCCGCGACGCGCTTTGACATCGCGCAGGGCGGCAGATAGGACAGCTTTCACGTCGACCGCGGTCCGCCCCCTTGTGGACCGGCAGGCGGGGGGCTAAGCCCTCGGCCCTCTCCTGACGCTTTCCAAAGGTTTCTGTATGTTTTCCCGGCTGCTCGGCTTCATGTCAGCCGACATGGCGATCGATCTCGGCACGGCCAACACACTCGTCTACGTCAAAGGGCGTGGCATCGTGCTCGACGAACCCTCCGTGGTGGCGATTGCCGAAGTGCGAGGCCGCAAACAGGTGCTGGCCGTGGGCGAGGAAGCCAAGCAGATGCTCGGCCGTACCCCTGGCAACATCTCCGCCATCCGCCCGCTGCGCGACGGCGTGATCGCCGATTTCGAGGTGGCGGAGGAGATGATCAAGCATTTCATCCGCAAAGTGCACAACCGGCGCGGCTTTGCCTCCCCGGTGATCATCGTCTGCGTGCCATCCGGGTCGACCGCGGTCGAACGCCGGGCGATCCAGGAAAGCGCGGAAAGCGCCGGTGCCCGCAAGGTGCTGCTGATCGAGGAGCCGATGGCCGCGGCGATCGGCGCGGGATTGCCGGTCACTGAGCCCTCGGGATCGATGGTGGTGGATATCGGCGGTGGAACGACCGAGGTGGCGGTGATCTCGCTCGGCGGCATCGTCTACGCGCGCAGCGTGCGCGTCGGCGGCGACAAGATGGATGAGGCGATCATCAGCTACATCCGGCGCAACCATAACCTGCTGATCGGCGAATCCTCGGCCGAGCGGATCAAGATGGAGCTGGGCGCGGCGGCGCCGTCGGACGATGGCGACGAGGGGCCGTACCGCGAGGTGAAGGGCCGCGACCTGATGAACGGCGTGCCGCGCGAGGTGTTGGTGAGCCAGCGGCAGATCTCAGAAAGCCTGGCCGAGCCGGTGGGCGCCATCGTCGAGGCGGTGAAAGTCGCGTTGGAGAACACCCCGCCCGAGCTCGCGGCCGATATCGTCGACAAGGGAATCGTGCTCACCGGCGGTGGCGCGCTGCTGTACCGGCTCGATCAGGTGCTGCGCGATGCGACCGGCTTGCCAGTGGTGGTGGCCGAAGACCCGCTGCAATGCGTGGCACTGGGCACCGGCCGTGCGCTGGAGGAGATGAAACGGCTGCGGAACGTGCTTACCAGCATGTATTGAGCGGCGGCATTCGGCTATCATGGTGGTCGGCAAGCGCGGGCACCGACCGAGCGGACGGCATAGCCACGCGCAGCTTTGACAGGAAGGGCTGAGCGAACCGTGATCCGGCTGTCCATCCCAGCACGGCAGGTGGTCTCGAAGCTCACCCTGCCGGTACTGATCGCGGCGTCCTTCGCGCTGCTGTTGGTGGGCAAGGCCGACACCATGCTGGCCGACCGGGCTCGCGTCGCGCTGTTGGATTCGCTCGCACCCGTCTACGTGGTGCTGTCGCAGCCGCTCAGCAGGGTGCGCGCCGCGGTCAACGACGTCGTCAGCCTGTGGAACATCCGCGCGGACAATGCGCAGCTGCGGGCGGAAAATGATCGGCTGCGGCAATGGCAGTCCACCGCACTGGCCCTGGACGCCGAAAACCGGCGGCTGAAGGCCGAACTGCATTGGGTGCCGGACCCGGCCACCGCCTATGTCACCGCACGCGTCGTGGCCGATGCCGGCGGCATCTACGCCAAGGCGGTGTTGCTGGCGGTTGGTCCCAATCACTTCATCCGCCGCGGCGAAATTGCGCTGGATGAAAACGGCCTGGTCGGGCGCGTCACCGATGTGGGTGCCCGCACCGCCCGGGTGCTGCTGATCACCGACCTGAACAGCCGCATCCCCGTGATGCTGGAACAAAGCCGCGGCCGCGCCATCCTGGCTGGCACCAACGGTCCCACGCCACGCCTGCTGTACTGGTCCGACGGCAGCCCCCCACGCGACGGCGAACGCGTGGTCACGTCAGCCGAAGCCGATGCCTTCCCAGCCGGACTGCCCATCGGCACCGTCCATTACAGCGCCGCCAACGTGCCGGAGGTTGTCCCCGCCGCCAACCTAGACCGCCTAGAGATGGTCCGCATCTTCGATTACGGGCTGCAAGCCGTGGTGCCACCCGAAGCACCACGCGTCTCCGCCGACCGGGCGCGCTGAGACCGCATGCCCCGCGAAGACCAGTTCCCCGGCATCCGCCCCCGCCCCTCGCTCGGGCGCCGGCTCGATATCCTGGCCCGCCAAAGCTTTCCCGCCAGCACCACCATCCTGCTGATGCTGCTCTGCGGCCTGCCCTTCGGCATCGCCGACCAAGCCACCCTGCTACCCTCCGTCACCGTGGGCTGCGTCTACTTCTGGTCGCTGTTCCGCCCCGCCTCCCTCCCCCCGCCCGTGGTCTTCCTGATCGGCCTGCTGTTGGACCTGCTCGGCTACCTGCCGATCGGCGTCGGTGTCCTCACCCTGCTGATCCTGCACGGCGTCGTACTGCGCGCCCGCCGCTCCCTCACCCAGCAAGGCTTCATCCTGGTCTGGCTCGCCCAAATATGCGTCGGCATTGTCGCCGCCGGCCTGATCTGGACCCTCACCTCCCTGCTCGACCTTCAGCTCATGCCCGCTGGCCCCGCCGCCTTCCAGGCCATGCTCACCGCCGCCCTCTACCCCGCTCTCGCCATCGTGCTCACCACCGCCCATCGCACCCTCGCCGCCCCGGAACGCCTGTGACATGACTACCCGCCCCCATCACTGCCCACACGCCCGCGCTCCAGGGCGGCGCCCTGACCTGCTGGCGTATGCGTGCGTGGCGTGGAGCAGGCGGGCATGAAGCGGGACACGCGCAGGACGGGGGTGTTTACCAGGCGGGCGCTGCTGCTGATGGGCGGGCAGGTTGCGGTACTGGGGGGATTGGGGGCGCGGCTGTATCAGGTGCAGGTCGTTGAGGGCAGCAAGTATGCGACGTTGGCGGCGGCCAACCGGGTGAGTTCACGGGCGATTGCGCCGCCGCGCGGTCGGATTCTGGATCGGTTTGGGACGGTTGTTGCAGGCAACAAGCTCAATTGGCGGGCGGTGTTGATTGCCGAGCAGACGCCGGATGTCGAGGCGACGTTGGACGCGTTTTCGCGGATTGTGCCGTTAGATGAGCGCGAACGGGGGCGGATTGCGCGCGAGGTGCGGCGGCATCGGCGATTCATTCCGGTATTGGTGCGCGACTTCCTGGATTGGGATGACATGGCGCGGATCGAGGTGAACGCGCCGGATCTGCCGGGCATCATGATCGATGCGGGGACGACACGGCTGTATCCGTTCAGCGATCAGTTGGCGCATGTGGTGGGATATGTGGCACCGCCGAACGAGGCCGACGTTGATCAGGATCCGCAATTGGCGCTGCCGGGGATCAGGGTGGGGCGCGCCGGGGTGGAGAAGCAGCATGATGCCGATTTGCGCGGTCATGCGGGGGAGGTTCAGCTCGAGGTCAATGCGTATGGGCGGGTGATCCGTGAGCTGGATCGCGAGGAGGGTGTGCAGGGCGAGCAGATTGGGCTCACCATTGACGCAGCTTTGCAGCAGGCGGTGCTGGGGCATTTGGGGGATGAAAGCGCCAGCGCGGTGGTGATGGATTGCACCAATGGCGAGGTGCTGGCGATGGCCAGCACGCCGTCGTTCGATCCGTCGCTGTTCAACTCGGGGGTTTCGCAGACGCAATGGGTTGAGTGGACGAAAAATCGGCGCGCGCCACTGATTAACAAGTCGGTGGCGGGGGTTTATGCGCCGGGATCAACGTTCAAGATGGCGGTCGCGATGGCGGGGCTGGAGGCGCGGGCGATCACGCCGACGGACCGGATCAACTGTCCGGGGTATCTGGATCTGGGCGACACGCGGTTCCATTGCTGGCGGCTGGGCGGCCATGGGCTGCTGGATCTGCACGGCGGGCTGAAGAACAGTTGCGACGTGTTCTTTTACGAAACGGCGCGGCGCACCGGCATCGACAACATTGCGGCGATGGCACACCGGTTCGGCTTGGGGACGGATCTGCCGATCGACCTGCCGGGAGCCCGTACGGGGATGATCCCGACGCGGGAGTGGCGGATCGGCCAGGGGGGGCATTGGAATATCGGCGATACGGTCGTTTCCGGCATTGGTCAGGGCTACGTCGAGGTGACGCCGCTGCAGCTTGCCACCTATGTCGCGCGGGTTGCCACCGGTCGCGCCGTACAGCCACACGTGACGCGCGAGGTGGCGGGGCATCTGGCGCCAGGGTCACGCACCGAGGAATGGCCGAGCCTGAATCTGCCGCAAAGTCAGCTGCAATTGGTGCGCGACGGGATGCGGGCGGTGGTGAACGACCCAGGTGGTACTGCGCCGGAAGCCCGGTTGCCCGACCCGAAGGTGCAGTTGGCAGGCAAGACGGGATCGGCCCAGGTACGCAATGTGTCACGCGCGGTGCGCGAGCGGGGCAATTACGATAGTAACAAATTGCCCTGGGAGTTCCGGCCGCACGCGCTATTCGTGGCGTTTGCGCCATATGACGCACCGCGCTACGCGGTCTCGGTAGTGATCGAGCATGGCAATGCGGGTGCCCAGGCGGCGGCTCCGGTGGCGCGGGACATCATGATCGACACGCTATCGCGCGATCCCGCCAAGGTCGCACATCCGCCGCTGGAGGTGGCGCAGGGGCCGACACCGCCGACCGGGCCGGGTAAGGCGCCATGATGGACCGCCGGCTGATTCGGGAAGCCTCGTTCGATCTGGGCGGCAAGCTCTGGCAGATCAACTGGCTGTATGTGCTGTTGCTGTGCGGGCTGGCGGGCGTTGGCTATGTGGCGCTGTACAGCGCCGGCGGCGGATCGGCCGAGCCATATGCGGGCCGGCACGTATTGCGCTTCGCGGTCGGCCTCGGCCTGATGCTGACGATCGCGCTGATCGACATTCGCATGATCGCACGGCTGGCCTGGCCAAGTTATATTGTCGCGCTGGCGTTGCTGGTGGTGGTCGCCCGCTATGGCCATGTGGGCAAAGGGGCACAGCGCTGGATCGATGTTGGCGGGCAGCAGCTCCAGCCATCGGAGCTGATGAAGATCGCGCTGGTGCTGGTGCTGGCATCATGGTTCCACCGCGCCGCGTGGGAGCGCATTGGCAATCCGCTGTTCCTGGTGGTGCCGGTGATCCTGGTGCTGGTGCCGGTGGGGCTAATCCTGAAGGAGCCAAATCTGGGCACCGCGGTGATCACTGCGATCGTGGGAGGGTCAGTCTTCTTCGCCGCCGGCGTGCGGTGGTGGAAGTTCCTGCTGGTTGCGGCGCCGATCCCATTGTTGGTGCCGCTGGTCTACAGCCACCTGCACGAGTACCAGCGCGCGCGCATCGACACCTTCCTGCATCCAGAGCTGGATCCGCTGGGGGCCGGCTATAACATCATCCAGTCGAAGATCGCGCTGGGATCCGGTGGGATGTGGGGCCAGGGCTTCCTGCATGGCACGCAGGGGCATCTGGATTTCCTGCCGGAGAAGCAGACCGACTTCATCTTCACCATGATCGGCGAGGAGTTTGGCCTGGTCGGTGGGCTGGTGGTAATGGGGCTGCTGTGCCTGATCATCCTGGGCGCGATGCTGATCGCGCTGCGTTGCCGCAATCAATTCGGGCGGTTGGTGGCGCTGGGCATCGGCATGAATTTCTTCATGTATGTGTTTGTGAATATCGCCATGGTGATGGGTGTGATCCCGGTCGGCGGCGTGCCGCTACCACTGGTCTCGCACGGCGGATCGGCAATGTTCACGGCGATGGCGGGGTTCGGGTTGCTGATGTCGGTGCATGTGCACCGGGATGTGGAGTTCGGATCGGCGCACGATGAGTCTTGAATTCCGGGCTGGCATTGCGATCCGAATTCGGCGCAGGTGCGAGCGCGCGCCAGGACGCGACGCAAAACGTCGCGTAACCTGCGCGCGTTGACCAGACAGGTCAGCCAAATGCTGACCGGCCAGGAGAGCCCGAATTCCATGCTAGATGTTCATCCCGGAGCTACGGCCATCGATCTGCGCAGGGACTAGGTTTATCATGGCGTCGGTGTTCTGGGCGTCCTCACAGTCATTAATTTGTCGCACGGATTTGCCTACAAGATTCCCACGATACAGGTCGCGGCATATTTCCGGATTTGGTCTGGCCTGTTCGTTGCGTGTCTGATGTTGCTGATTTATGGAGTCAGCCTATCTCGTCGCACGACAATCTCTTCTGTGCAGATCGCACCGTGGCTCGCACCTGCCGTGACGGCTGTTATGCTGGTCTCGACCGTGTATCTTTCAGTTCCGACGCGCTTCGCCTTCATCCTGGTTGGTATCATCGTTGCAAACTGCATACTGTTGTTGTGGGTTCGCCGTGATCGGACCTGTATCGTCCTGCTATTGACGATCAACGTCGCAATGTCGATTGTTCTCGTGGAGATTGTGCCAATTGATTGCCATACGGCGGACATGTTACCGATCATCGCGGATGCGAACACATTCCTGATGCAGGCTGCAGATCTGTACGCCCAGGTCTATTCCAATAAATTCCTTTATCTACCTCTACAATGGCTTGCCTTCCTGCCATTTGTCACGACCGGCCTCGACCTGCGGGTACTCAACCTCCTCTGCCTCGCGTCGGTGAGCGCCTGGATTGTTTGGCTGGTCGCACGGGGACGCCTTGCCCCATTGCGTTGGTTGTTGGCTGCCCGATCCTGGTCTCCCGAACGGCCGTCGCGATGATCCTGGGTGGGCAAGCATGGCCCTATTGGTGGCTCGTTGTTGCATTTGCCGTCAGCCTGTTGTTCCCGAGCTGGTTGCTGTCAGCAGCGATCGTCGGGGCACTCCTCGCAACACAGCAAACAGCCGTCGCAATCGCAGCATTGTTTGGGATCTACCTGTTCTTCGCTGTCGGCCGGAGTATGAGCGTTCGCGTGATGATGATCGCGTTCCTGATTTTTGGCCTGGCCATGCTGCCTTGGGTTATCGTCCAGCCGGCTCTCCCGGTGTATCTCTACATCGGAATCCAGAAAACCTTCGCTCTTGAACATGCGCTCGATCCGCGGTGGGACTGGAGCGAGGTGTCTATCCTGAACCTCTTGCGAGCCATGGGTACCGGGCACATGCGTGCACTGCTACAGATTTTTGCGCTGTTGTCTGGAGCGCTGTATCTGGCACTTGCCCGGGGCATAACGCTTCGAACGTTCGCTTGTCTGACTGGCGTCGTCTATTTGTTCGCCGTTTCACTCAATGTGCAGGTATTCAGATATTATTACTATCCGGGATTGTTGTTGATTGCCTTAGGTCTATCAATCACCACGGACATGCTTGCCCCGTGGATCGGAGCAGTAATTGCTCACCTGGGTAGGCGCGATGTGGGGCGGGGCGACCTGGGTCGAGGATTGTTGGACTGCGGAAAGATGGTTGACGTGATCACGGTCGGCTCGATTCAAGCTTCGTGTGACGCCCGAGATCGACCTGAGCACGC
>DATHNE010000195.1:0-13079 GCA_035486355.1 Acetobacteraceae bacterium
CAGCCTGTCCCTACCAGAACGAATTCAGCCTCGCTCATGCTCGGCTCCGTAACGCCGTGGCCTGAGCACGAACCAGACACCGCACAGTCGCCAAACTATCCCACGCTCACGTCATCAAACGATGGCGCCGGTCCCGCTCGAACAATTCCGGCCTCAAGGACGGCGCCAGCCAACCAACGCGTCCACAAGTCAGGTCGTCGCCGTTAAACAAAAGCCAACGACCCGGCGTGTGAGATATGCGGGCTAGCGAACCAGATGTATGTCTCCCCTGCCCTCCTTCCGGCAGAGATTAGAGCAGATGGCACTCCTCCAAGCGACTGCATGACCATGTTCCCGGTCGAAGTGTGGTCACCAAGCTCAATCAGATGAAGAGTTACCCCTCGGGTGCTGGAGAAGAGTAGCCCTCTTATCTACGCCCTCCTTTCCTTGCATATGACGACTTAACCACAGACCTCCGATCAGGATAACCTGACGGAGATCACTTCGTAGACAGCATGGGCGCTGCTGGTACGGAGTAGGCGTCATACACGACCACCGCCAGCATAGCCCCCATCGCGGCGCCCATGATTAGCGAAGCGACTTACACACGCCCCAGCTTCGCGCGCTACTTTGCGACCGCCCCGACGAAGGCGAAGATCTCGTGGCCAAGCCGGTCATCCGGCGTGTCGATGCTGGCAGCTTCGGAAATGTGGTTGTGCCCGCTGAGCCACAGGAAGGGCGGACACTTGCCGCGGCGCCTGCAGATCGCGGCGGCCAGCTCAAGGCTTTCAGCGGCCCAGTTCGATGGATCGAATTCCGCCATGACAATGAGCACGGGCAGCATGCTTTGATTGATGTGCGCGCGTGGCTGCCGTTCGGCCGCCTTGGCGGGGTCTTCACCGTAATAAACCGGTTTATGACTCCCATAACCAAAACCGCCGCTCATAAGCACAGCACCGACGACACCATCGCGCGTCGTCTGGATCGACTGGTCAAAGATGTACGACGCGACCACTGATGCGCCGGTCGAAAAGCCGATCACGATCATCCGATGTGGGTCGCCGCCATATCGGGCGGCATTCGCACCCAGCCAGGATACCGCTTTGCCGACGTCGAGCGACTGCTCAGGCCAGATCACGGTTGGCGCGAGCCGATAATTCATGGCAACGCCGAGCATCCCATGGCGCGCGAAATAGGCCGCGACATTGTCGCCGTTGCGTTTGTCGCCGCCGGTAAAGTCACCGCCATGAACGAAGATAACAACCGGCTGCGTCCGCGCCGCGCGCGAGAGTGGCGCGTATAAGTCGAGCTTTTCGAATGGATCCTCACCGTAGCTTACATCCTGGCCAACGGCCAAACCCGCACGCGGTGCCTGCAATGGTTGCATCAGCGCATAAGTCCGATTGGCGATCGATTCGTCGAGGTGGGGGCCCATTTGGACGATTGCCGTCTGAACCTCGGCAGGCAAGTTCGTCATCTCGGCCGCCGCCGGCTGGCAGAAAAGGACCACTAGCAAGACGCCCGACAGAACCCGTTTGTTGCGTTGTGGCCCCACGCCGCAGCCAAAATGCATGCGAGAACTCAACACCCCATAGCAGGTCGCAAAACGCATGACTTACCGACCTCCCCCCGTCATGCCGGGCTTGTCCCCGGCATCCACGCCTTGCTTTATCGCGACAAACTGAGATTTCCCAGATGGCGGTCAAGCCACGCGACTTTCCCCGGGTGCTTACACATTACGTCATCTCGCCGCCCCAGGTGCTCGATTTCAAGAAGACCAGAAGAAGCACGGGGCCGACAGCGGTCAGGTGGCCGTTTTTCGGGCACTCCCGGCTTTTGTGACGTACCGCGGGGTCACCGCTTCCTCCTCCAACTGTTCGATGTCCTCTTTGCTCATTTCTGCCCAATCCCTCAGAACCTCGCGCGTGTGCGCCCCGAGAGCCGGTGGCACCGACCTGATCTGCGCAGGTGTGGCGCTCAACAAACTGGGAAATCTCGTAAAAGGAATCTCGACCCCGTTTTCGTTCAAATGACGCTCGACAATGTGCCTCGCACGCACATGTGGATCTGCGAACGCTTGATCCACACGATTGATCGGACCACCAGGAACGCCACACTCACACATTCGGCGAATGAGATCCGCACACCTCCAAGAGAGCAACGCGTCAGCAATTTCGGTTTCGAGCACGGCACGATTGAGCACGCGTGCTGAATTTGTAGCATAGCGAGCATCTGCTACGAGATCATCAAGCGCTAAGAGACGGCAGAGGTTCATGAATTGCCCATCGTTACCGACAGCAACAATAACCTCGCCGTCTGCTGGCTCGAAATTTCGATATGGCCTGCACCCGGTTCTGAAGACACTGAGTTAGGTGTTTTTATGGGACCGGAGGAACGCTCACCGGTTGTTCGCGGCACAGCCCGCGAGGGAGAAGCGGAGCCTGTTCAATTTCTTACTTTCGAACTGCAGCTGGAAGCAGGGCACACTGACAATCGAGTTCAAGGAACCCTTTGATATCTTGGCCGAAACCGTTCTGATCGCGGACCGAGTGGAGGAGGCAGAAGGGGCTGATTTAGCTAGAAAGGCGGTTTGGCTGGGGGACCTGGATTCGAACCAAGGCTGCCCGGGTCAGAGCCGGGAGTTCTACCGCTAAACTATCCCCCAAAAGACAGCCAGGGGCGGCGCCATACCATGCGCGCCGCCCCCACGGCAACCTGCCTCAGGGAGGCCGCGGGCTGCTTAGCCTAATCCGTCCAGCGTCCTCACCAGCCCGCTGGCCCTGGGGTTGGCCACCGTGTCGCGGAACAGGATGCTCTGCTGCGTTACGCCCGGCCCGTAATAGGCATGGTCATCGTCGAACTGCGGCTTGATGATCGAGCCGTTCAGGCTGATCCCGGCATAGGCACCCGAGGACGACGCCCAGACCACGATGTCCGCGCCAGCCGCCGCCGTCGTCGCCGCCTCCACGCCCGAGCCCAGTGTGACCACCGCCAGCCCCGCCTGCGCGCCGATCTTGAACTGGTTCTGCATGACCGCGTCCAACGCCTTCGGGGTCATGATGAACATGATCATCTCGGACTGCTCCAGGCCGATCTGCAGCCCGAACGACGCCGAGCCCAGCGCATAGAACGCCGGCTGGCTCCAGCCGCCGCCCGCTTTGTGGGTCAGCAGGACGCCCTTGCCGCCCTCACCACCGACGAAAAAGCCGCCCTTGTACAGGCGCGGCACGATCATGATCGCGCGGGCGCGACGCAACAGACCCCGGGCGTTGCCAAACTCCTGATCACGGCGCAGATCGTCGATCACCATCCGGGCGCGATCCACCGTTATCTGCTGGTCGGATGCCGCCCGCGCCGCCGACGTGCCAAGCACGCCGCCCGTCGCGCACATTGAAAGTATTGTTGTCGCCAACAGCCGTCGCGTGATGGTCATGGCAGTTCTCCTTCAATAGATCGTGATGATCCGGCGCTCCGGATCAAGATTTCGTACGTCGTATCGATCAGCAGCGGCAATCATTTAGATACGACAATTAACTGAAGACTGTATGGCCACAATCAGGCGTGTTTGTGACACTGCACACCTCCCGGTGCGTGTTATGGCGCGTCATCACTCTCGCTGACCGCACACAGGGCGGCTAATCTCGCGGCCATGATCGACTTTGTCACCGCCCCCACCAGTCTGCCGCCCGGCCAGCGCATCTACGCCATCGGCGACATCCACGGCTGCATCGAGCAGCTCCAGGCCTTGCACCAGGCCATTATCCAGGACCTTGCCGGGCGTCCGGTCGCCGAGGCGCTGCTGGTACACCTGGGCGACTATGTCGACCGCGGAGCGGATAGCGCCGCGGTCGTGGCGCTGCTGGCCGCCGGGCAGCCCATCCCGGGTCTGCGCACCATCAATCTGATGGGCAATCACGAATTCATGATGCTGGACGCCCTGGCCTCCGGCCAGCAGGAGGCCGCCGATCTGTGGCTGAGCAATGGCGGGGCCGATACCCTGTATAGCTGGGGCGTGCCCCGCACGGCCAAACCCGCGGAATGGGCCGCGCGGATTCCGGTACCGCACCTGATATTCCTGCGTGATCTGGTGTTGATGCACCAGGAAGGTCCCTACCTGTTCGTGCACGCCGGCATCCGCCCCGGCGTCCGGTTGCACCAACAGGCGCGGCAGGACCTGCTGTGGATCCGCGAGCCGTTCCTGTCCGCCAAGGCCGATCTCGGCACGATCGTGGTGCACGGCCATACCCCCACACGCGAGCCAGTGGTCCGCACCAACCGCATCGGTATCGACACCGGCGCGGTGATGGGCGGCGTGCTGACCTGTGCCGTGCTGGAGGACGATCAGCTGGGCTTCCTCAGGAACTGACCCTCTCCCACAGGCCGTGCTTGCAACCGCGCCAGCGGGACGGTACGGCACTGGACGATGAACCAGTCTGAACCCCCGCCCGCGGTACCGGCGACCGCGGCTGATCTGGCTGCCGCGGTCCGGCTGCTGGCCAAGGCCAGCGTGCTCGTGGTCGGCGACGTGATGTTGGACCGCTACGTCTACGGCCAGGTCACCCGGATCAGCCCTGAGGCCCCGGTGCCGATCCTCAGCGTGCAGCGCGAGATCGCCTACCCCGGCGGTGCCGGTAACGTGGTGCGGAACCTGACGGCGCTCGGCGCCGCTGTCGCACTGGTCTCGGTGGTCGGCGACGACCAGGCCGGGGCGGACCTCACCGGGCTGGTCGGTGGCCAGCCGGGCGTGGAGCCCTGGCTGCTGGTACAGGGGGGGCGCACCACAACGCTGAAGACCCGCCTTGTGGCCGGCGGGCACCACTTGCTGCGCACCGACCGCGAGGTGACCACGCCGATCCATCCGAAACTCGCGGACCGGATGATCCACATCGCCAGCGAGGCGATGGCGGCGACCGGGGTCACCGTGCTGTCGGACTACCAGAAGGGTCTGCTGGCGGGCGACGTGCCCGCGCGGCTGATCGCCGCGGCGCGTGAGACGGGCCGGCAGGTGATTGTCGATCCCAAAGGCCCCGACTATTCGCGTTATGCCGGTGCCGACATCATCACCCCGAACCGCCGCGACCTGTCCGAGGGTACCGGGCTGCCGGTCGAGGACGAAGCGACTGCGATCGCCGCCGCCACCGCGCTGCGCCAGCGATATGGCTTCGGTGCCGTGCTGGTGACCGAGGGACCGGCCGGCATGACCCTGGTCGACGCCACGGGCATGCGGCATTTCCCGGCCGAGGCGGCCGAGGTCTACGATGTTTCCGGCGCCGGCGACACGGCGGTGGCCACGCTGGCCGCCGGCATCGCCGCCAAGCTGCCGCTGCCGGCGGCGGTGCGCCTGGCCAACATCGCGGCGGGCATCGTGGTCGGCAAGGTTGGCACGGCGGTGGCGCGCGAGGCCGACCTGTTGGCGGCGATTTCCCCGCAGGGTGGTGCGCTGCGCAAGGTGATGTCCCGCCAAGCGACGCTGGAGCAGGTCGAGCGTTGGCGTCATCAAGGCTATCGGGTCGGCTTCACCAATGGCTGCTTCGATATGCTGCATCCGGGCCACGTGCACCTGCTGGAGGCCGCGCGCGACGCCTGCGACCGACTGATCATCGGACTGAATGACGACGCCAGCACGCGCCGGGTGAAAGGGGCGATGCGCCCGGTGCAGCCCGAGACAGTGCGCGCCGCAGTGCTGGCGGGCCTGCCCAGCGTCGACGCGGTGACGGTGTTCGAAGAAGACACGCCCGAGGCGCTGCTCACCGCGCTACGCCCCGACGTGCTGGTGAAGGGGGCCGATTACACCATGGCCGAGGTGGTGGGTGCCGACCTGGTCCGCTCCTGGGGTGGCCGCGTGCTACTGGCGGACCTGCTGCCGGGCCAGGCACGCGGCTAACCCACCAGCCCCTGCACCTCCGGGATTGGCGGTCGGTGCCGCGCCCTGCAGGTCGCGTTCGGCATAGCCGGATACCGTGGCGACATCGTCCGCCTTGCCGGACGCCAGCATGGAGATCCGACTCCGCCGCGCGGTCTCGCGGACCTCGCTCTTGTGGTTCTGCGCCGAATCGGCCAGCGGGATGGCGGAAAAGTTTGATGCGATGTCGGAGATATCATTCTTATGCCCTAATATATAGGCGAATTCGATGCATCCGCCCAATCGGACCGTCACGCTCTCGAAATGGAACTCGCCCGGCGTGGGTGGCGGCGAGGGCCGGGCAGCCTGCGCCACCACCCTGGCCGTGGGCGGTGGGTTGGCCGCCTGGGCGGTGACCTTAGCCGATGCCGCGGCAGCCTCGGCGTGCGCCTCCGCCGCCCCGTGGCGGGCCGCAGCCAGTGCCGCGTCGCGCTGCGCCATCTGCTGGCAGAGCTGACGCAATTGCGCCTGCAGCGCGTTGATGTTCTGCTGAATAACGTTGATTATGGCGACGTCCCGTGCGTCGTCAGGCGCACACACAAGCACGGCGGCGAGCCTTATGGTTGCGATAACAAAACACGTGGCGCGCGAGCGGCTGACCATTCGTGACCCCGGCAAGAGATCACTCATGCATGACCGGACTCTGATCTTGGTACAATTTTGACGCGGGGACGCGGGACGGTGACGCTTGTGGGTATTGTCCGCTACCGAATAAAATACCAACCAAACGAAATGCCAAATTTTATAATGATGTTGTTACAGAATAATCCTGTGGTGATATGATGCAATCGCATCCCAGCATGGCGGGCCGCGATGCCCGCGCGGCGGTGCAACCGCCGGACAGCGCGGTGGCGCTTCAGCTCATGCGACGGAGGCACGCCCGCCGCCGGTGGCACCGACACTGACATGCCTGGCACGGTACACGGCGACCCGCGGTCACTCCACCCGCAGCGCGGCCCGCAGTCCGGCAAAGCCCGCGGGGTCCTCCATCGCCGCCAGTCGCCCGGCGGCCAGCGCAGCAAATCGCTGCAGCAGCGCCCGCCGCCGCGCGCCGGGCATCGGATGCGCCGGCCCCTCACGCAGTAGCTCCGCCTCCAGGCCAGCCGCAACGATCAGCCCTGCCTCCTCCGGTAGCAGCTCCCGCGGGAAATCGGCGTCGACCGCGAAGAACAGCGCATCGGCGTACTCGCGGTACTCCGGCCACTTGTCGTCCACGAGGAAATCGCGCGGGCCGGACTTCACCTCAATGCAGACGAACCCACCATCCGGCCGCAACGCCAGGATGTCCGCCCGCCGGCCGTTCGGCAGCATCACCTCGTGCAACGGCGCCCAGGCCATGCGGCCGCACAGCCGCGCCGTCGCCCGTCGGATCAGCGCCGCGCGTTCGGGGAAACCCAGCTCCATTCAAGCCAGCAGTGCGTCGATCGCCTTGGCCAGCGCCGCATCCTTCCCGGTCAGCCCGCCGGCATCGTGGGTGGACAACGTGATCTCCACCCGGTCCCAGACATTCGACCAGTCGGGGTGGTGCCCCATCTGTTCGGCCAGCAGCGCGACGCGCGCCATGAAGCCCCAGGCCTCGCTGAAATCCTTGAATCGCACGCTGCGATGGATCGCCTTGCCGCCATCCCGCAGCGCCCAGGACGGCAGCGTGGTGGCCAGCGCGGCGCGTTCGGCCTCGGTCAACAATGTCGGCATGGCGTCCTCCTGCGGTATGTCATTCGCTTGACCCCGGGCGCGCCGCCTGCCCCCATGTGGCCCATGAGCAGTCTGTTCCAACGTCCCCCGGCCTTCGGCGCGCCACCGAGTGGTGATGACATCGCCGATCTGGCGGAGCGCGCGCTGGCGGCGATCCCGTCCAAGCTTGCCGCCCATGTAAGCGGTGTCGGCATCGCGGTCGAGGACATGCCGGATGACGAGACGCTGGAGGAGCTGGGCATCGATTCCGCGTGGGAGCTGACGGGGCTGTATCGCGGCACGCCGCTGACGCGTCGCAGCGTGGACGATGTGGCGCGCCAGCCGGATCTGATCTTCCTGTATCGCGAGCCGATCCTGCTGGAGTGGATCGAGACCGGGGAGGATCTGTACCACCTGGTACGCAGCGTGCTGGTGCACGAGATCGCGCATCATTTCGGTTTCAGCGACGCGGATATCGAGGCGATCGAGCGGGACATGGACTGACCATCATGCCGTGGCTTGGCCACGCCATCCACGGCTTGCCTTCATCACACAAGCGAAGTCGTGGATGTTGGGCCTGCGCCCGGCGTGACGTCGGTGGCGCGACCCTATCGCAAATGGCAGGCCACCAGCCGCCCTGCCGCCGTCGCCCTCAGCGCCGGCGTTTCCTCCCGGCACCGGCCCACCGCGTACGGACACCGCGGGTGAAATGCGCACCCCGCGGGCGGGTTCATCGGGCTGGGCACCTCGCCTTCAATCACCGCGCGCGTCTTGCGCGCCCGTGGATCGGGCCGTGGCGCAGCGGCGATCAGGGCTTCCGTGTAAGGATGTTGTGGTGACGCAAACAATGCATCGCGCTCCGCCAGCTCCACGATCCGACCCAGATACATCACCGCGATCCGGTGGCCGATATGCTCGACCACACCCAGATCATGCGAGATGAACAGATAGGCGAGCCCGAACTCCTCCTGCAGGTCCATCATCAGGTTCAGCACCTGTGCCTGTACCGAAACATCCAGCGCGGACACTGGCTCATCCGCAATGATCAACGCCGGCCGCAGGCTCAACGCCCGCGCGATCCCCAGCCGCTGCCGCTGCCCGCCGGAGAATTCGAACGGACGACGCGCCCGCAGATCCGGTCGCAAGCCCACACGCTGCAACAGCTCCACCGCACGATCCTGCCGTGCCACGGCATCCAGCCGCTCGAAATTCGCGATCGGTTCCGTGATGATTTCCTCGGCCGACAATCGTGGATTGAGCGAGGAATACGGATCCTGGAACACCATCTGTACTCGCCGGCGATACGCGCGCATCACCTCCGGGCCCAGCGCGGTGACATCCCTGCCCTCGATAACGATCCGCCCGCCGCTGGGCTCGATCAGCCGCAGTACCAGCTTGCCCAGCGTCGACTTGCCGCAACCGGATTCACCGACGACACACAGCGTCTCGCCCGCATGCACCTCGAACGACACACCATCCACAGCGCGGACTTCGGCCACGCTGCGCCGCAGCCAGCCCTGCCGCACCGGAAAGCGCTTTGCCACATCATGCACCGCGAGCACCGGCACGCCGCTCACGCCAATACCTCCTCGGCGCGATAGCACGCCACCAGATGCCCCGGCGCGATCGCACGGATCGGCGGCGCAGCCGTGTGGCACGCATCCACCGCCAGCGCGCAACGCGGCGCGAAGGCGCAGCCGATAATCGGATCCCGCAACGATGGCACGACGCCATGGATCTCCGGCAGCCGCTTGCGCCGCCGCGATGCGCCATGTGGGATCGAGGTCAGCAATCCGCGCGTATATGGATGCGCCGGACGGTCGAACAGCTCCAGCACCGGCGCCTCTTCCACCTCGCGGCCGGCATACATCACGATCACCCGCTGACAGGTTTCCGCCACCACACCGAGATCGTGCGTGATCAACAGGATCGCCGCGCCGATGCGTTCCTTCAACTCCAGCATCAGCCGCAGGATCTGCGCCTGGATTGTCACATCCAGCGCCGTGGTCGGCTCGTCGGCGATCAGCAGCGTGGGCGAGCACGCCAGCGCCATCGCGATCATCGCGCGCTGCCGCATGCCGCCCGAGAACTGATGCGGGTGGTCGTGGATACGGCGTTCCGGGTCCGGAATACGGACCAGGCGCAGCATCTCCACCGCGCGCGCCAGCGCTGCGGCACGTCCCAGGCCCTGATGGATCCGCACCGCCTCGGCGATCTGCGCGCCGATCGTGTGCACCGGATTCAGGCTGGTCATCGGCTCCTGGAAGATCATCGCGATGCGATTGCCGCGGATGTCGCGCATCTCGGCTTCCGACAGCGCCAGCAGATCCTGGCCATCGAACCGGATCGCACCCGTCACCACGCGAGCATTGCGCGGCAGCAGCCGCATCACTGAGAGCGCGGTGACACTCTTGCCGCAGCCGGACTCGCCGACCAGCCCCAGCGTCTCACCGGGCGCGATTGCCAGGCTGACGCCGTCGACCGCGCGCACCACCCCGTCCTCGTCGCGGAACTGCGTGCTCAGCCCGTCGATGCGCAGCAGGGCGTCGGTCGTCATGGATGGCGCGACAGCCGCGGATCAAGCAGATCGCGCAGCCCGTCGCCCAGCAGGTTCACCGACAGCACCAGCACCGCCAGCGCAATGCCCGGACAAAAGATCGTCCAGGGCGCCAGCGCGAGGTACAGCTCCGATCCGGCAATCATGTTGCCCCAAGTCGGGATACTCGGCGGAATGCCGGCGCCCAGGAACGACAGCCCCGCCTCCACCAAAATCGCTGAGGCGCAGACATAGGTTCCTTGCACTGTCAGCGGCGCGATGGTGCTGGGCAGGATATGTCGGCGCAGCACCTTGCCAGTACGCGCCCCGCCGGCGATCGCGGCTTCCACATAGGGCCGCTCGCGCACCCCCAGCACGATCGACCGCACCAATCTTACATCGCGCGGCAGCTCCGGAATCAGAATGGCCAGGATCACCACCGGCACCCCGCCTTGCCACAAAGAGACCAAAGCGATCGCCAGCAGGATGGAGGGGATCGCCATCAGCCCATCCATCACCCGCATCACCACGGCATCAAACCGCCGATAGAACCCGCACAACAAACCTACCACCAGGCCACCGGCGATCGCACCAAACGCCACCGTCAGCCCGATGAACAACGAGATACGCGCGCCGAACACGGTGCGAGCGAACACGTCGCGGCCGAGTGTATCGGTACCGAACCAATGCTGTGCAGAGGGCGGGCGCAGTCGGTGCATCGGATCCATCGTCAGCGGATTGCCCGCGAACAACGGCGCGGCAATCGCCAGCACCACCATCGCCGCGATCACCGCTCCACCAATCATCAGCGTGGGATGCCGACGCCACAAACGACGCAAGCCACGCGGGCGGGGCGCTATGGCGATCGCGGTCAGTGCAGCGTCCGACATCGGCTCAGTGCCTGATCCGGGGATCAATCAGCGTGTAGCTGAGATCAACCAGCAGGTTGATCACCACGTACACTCCTGCAAACACCACCATCACGCCCTGGATGATCGGATAATCCCGATTGGTAATGGCATCCACCGTCAATCGGCCGATCCCTGGGATATTGAACACCGTCTCGGTCAGCACCACGCCGCTGATCAGCAGGGCGATGCCGATGCCAATGACCGTCGCGATTGGCACCCCGGCATTGCGCAGCGCATGATGGAACAACTGGCTCAGGGACGATGCCCCCTTCGCCCGCGCGGTGCGGATGTAATCCTCGGCCAGGACCTCCAGCACGCTGGCGCGGGTGATGCGCGCGATCAGCGCCAGATACGCCAACCCCAGCGCCAGCGCCGGCAGCAGCAGATGGCTGAACCACGGCCAGAACCCTTGCGACAGCGGCACATAGCCTTGCACCGGCAGCCAACGCAGCGTGATGGCAAACAGGTAGATCAGAAAGTATCCCACCACGAACACCGGCACCGAGAAGCCCAGGGCCGCCACACCCATGAGCGCACGATCCAGGATCCCACCCGCCCGCCATGCGGCGAACACGCCTGCCGTCACCGCGACCGTTGCAGCGAACACGACGGTGACCATCGTCAGCGACACGGTCGCCGGCAGTCGCTGCATCACCAGATCCATCACCGGCACGCCGGAGAAGATCGAGGTACCGAACTGCCCGCGCAGGACCGCCCACGCCCAGATGACGAACTGAACCGGCAGCGGCTTGTCGAGACCGAGCTGATGGTTGATCTGATCGATCTGCGCCGGCGTGGCGTTGTCGCCGGCAATGATCGCCGCCGGGCTGCCGGGCGCAAGGTGCAGCAACAGGAACACGATCAGCCCGACGATTGCCATCACGACCAGCGTCGATCCCAGTCGGCGGGCGATGTAGGCGCCCATCAAGACGGCTCAGGTCTTGGTGACATTCCAGAACGGCACCACGTCCGGATTGGTCAGAAACCCGTCGATGTTCTTGCGCATCGCCGCGGGCTGCCGCCACGATCCCAGCATCACCATCAGCACAAAATCATTCGCCGATGCCTGCATCTTCTTGGCGATCGCCTGCTGATCGGCCAGCGTCGCCGCCTCCGCCCATTGCGTGCGCAGCGCTTCATACTCTGCGTTCTCTGGCCAGCCGAACCAGCCCTTCTTGCCGTTGGCGGCCATCGCGATGAGCGTGATCGGATTGCTGTAGTCGTAGCCACCGCCATAGGTGATGAAGATGTCCCAGCCGCCTTCACTGTCGGGCTTCATGCTGGCGCGGCGGGTGATCACCTCGCCCCAGTTCATTGCCGCCAGCTCGGCATTCACGCCAATCGCCTGCAGCCACCCGGCGATGAGCTGCGCGGAGTTGTTCATGAAGGCGAAATCGGTGGCCTGCAACACGACAACCTTTTCGCCCTTGTAGCCGGACTCCTTGAACAACTGCTTGGCCTTCTCAAGGTCCGGCGCCGCTTTGAACCACCCGGTGTTCGCGTCGTTCGACATCGGCGTATTGTAGCCGAAGATTGAATCGTTCGGATGGTAATATTTCGGATCACCAAAGGTTGCGTTGAGGATCGCCTTCTGGTCGATCAGGTACAGCATCGCCTGCCGCGCCTTCACGTTATCGAACGGTGGATGCAATGTATTCAGGCGCATGATGCCGTCGTAACCGGTCGGGTTCATAATCTTCAGCTTGATGTCCGGATTGCTCGACAGTTGCGGTACCAGATCAAGTGGCGGCAGTTCGTAGAAATCGATCTCGCCCGCGGTCAGCGCCGCGCTCGCCGTCTGCTGGTCGGCGATGTTGTCCCAAATCACCTGCTTGAGGTTGACCACCTTCCCGCCGGCAAGCCCCGACGGTGCCTCATGCCGCGGCACGTATTTATCCCACTTATCGAAGACGTATTTGCTGCCTGGCTGGGTCAGAGTTTGGTTGAACGTGAACGGGCCCGAGCCGATGCGTCCGGTCACCTGCTGCATCGGGTCGCTCTCGGCATCCTTCTTCGGCATCATGAAGCACAGCGGCGTCGTGCAGGTCGACAAAGCCGTCAGCACCATGCCGAACGG
>DATHNE010000196.1:0-4544 GCA_035486355.1 Acetobacteraceae bacterium
ATGCTCACAAAGAGCCAGATAACGTCGCCCAATTGCGCTGACATCAACCATCGCATGGGTGTAGCAATACCCGTCGAGCCGAGGGAATCCCTCACCCCCGACACCAACAATACAATTCACTTATCTCCGGACGGGGCCTAACGGTCATTACGAGGAGCGGAGCGACGACACAATGACACCTATCCCAAAAATTCCCTCACCATCTCCGCGATCACCTCTGGCGCCTCCACCAGCACACTATGCTTCAGCCCCGGCAGAATCTTTAGCTCCGACCCCTCGATCACCTCGTGCATGAACCTCGCCATCCGCGTATTCGACCCCACATCGAATTCTCCGGTCGCCACCAAGGTCGGCGCAACAATCCCCCCCAACCGCTCTCCCAGATCGCTCGTCGAAAACACCGTATACGCCGCGGCATATGACCCGGGATGATTTGCCTTCAGCTCCTCCATCCGCTTGCGCACCAACTCCGGATGCGCCGCAATAAACCCAGCCGTGAACCACCGGTCCTGCGCCGCCCCGGTGATCGCCGCGATCCCCTGCGTGCGCAGAATCTCGAGCCGCTCCCGCACCCGCGCGCGTTCCTGCTCGGTCCGTCCCGCCACTGCGCTCAGTAGCACCAGCCGATCCACCCGCGCCGCATGATCCAGTCCCAGCGCCTGCGCGATCATCCCCCCCAGCGAGAACCCCACCACATGCGCCCGTGTAACCCCGGCCGCATCCAGCACATCCACCACATCGCGGGCGAAATCATCCAATGCCAGTGGGCCCACGATGTGCCCTGACCGCCCATGCCCACGCAGGTCCAACCGCAGTACGGTATAGCGCGCGGCCAGCACTGGCGCGATCGCGTCCCAGTTCCTGCCATCCGCCCCGACACCATGGATCAGCATCACCGGCGGCCCCGACCCCTCCACCTGGTAGAACAGGTCCGGAGCGTGTTGGCGCGTCAGGAGAGTGGCCATTGGACTGTTAACCCTTAGCTTGCATATCATACGGGATAAACTTTACGATCCGCGGCGACTGCGTCGATGGTCCGTATCCGGAATGGACCATGTCAGGAATATGACCGGTACCGGCACGACTTGGGCGGAGCGCAGCACTAGGACCCTGCGCGCAGCGATTCTGACGTTGAAGTTTACCCCCGGCGCAAGGCTGGTGGAGCGCGATCTCGTGCAGGTGCTGGGCGTCAGCCGGACCGGCGTGCGCGCCGCGTTGCAGGCCCTGGAATCGGAAAGCCTGGTGGTGCGCGGCAAGCGTGGCGTCTTCACCGTTGCCGCGCTCTCGGAGGAGGAGGCGCGACAGATCTACGAGGTGCGGGCCGCGTTGGAACCCGCCATGGTCCGGCGCTTCATCGCACGTGCCGGCGCCGATCAGATCGCCGCCCTCGGCGCCGCGGTCACCCGTGCCGAAGCCGCGGTGCGGGAACGCAACCCGTCCGCCTATGTCGAGGCGCTTACTGCATTCTATAATATGCTGCTGGCCGGCAGCGGCAATGACATCGCGCGCCGCATCCTGGAAACCCTGATCGCACGCGTCTCGTATCTGCGGCATCTCACCACCCAGCGCACCTCGCAGATGCACCGCCTGCGCACCGCCGCGATATTGCGTGAGATCTACACGGCAATGGCGGCGCGCGATCCCACCCTGGCCGCGCGCCGCTGCGTCGCCTTCGTGACCCATTCGACGCGGTTCGCGCTCGAGGTGTTGGCCAAGTCGCCCTGACCGACGCGGCCGCCCCACCACTTGGCCCAACCGTCACTCGGCCGCGACCGACGGTGCCCCCGCCCGCAGCGCCGCGCGCACCGCCGGGATCACCTCGGTGCCTAGCCGGCGTACGCTTTCCCGCGCCGCCGCATGCGGCAGGCCTGGCCACGAGGTCTTGAACACCACGCTGTCGATGCCGGTGGCGCGATGCAGATGCAGGATCTGCTGCACGATCTGTTCCGGGGGACCAAAGAATGTGCTGCGGTCACGCACAAACTCGAATGTCAGGCGCTTGCGCAGCGCCGATTCCTGCTCCGCCGGCAGCGTCTCCCCCGGGTTGAGGAACACGCTCGGCCCGCGCCAGTTGGAGAAATTCAGCGAGTCCATCATCGGCCCGCCGGCGATGCGCACGGCTTCCTCTGCGCTGTCGGCCACGAACGTATCGCGCATGATCGCCGCGCGCGCACCCAGGGGCAGGTCCTTTCCGGTCGCCTCGCGCAGCGTGTCGCGATAGACCTGCAGCCGCTCGCGCAACGCCGCCACGGGTGGCCGCCACATGATGATGCCCAGGTCCTGTGACGCCGCGTGCTGGATCGAATCCAGCGAGTTCACCACCTCCCACATCGGCAGCGGAGTCTGTCGCGCCCGCGGAAAGATAGACAGTTTCGCCAGCTCCCCCGTCACCGGATCGACATAGTCCGGATCGTCGACCGAATGCGCGCGATCGGCACGAAATCCGGGGGCCGGAAACTGATAGATATCGCCTTTGAAGGAGAAACGTTCCTGGGTCAGAGCGGCCTTGATGACCGACACCGCCTCGTCGAACACCTTCTTGCTCATCGCCTGGTTGTTCGGGTTGGCCTCGGGGTTCAGGTTGCTGGCTTCCAGCCCATAATTGCCGCGGCCGAACCCCACTTCGATCCGCCCGCCGGTCAACTGATCCAACAGGGCAATGTCCTCGGCGGCGCGGATCGGATGCCAGAAGGTGACAATCGCCGCGGCCAGGCCAATCCGGATGCGTTTCGTACGCGCCGCGAGATCCACCGCCACCATCAGCGGGTTCGGCAGCAGCTCCCGCCCCCAGATGCTGAAATGGTGCTCCGGCATCCAGAACACATCGTAATCCGTCTCGTCGCAGATTGCCGCCAGGTCGCGCAGCTCGTCCAGCAGCGCGGCGTAGTCGCGCTGCTTGGTGAGATCATGCAGGTTATGAAACAATCCAAAACGCATGCGAGATCTCCCGTGAGCGGGCGCGAGCGGCGGGACTTGTGGCCACCGTGCCTCAGACTGGTATACCTTAAATCAAGGGTGGTGGATGTGCCAGCCCGATGGGCGGGCACGCGGTTGGGGAATGACACGGGCGTATGCTCAGGCTGATCGCGCGGCGGGTGGTCTTGATGGTGCCGACCGCGCTGGTGGTCTCCGCCCTGCTGTTCTTTGGCGTGACGCAACTGCTAGGCAGCCCTGCCAGCATGATGTTAGGCCAGGACGCCAGCCCGCAAGCGATCGCAGCGTTGAACGCGCAATATGGATTCGACCGGCCGGCCGTGACGCAATACCTGCACTGGCTCGGTGGCGCGCTGACCGGCGATCTCGGCCGCTCCTATGCCACGCAGGTGCCAGTGGCCACGGCGATCGCCGCTGCGATCCCGGTAACCGCGGAACTCACGCTGTGGGCGATCGCGCTCGCCACCGTCGCGGCGATCTTCTTCGGCACGCTGCCGGCGGCGCCACGCGTCGTGCGCCCACTGGTGACGGTGGCCAGCCTGATCGGCATCACGGTCCCTAACTTTATGTTGGGCATATCGCTGATCTTCGTGCTGTCGGTGCAGACGAACCTGCTGCCCTCCACCGGCTGGGTGCCGTGGTCGGCGGGCATCGGTACACATCTGGCGCACATGGTCATGCCGGTACTGACACTGTCGGCCTATTACTTCGGCGCCTTCAGCATCGTCTATCGCGCCGAATACCAAGGCGTGATCCAGCGTATGTTCATTCGTGTCGCGCGCGCCCGCGGCCTGTCCGAATGGCGCGTGACATTCCGCCATGCCGCGCCGAACGCGGTGCTGCCGGTGATCACCTTCATCGGCATCGCCATGGGACAGTTGACCGGTGGGGCCGTCGTCACCGAAACGATCTTCTCCATGCCCGGCACCGGAAGGTTGTTCGTCGCTTCGATCGAGGCGCACGACTTCCCAATGATGCTGGCGATCGGCATGCTGATCGTGGTCGGAGTGGTGCTGATGAACCTGCTGGCTGACATCGCCTATGCCATCGTCAATCCGCAGATCCGGCACGCCGCATGAAGCACCCCGCGCGCTGGATCGGGGGCATGATCATTGCCAGCTGTGTGATCGTCGCGGTGGCCGCGCCTGTGCTGGCGCCGGATGACCCGTACCGCTCGGGCATCGCCATGCTCGATCTGTCGTCGCGCGCGCATTGGTTCGGCACCGACGACTTGGGCCGTGACGTGCTCAGCCGGGTGATTTACGGCGCGCGCGCCTCGCTGGCGATCGGTCTCGGCGCCGCCTTGACGGCGACGTTGATCGGGGTGCCGATCGGCCTGCTCGCCGGCACGCTGCGCGGCCGCGTCGATGCCGCGCTGGTCGCGCTGATCGATTTATTCATTGCGCTGCCGGGTCTGGTACTGGCATTGATCATCACCGCGATGATCGGCGCCAATCTGCGCAACCTGGTGCTGACGCTGGGTTTCGTGATGTGGCCCGCCATTGCGCGTCTGGTGCGCGGCCAGGCGCTGGCGCTGCGCGAAACCTTGTTCGTCGAGGCTGCGCGCGCGACCGGCGGCACGCGCCTGTCGATCATCCGCCGCCATATCT
>DATHNE010000197.1:0-4110 GCA_035486355.1 Acetobacteraceae bacterium
CAGCGCTTCGCCGACTTCACAACCGCAATTCTAACCTTTCTGCGCGACGAAGTGCGGCAAAACTGGCCCGCAATCTGCGACGCCGTCTCCGACAACTTCCGTATCATTCGCCCGGAAAATTTTCGGATCGTCACCTGATCAGGATATATGCTGATGCAGCTGGGCAGCGCGCTGACTGTGGCGGTGTGGCCTTTCCCGCTGTCATCGCGATCGACCCAAGCAATCTCGTGCCCATGAGGCACCAGACTGCTTCATCATTCACGCTCCGCGCGATGACAGTGGCTAGCGCAGCACGGCCTCGGTATTGCGCTCGATCACGTCAAAGTCGATATCCGCACCCAGTCCCGGGCCGGTCGGCGCGTGCATCAGGCCGTCCTTGTCGATGTCGATCTCGGTCTTCATGCCGAACTTGTGTGCGCCGTGCGGCAGCAGCACCTCGAACATCGTGGTGTTCCGCAGCGCCATGCACAGGTGCAGGTTGGCCAGGTTATTCAGCGAGTTGCCGGAGTGGTGGATTTCATACTTCAGCCCGAACGCCTCGGCGAGGTGCGCGGTCTTCAGCATCGTGGTGAGGCCGCCCTTGTTCGGGATGTCGCCACGCAGGTAGTCGGTGGCTTTCTCAGTCAGCCAGATCGGGTACGTATCAAGACCGCCGGCGGGGAACTCGGTCGCCATGATCGGGATATCAAGTTTCTCACGCAGCTTCACATAGTTGTAGATGTCTTCATCGGCGAGCGGATCTTCATACCAATAGAAGCCCAGCTCCTCGATGGCGCGGCCAACGCGCAGGGCCTGGGTGTAGTCATAGCTCCAGGTGGAATCGAGCATCACGCGGAAATCGTCGCCGACCGCCTTACGCACGGCGATGCAGACCTTGATGTCTGCCTCCGGCTCGCGTGGCGGATGGATCTTGTAGGCGCGCCAGCCCTTCGCCTTGAATTCCTGCGCCTGGTCGACATACGCCGCGGCGTCGGGCAGCACCTGGGAGCTGGCATAGCCCATGATGGAGGTGCGAAACGTTCCCATTAGCGCGTGCACCGGCAGATTGGCGATCTTGCCGCCGAGGTCCCACAACGCGGTGTCGACCGCGCCGATGGTGCGATAGCTGACGACGCGGTTGATCAGACGCATGCCGGCGTGGATACGTTCGCGCTCGAGTGGGTCCTGGCCCATCAGCATCGGTTTCAGCGAGCGAATAAGCTGGGGGCCATCCATGGAAGCGGGATTGGTGGCGGCGCCGAGGAAGGCGTGACCTTCGAGACCGGCATCGGTGTGGATGCGCAGCAGACCGAGACTGCTCTTGGTGGAGGAAAGCGCGCCTTGATGGTAACGCGTCGCGGGAATGCCGTCCCAGGCGAACATGGTCAGCGAGACATCATCGATCTTCATTGGTGTTTCCTCCTTGGACGTCACCTCCTCCGCCAACCCGTCATGGCCCGACAAGCCCGGCCACGACGGCAGGATGGGAGCTAGGTTACGGCGCTCTACAGCCCGCGATGGGTGCCGTCACACCTTGGCTGGTTGCTGCTTTGCTTGCAGCCACAGAACGAGATCGTTACCGTCTCGTCCGCCTTGAACTCGATCGGACTGAACCGGCTGCCCCGGTGCGAGCCATCGCAGAATGGCTGGCTGGCGCTCTTGCCGCAGGCGCACCACCAGTAGGATTTCCCCGCTTCCACCTCAATTCGATACGGGCTTTTCTGCGCGCAGACCGGTTGCACATCCGACATCGTTTTTCCTCCCTTGATGAATTCAATTTGTCCGCAGTTCGGACCACGTGGCATCCAGCACCTTTTGCAACCGCGCCGCCATGTCGTCGACCTCGGCCTCGGTGATGATCAATGGCGGTGAGAAGGCCATACGATCGCCGATGAACCGCAGGATCAGCCCGTTCGCGCGTGCGTGCTTCTCGGCGACCGCGCCGACCTTGCGCACGGGATCAAATGGCGTGCGCGTTGCGTTGTCTTTCATCATCTCCATGCCACACATTAGACCGACGCCGCGCACGTCGCCGATGATCGGGTGATCGGCGAAGCGACGCAGCACCTGCTGCATGTAGGCGCCGACGCGCTGGACGTGCGGTACCATGTCCATCTCGTCATAGATACGCAGCACTTCCAGCGCCACGGCAGTGGCGACAGGGTGGCCGGCATAGGTGAAGCCATGGGCGAAGTTGCCCAGCTTCTTGCTCTCGTCGACCATCGCCGAGAAGATTTTCTCGTTCACCATCAGCGCCGAGATCGGCTGCATCGCGGCGGACAGCGCTTTGGCGGACGAAATCATGTCGGGCTTCAGGTCGTAGGTGATGCTGCCCCACATGTTGCCGGTGCGGCCGAAACCGCAGATCACCTCGTCGGCGATGAACAGGATGTCGTATTTACGTAATACCGCCTGCATCTTGTCCCAGTAGGTGCGCGGCGGGATCAGACCACCCCCGGCGCCCATCACCGGTTCGGCGATGAAACCGCCGACCGTGTCGGGCCCTTCGGTCAGGATCAGTTGTTCAAGCGCATCGGCCATGCGGGTGGCGAAGGCTTCCTCGCTCTCGCCGTCTTCGTGGCGGCGGTAGTAGTGCGGGTATTCAGTGTGGCGGAAGTCGGAGAACGGCAGGCCGAAATCCGCGTGCATGTCGGGCTTGCCGGAGGCGCTAATCGAAGCCGACGTGCTGCCGTGATAGCCCATGTTGCGGCCGATGATCTTGCGCTTGTGCGGCTTGCCGATTGCGGATTGATAATACCAAACCAGCTTGATCGCGGTGTCATTCGCTTCAGATCCGGAACACTGGAACAACACCTTGCTCATCTTCACCGGTGCGATCGACAGCAGCTTTTCCGCCAGCTCCACCCCCGGTTCGTTCGTGGTGCCGCGATACAGATGGTAGTAGCCGAGCTTGCGCATCTGCTCATACGCGACCTTGGCGAGGCGTTCGCTGGCGTAGCCGAGCGAGGCGCACCACAAGCCGGCGGCGGCGTCAAGGAACTGGGTGCCGGCGTCATCCCAGATGTAGATACCCTGGCCGCGCTCGATGACCTGCGGGCCTACTTCCAGGTGGCGGGCCAGATTGGTTTGCGGGTGTACCACCGACGCGATGTCGCGGGCCTGGATGGAATTCGGAGCCACATAGGTCATTGCGGGGTCCTCATACGGGGTCGATGCCGTAGTCGCGGCGGGCGGCGGCCCGGGTAACGTAGCCGTCGGCGATATCCTCGGAAAGCCGGGCCGGATCGCGCGCCGCGGGCAGGCCGAACCCGCCGGAGCCGGGAGCTTCCAACGCGACACGCGCGCCAGCTGGCACGAGGAAGCCGCCTTTGCTGTTCAGCTTGCGAGCGTTGCCGTGGGGCAGGATCAGTTCGATCTTCGCTGGCGCGCCGGGGGCGCCACCTTCCAGGCCAAAGGGCGGTGTCACGCTGCGCTCGCAGCAGACCGCGGCATGGGATTGGTGGTTGAGTACCTGCCAGACACGCCGCACGCCGAGGCCGCCACGGTATTGTCCGGCGCCGCCGCTGTCAGGGACCAGCGCGTATTCTTCGACCCGCAGCGGGAAACTCATCTCCAGGATTTCGATTGGCGTGTTCATCATGTTGGAGACAGTGGAGGCCACCGCGTTGATACCGTCCTTCACTGGGCGCGCGCCGAAACCGCCTTTGACGGACTCGTAACTGACGTAACGATCGCCACTGCGCGGGTCGATACCGCCGAAGGTGATCACCGCCGAGGTGCCCTGCGACCCCGCCATCACGGTGCGCGGCGAGACACGATGCATTGCGCCCATCACCATATCGGCGACGCGATGGGAAATCTCGTGATTGGCGTAGACCACCGGCGACGGATGCTGCGCATTCACCACACAGCCCGGGGGCGCGGTGACGGTGACCGGTCGCCAACAGCCCGAATTGGGCGGGATCAGACTTTTCGGATCGGCGATCATCTTCAACGCACAGAACACGCCGGATGCGGTCACCGTCAGCGGCGCGTTCATCGGGCCTGGGACGGCAGGGTCAGAGCCGGTGAAGTCCGCGGTGATCATGTCACCGCGCTTGTCGATACGCAGTTTGACGGTGAAGGTTTCATCGGTGGTCTCGCCGGGCGCGATGACACCATCGCCGTCGA
>DATHNE010000198.1:0-13948 GCA_035486355.1 Acetobacteraceae bacterium
CAGCGCTTCGCCGACTTCACAACCGCAATTCTAACCTTTCTGCGCGACGAAGTGCGGCAAAACTGGCCCGCAATCTGCGACGCCGTCTCCGACAACTTCCGTATCATTCGCCCGGAAAATTTTCGGATCGTCACCTGATCAAAGTATAAAACACCGTCATGTGATCTTCACGCCAATGGACGGCACCCGTGGCCCCGCCCAGCGGTATGCCCCGTCAGACGTGCCACTGCTGCTCTCACCCAAACGCCAGCGCCTGCGGGCGCTTGAACTCCACCTCCACGAACGACATCGGCACGTCAGCACCATTCATCACGTCGTGCTCCACGCCAGCGGGGCGGTGATAGGCGTCGCCGGCGGCGCGGCGCGTCTCGGTGACGTTGGTGCCGTCATCTACGCGCATGATCGCGTCGGTCAGCATGACGACGACATAGGGCCAGCCGTGGGTGTGCTGGCCGGTCACCGCGCCGGGGGGGAAATCCCAGCGGGTGATGCGCACGTCGGCATCGTTGCGCTGTACGGTGGGGACGGCCGGGATGGTGCATTGGAAGGCCATGGGAGGCTCCGGCTGTGGTCGCTGACGTTCGTCGTTTAGCGCGTTTGCGCGGTACCGACATCAGGCGTTTGGAGCCGGGCGGCGTTTGCGGCCGGATGGGTCGCCCGCCACGGCCTACCTGTCAGGCGGCTCACGGCCGACGCTGACGCCGGAGGTCCTCCGCGGTGGATGGCACACCTGTCTGCACATCCCACCAGCAGCGCGTTGGATCTGGTGACCACGGTGGAGATCGCGGTGGCCCCTCTGGCCGGGGTATGGGAGACGGTGCTGGCGGAGGCGCCATGGGAGTTGGCGGGGGGGGGCGCGCAACAGAAGAAACGTGCGACGGACGCGGGTGGCGACGGGATGACTTGTATGCTCGCGGCCGGGCTACCGCGCCCGCTTCGTCGACGCCTCGGTGCCCACAGTGACAATCCTCCTCCCGACTGCTCGCGGCGCAGATAGGGCCCGAGATCCGCCGCTTTCAGGGCAGAAGATTGGATGCGGTGCCCGCCAGTTGGTAGAGCCGATGCTCGATCTCGTCCGGCACGAAACAGGCATAGGCGATCATGCTTTTCCGATCGGCGAACACACGCGTGTCCCAGTCGACCTGGCCGGAGAGTTTCGTCACCTCCGGCTGGTCGGGCTGCGGCGCATCCTGGGCCGTATGCAAGGCGGTGATCTCATCGCGGATCTGGGCCGCGTAGCTCTGCTGCCGCGCGCCGAAGCGGTCGAGGCCCTGCACGACCGCGAACCGCTCCTGGTCGAGCAACGAAAATAGTCCACCCATCAAGGCGAGAATCGCGGTCTGTCGCTGGTCGCCGGCAGCTTTGGCGAAGGCAGTGATCTCCGCCTGGGCCTGCGTCACGGGCACGCGACGCTCGGCAAGACGCTGGGCAAGCGCCGCGGCCGCGGGATAATGCTGCCAGTCGTCGAGATACTTCTCCAGCGGCGGGCCGCTCCACATCGTGACAAGTGACATGTGGTCGATCTTGATCTGCTGGCAGGGCCAGTTGGGATCAACCGCCGCCGATGCGCCGGGCGGCGACGGCGGCGCGGCGGCCGTGAGAAGCAGCAGCACAGCGGCGGCGATGCCAAGGCGCCAGGTCCGCTCAAGGCGCGCCGGTTGCCCCGTCATGCGCCGGGGCGCGGGCGTCGCGCCATCAGGCCGCGCGCCGGATCGTAGGCAAGGATTGCCGCGGCGGTGAAAACCACGGTGCAGCCGAACACGACCGCAAGCGAGACGGGTTCTAAGGTGGAATAAAGGCAGAAGCGGCAGAGTTCGACCGCGTAAGTGAAGGGATTGAGCAGACACGCCTGGTAGAGGATGGGGCTCGCCTGCTGCACCTGCCACAGCGGGTACAACGCCGAAGATGCGAAGAACATCGGAAATATCACGAAATTCATCACGCCAGCGAAATTCTCAAGCTGTCGCACCATGGACGACAGCACCATGCCCATCGCGCCCAGCATAAAGCCACCGAGGATCAGCGCCGGTAGCACAGAGATCCAGCCCGTGCCTGGCAGATCCACGCCCCAGAGCCACGCCAGCACCAGGAAGGCGTAGCACTGGATCACCGAGATCACCGTGCTGGCGGTGAGCCTCGAGACCAGCAGGAACCAGCGCGGGAACGGGCTGACCAACAACACACGCATGTTGCCCATCTCACGGTCATAGACCATCGAGAGCGACGACTGCATGCCGTAGAAAAACTGGATCATCGCCAGCAGGCCCGGCACGACATAGGTGCTGTAGAGGATGTAGGTGTGATACGGCGGCATGATCGAGACGCCAAGCACCTCGCGCCAACCGGCGGCGAAGATCACCAGCCACACCAGCGGGCGAACGAGGGCTGCAATAAACCGTCCGCGCTGATGCACGAAGCGCAGCGCCTCGCGCCACATCACCCCGCGCATGCAGATGACGTAGCCACTGGGCGTCAGGCGGTGGCGCGCGCGGTCGAGCGTGCCAATGGTCGCGCTCATGCGCTGTCCTCCGCGGTGTCCGGCGCCGGCACGGCGGCACCGGTCAGGGAACGGAACGCCGCACGAAGGTCCGTTGCGCCGGTCGCTGTGACGATCTCCGACATCTCGCCGGCCGCGAGCACACGCCCGTGATGCAGCACGACGACATGATCGCCTGGCTCGATCTCATCGAGCAGATGGGTCGCCCACAACACGGCGACGCCGCGCGTGCGCGCCTGCGTGCGCACCTGCTCGACGATGCTTGCCTTGGACGCGACATCGAGCCCGACAGTCGGTTCGTCCAGCACCAGAACGCTCGGCTCGTGCACCAGCGCGCGCGCGATCTCGACGCGGCGCATCTGCCCGCCGGACAGCACCCGCGCCTTGTCGCGTGCCCGATCGGCGAGCCCGACATCGTCCAGTACCGCCGCAGCGCGTGCCCGCGCCCGCTGCCCGCCCATGCCGTGCAGTGCCGCGTGATACAGCAGGTTGTCGCGCACGGTGATGTCCAGATCCAGCGTGCGCGCCTGGAACACCACGCCAAGTTCGGCCAGCGCGGCGCTGGGGTGGCGTGATACGTCGAAGCCCTGCACGCTGATCCGGCCGTGCCGCGTGTCGAACAGCCGGGTAACCAGCGAGAACAGCGTGGTTTTGCCCGCGCCATTGAGGCCGAGCAGCGCGACGAAGCCGCCGCGCGGCACGCTGAGGCTCACGTCAACCAATGCCCGCCGCTCGCCGTAGGCATGGCTCACCGCTTCGACGCATAGCGCGGGCGTCACGTCGAGGTCCGCGGACCCGGCGACCGTCGCCTGCGCGGTCAGTGCGGCGATACCAGGACCATCCATGGCTGTTGCCCGACCGGGATTGTGTTGACGACACGCAAATCCGACACACTGATCACCGACACGTCGTTCGACAGGCCGTTGGCGGTGAGTAGGTATTTCTCATCCGGCGTGAAGGCCATGTGCCAGGGACGCTGACCGACCAGCAGATATTTCTTCACTGTCGCGTTGTAGAGGGAATTTCCGGTCGAGACGTACGACAGCACCTTGTGCTGCGGCACGCTTACCACCGCGACACGGTTTGCTGGACCAAGCGCAACGAAGGCGAGCTTGTCGTCGCGGGTGATGGCGATGCCGACCGGCTGGATGAAGGTGCTGCGCAGGCCCTGCACGTCGAAATGGATGGTATCGAGGACCTTAAAGCTCTTGGCATCGATCACCGTGACCGCGCCACCCAGCTCGGAAGAGACCCAGACTTCGCTGCCGTCATGCGTGAACGCGGCCCAGCGCGGCCGCGGTGGGACCAGCACGTTGGCGAGGTTCTTTTCGGTGCGGTAGGAAAAGAATTGCGCCATGTTTGTCGTTTCGGTGGTGTTGACGATCAACTGCCCGTCCGGGTTGACCGCCATGCCCTCAGGCTCGACCCCGGTGGGCATCTGCACCAGCATCTTCCTGGTATCGATGTTCCACACGGTGATCAGCGCGTTGTTCTCGTTGGAGACGTACAGCGGGTTGTTCTCCGGCTCGCGCAGCGCTGCGTATTCGGGATCCGGCGTGTCGATCGCGCCGACCACCTGCCAGCTCTTCGTGTCATAGATGTCGATCCGGTTGGAATCGCCGAGGCAGACCAGCAGCCGCGCCCCATCGCTCGTCAGCGCCATGCCGCGCGGCCGTTGGCCGCTCTGCACCGTCTTCACCACCTGATTGGTCGCGAGGTCGATGACGCTGACCGTGTTGTCCTTTTCGTTCGAGGCATACGCCATGTACGCCCGGGCGGGCGAGGTCGCGCACAGCGTCAGGATCAGTCCGAGCACGGGTGCGTGACGCATGGCCGCCTCCTCAGGTTTTCTGGCCTGCCGCCGGCAGTTTGCAGGTGGTCTCCGGCTGGTCGGTACCAAGCGTGTCGAGCACGGTGAACTGATGCAGGAATCCCGGCTGCGGCGACATCGACACCACGGTGCGGCCGGAATCGGAGAGCAGGATCGCCTGGCGCACCTGGCCGTTCCAGCTGCGGACCGACAGGCTGAGCCCGCGATAGGCGCCAAGCTGGAAGTGCGGGCCGCGCATGTAGGCCATGATCGCGTCGGGATCGAGCGACTGGGCATAGCTTGCCGCGGTGCCGATCATCCGCACCGCGACCCAGGCGTTCATGTCGAGCGCGGTCATCAGACGGCGTGCGCGGGCGGCGAAGCGGTCCTGCATCTGCTTGCCGCCGAATTCCGTGCTGTTCGGATCCCAGCTTGTCGGGATCAGGCCGGCCGACCCGGCGACGGGGCGCGCATCCCAGGTGCGATAGGGCAAGTAGCCGGCAAATACCGAGTGCGCGTCGGCGCTCACCAGCACATCGTACTCCGGCGCGTTCTGGGTGAACACCGGAAGCTGCTTCTGCAACTCGATCAGGCCGGTATCCGTCTCGCGCGAGCCTGCCTCGCCCTTGTATTGCCGGTCGGCGACAATATGGGCGCCGAACACCTTTGCCGCGCGACGGTAGGCATCGGCCAGCAGCAGGTCGTCGGGCGCCTCGCCGTAGGCCAGGAACCAGCGCGGCCAGCGTTTCCAGATCAGGTATTGCGCGAGCGCGTCGGCGAGCATCGCGTGGCTCGGTGCGGTATGGATAACGTTGGCGCGACAATTTTGTTCCCGCAGCGCATCGTCTGGCGCGCCGGCGTTGAATAGGGTGACGCCGTGTGGGGCGCCGGCGTCGGCCAGGCGGAGCACGTCGGCCGCCCGGCGATCGGTCACCACCAGACGGATGCCCTTGGCGATCAACTTGTCGAGTGCAGCGCCAGGATCATCGTTCGTGCGAACCTCGGCGACCTCGAGCGTAAAGTTCTGGTTGAGGAAGCGACCGGTCGTGTTGTTGTCATCGATGCCGACCTCGGCGCCGGCGCGGCCATTGTCCGCTGCGGGCGTGAAGACCAGCGAGATCGTCTCGACGCTGTGCAGCCAGTGCAGATAGCCGATCGAGAGCGTCGCCGCTGTCGGTGTCGCTGCCTGCGGCGGGGGTGCGGGCGCCACGGTGGGTGGCTGGTCTGGTGTTGTGGCCACCGGGCGCATGAGGCCGGTACCGACGGCACCTGCGAACGCGCCCAGCACCGCGCGCCTGCCTTGAACCGGCTCGGTTGGCGCGAAATCGTCCGCAGATGGCCACGTTGGGGCCATTGGTCGATTTCCCTCCCGTCCGACGGGCGGTCATCCCGTCAGGTTCGCAGCATCGAAGATCCCCGGCATCGAAGAGCAGAACCTCGCGCGGTGCAAGTGACGCAGTCAGCCGGATTGTTCGATGATCGCACCCGGCCACCGGTTACGATGCGGCCGGTTCTGACGACGTGGCGTTGAGGAACGGAAAACGATCCAGCAGGCCCTGCTTGAACTGCGCGCGCGCGCCGGCACCGGAGGCTCCCACGCGGGTCGGACAATCCGCCGCGAGCCGTGCCGGCTTGCCGGCAAGCAGCAGCAGGCGATCGGCAAACCCCAGCACCTGGTCGAGATCATGCGTCGAGAGCAGCACCAGCGTGCCGTCGCGGCGGGCCGCCTGCACCAACAGGCGCACCAGGTCGGCGGCCGATTGCGGATCGAGCGAGGCGCATGGTTCGTCGAGTACCAGCATGGCGGGCCCGCCGAGGAGTGCACGCGCCAGTGCCACTCGCCGTGCCATGCCAAGTGAAAGCGCCTTCGGATGCAGGGCCTCGATGCCGGCAAGGCCCAGGTCCGCCAGCAGCGCCGCGCGCTGCCGGGCATCACCGCGACCGATGAGCCGGAGATTGGCTTCCACGGTGAGCCAGGGTAGCAAGCGCGGCTCCTGAAACATCACGCCAAGTTGGCCGGGCGGCAGCCGGACCTCGCCGGAGAAATCCCGGTCGAGCCCGAGGATGATGCGAAGGATGGTCGTCTTGCCGGCGCCCGAGGGCGCCAGCACCGCGATGACCTCGCCGCCCTTACCGCCGAAGGCGACCTCACGCAGCACCTGGCGCCGGCTGCCGGCGGCATCGGCGTAGGATTTCTCCGCGATGTGCACCAACAGCCCGTTACCGCCCGTACCGGCATCCGCCAAGCCGGTGCCACCTGGCCCGGCATGTTGGCCCACCCTAACGCCGCCAGGCATTGGCGTGGCTCTCCCAGGGCCGTAGCAAGGCGGCCTCCACCCCAAGCATCAGGATCGCGAAGGCGAACCCGTAGGCCAGAATGCCGGCGACATCGAAGGTTTGGAACAGCTCGTCGAGTTCGAAGCCGACGCCGTTCGGCCGGCCGAGCAGCTCGACGACCAGCACAATCTTCCAGGTGATCGACAGGCCGCTGCGGCCCGCTGCGGCAAGGTAAGGCGCAAGCTGCGGGATGACGATGCGACGGACGTGCTGACGCCGGCGCAGGCGGTAGACGCTTGCCAGCTCGTCGAAGCCTGGATCCAGCGCGCGGGCACCCTCGCGCACCGTCACCATGACGGTGGGCACCTTGACCAGGGCGACCGCCAGCACTGCCGCCACGTCGTTGAGACCGATCCAGATGTAGCACAGGACGACAACCACCAGCACGGGAAGGTTGAGCAAGATCACCAGCCAGGGGTCGATCAGCGCGTCCGCCCGCGCCGAGCGGCCGGCGACATAACCAATGACGCTGCCGGACAGCATCGAGATCGCGAAGGCGGCGGCAACCCGCAGGCTGGTGATGGCGATGTTGCGCGGCATCGCCCCCGACAGCGTCGCCCGCCAGGCGAAGTCCAACACCGCGGGCGGTGCTGGCAGCAGCGCCGGGTTGCGGGCGATCAGTGCCACTGCCCACCACAGGCCGAGCAAGCCGGCAAGCGACAGCGCACGCAGCAGCGCTGTGCGGCGATTCACGATGGTGCGGCCCAGAAGACGCCGTCCGGCAGCCGATCAAGCCCGCCAGTGGCCGCGTCCCCCCCAAGCTCGTGGAGAATACTGAACAGCCGGGTCGCCGCCGCCGCCTCGGCCGCCGGGCTGGGGTGGACGACGCCGGCACGAAAGCCATCGCGGAGGCGCCGAAACAGGTGGTCGTCGTCGGCATGCATGCGTGGGCGGATCGCGTCCCAGGCGGCATCCGAGCGCACCAGCAGGTCCTCGGCGGCCGCGGCAGCGGCGAGGAAGCCGTCGATCAGGGGGCGGTTCTGCTCCGCCCAGGCCTGCTTGAAGACGTAGCCGATCAGCGGGGGATGCGCCGGCAGGCCGAGCGTCTCGGCGCAGGCCGAGACGGTAACGAGTGGGAGTAGGCCCGCGACCTCGAGCGCCGCGGCGAAATTCCAATAGGTCAGCGCGGCATCTAGCGCACCCTGCTCGAGCTTGGCGTTGAGCAGCGGCGGCGCGGCGTAGACCACGTCCGCCGCCTGCGCGAGGTCGATCCCCTGCCAACGTGCAGCGGCGCGCACGATCATCCAGGACTTGTCGTATGGGCCGCCTGCAACGCCCAGGCGGCGATGGGCAAGATCCTTCAGCGTGGGCACGGGGGCATTGCGACCGAGCACGACAGCGCCGGTCGCGGCAGAGAACACGGCGAAGCAGAGCGCGAGCCCGTGCTGCCGCTCGGTGCCCACGAACAGCCAGTCCGAGACGATGATGTCGGCAGCGTCGCCAAGCAGCGCCACCTTCGCGCCTGCGTTGTCGGCGAGCGGGTTCGTTCGCAGCGTGAACCCGTGGGCGCGGTCAAGGCCGTGGTCCTGGATGACGCCGGCGACCCACTGGACAGTGCCGAAGGCGAGAACGCCGAGGCGCACGACGGGCAGTGCCTCTGCCGCGCGGGTGGGGCGCGGCGCGGTCGCGCCAGCGAGGCCAAGCGCGGCCGCTGCGCCGGCCGCGGCGAGGATCGTGCGGCGAGGCGTTGGTGGCGAGGAGCGCGAGGCCGGCACGGCAAACGATCCCTTCCCATGATGCGCCTGCCCGACCGGCGCACTGGTTTGCGCGGCGTGCCCGGCGGGATGCGTGACACCGATGGCAATGTCTGCGTCACAAGCTGAGTCGCGGGCACCATCTTTCGCTTCGGCGGATGCGGTTGCAAGCTGCGCCGGCGAACCCGAGGTGCGCATGCGGTGGTGGGCGCATGGCCGCACGAGCCAGCGCGCCCACAGGGACGTGAGGCATCGCACGCGCGCATCCAAAAACGATGCGGAGACGATTGGGGGAAACATGGGACAATTGCTGGCACTCGCCTTGTTCGCCTGTCCTTTGATCGCCTTTGCCGCCACGCCCGGCAGCGACGCTGCCGGGAACGTTCCAGAGGTTGCCACCGGCGGCACCACCAACGACTATCCGACCGCGACGCGCGCGGACTACGTGTTCGGCTGCATGGCGGTGAACGGGCAGACGCACGAGGCGCTGGATCGTTGTTCCTGTGCGATCGACGTGATCGCTTCGATCCTGCCGTATCAGGATTACCTCTCGGCCGAGACGGTGCTCCGGATGCAGCAGGCGAAGAGCTTCCTTGCCATGGAATTCCAGACCGACGCGGCGAAGCAGATCGTGCGCCGCCTGCGCGAGGCCGAGGCAGAGGGTGAGGTGCGTTGCTTCTGAACCGGCACCGGCGCCTTGCAGGATCGACCGATGGTTGCGGCCGCCGGATGCCGCATGCCTGTCGATTGGCTGGTGTCGCAACGGTCGGTGCGGCGCTGTCTCTGCGGGGTGACAAAGTGTCCCGCTGCATCGGCCCGGCTGTCACGGCTTTGATGCGCACACCGCCGCGGCGCCCCGCGTGCGGACCGGTATCTTCCTGAAATAACGCGACAAAGCCAGACGATACCAGGTTGGCACGGTGTTTGCGTCTGGTGCGTTGGATGCGCTGCCTCTGTCCCTGACGGGAGGGCGCGCGCATGTGCGGGCAATCGCGGCGCGGGAGGACGCCGCATCGATGCCCAGCCGAGCGGGTGAAGCGGCGCCGATTGCCGCGTCCGGCAAAGGTCTTGCGGCAAGACTCAAATGGGAGCCGGACACGGCCCCAAGGGAGGAATCGAGATGACACGCATCGGAATTGGTGTCGGCTGCGCCGCGCTGGGGGCGTTGCTGTGTGCGCTGCCGGTGGGACCGGCGGCATGGGCGCAGACCGCGCCTCCCACGTTGGAGAAGGCGGCGGCCTCTGCCGACAACTGGGCGATGCCGACACTGAACTATGCCAACACGCGTTATTCGTCGCTAACGCAGATCAACGCGACCAATGCCAGCCGCCTGCAGGTCGCGTGGACCTTCTCGACCGGCGTGCTGCGCGGCCATGAGGGCCAACCGTTGGTAATCGGCAACGTGATGTACTTGGTCACGCCGTTTCCCAACACCGTATTTGCGCTCGATCTTGATCATGCGGAGCGCATCCTGTGGCAGTACACGCCGACGCAGAATTCCGAAGTGATCCCGGTGATGTGCTGCGACACGGTCAATCGCGGTGTCGCCTACGGCGACGGCAAGATCATCCTGCACCAGGCGGACAACACGGTCGTGGCGCTGGATGCCATGACCGGCAAGGAGGCCTGGAAGCAGACGCTTGCCAGCTACAAGGATGGCGCGACCGGTACCGAGGCGCCGATGGTGGTTGGCAACAAGGTCATCCTCGGGGTGTCGGGCGGCGAGTTCGGCGTGCAGGGCTTCGTGGCGGCGCTCGACATCGCCGACGGGCATATATTGTGGAAGGCCTTCTCGGAGGGGCCGGACAACCAGATCCTCGTCGATCCGCAGAAGACGATGTCGCTTGGCAAGCCGGTGGGCGCGGATTCCAGCGTCAAGACCTGGAAAGGCGACCAGTGGAAGATCGGCGGCGGCGACACCTGGGGTTGGTATTCCTACGATCCCAAACTGAACCTGCTCTATTACGGCTCGGGCAACCCCTCGACCTGGAACCCGAACCAGCGGCCGGGCGACAACAAGTGGTCGATGACGATCTTCGCCCGCGACATTGACACCGGCGTCGCCAAATGGGTTTACCAGATGACGCCGCACGACCAGTGGGACTATGACGGCGTCAACGAAATGATCCTGGCCGACCTGACAGTCGACGGCCGGCCGGTACCGGCGTTGGTGCACTTCGATCGGAACGGCTTCAGCTATGTGCTGAACCGCGCCGATGGCGAACTGATCGCCGCGCACAAGTTCGATCCCGCGGTGAACTGGGCCACCGGCATCGACATGAACAAGTCGAGCGCGAACTACGGCCGTCCGGAGGTCGTCGACAAGTTCGCACCGGGTTCAAGCGGGGTGAACGTGAACTATACCGGGATCTGCCCGGCGGCGCTCGGGTCCAAGGATGAGCAGCCGGCGGCATTCGATCCCGAAACAAAGCTGTTCTACGTACCAACCAACCATGTCTGCATGGACTATGAGCCCTATCCGGTGGCCTACGCCGCGGGTCAGCCCTATGTCGGGGCGACGCTGTCGATGTTCCCGGGGCCGGGTGGCTATATGGGCCGCTTCATCGCGTTCGATCCGGTGACCGGCAAGACGGCGTGGAGCATTGACGACCAGTTCTCCGACTGGGGCGGCGCGCTCACCACCGCTGGAGGGGTGGTGTTCTATGGCACGCTGAAAGGATACCTGCGCGCGGTCGATGCCAAGACGGGTAAGATTCTCTACGACTTCAAGACGCCGTCGGGCATCATCGGCAACGTGATCACCTACATGCATGGCGGCAAGCAGTACGTTGCCGTGTTATCGGGCGTTGGCGGCTGGGCGGGAATTGGCTTAGCCGCGGGTCTTACGGATCCGCACGCCGGGCTGGGCGCGGTCGGCGGCTATGCGGCGCTGAAGGACTACACCACACTTGGTGGACAACTGACGGTGTTCGCGCTGCCCGGATCGTGAGTCACGACGGGTCGGACGTGTAACAAGACCTGGGCCGGCATCCCTCCGATGGGGTGCCGGCCCTTCCGCTCTTCACACCACAAAGGAACCTGCAGCTGTGAAAGGTGTTCGACGCATCGTTCTGGCGGCCCTCGCCCTCGCCACGGCCTGCCGCATCGTCGCATTTGCGGCCGGGCCGGGCGATCCGCAACCGGTCAATCAAACGGGCGGCATGTGGACCGACAAGGACGGTGCGCCGACCTACAAGATTGCCCAGGATGGCACCGTCGATTGGGGCACCTTCATCGGCTATTTGCGCTACAACGATACGTGCATGCGCTGCCACGGACCGGACGGGTCGGGGTCGTCCTATGCGCCAGCGCTGACGCCGGTGCTGAAGCAGATCGATTATTCGCAGTTCATCGCCGACGTCGCAGCCGGTATCAAAACCGTGAACACGGCGCAGCAATTGGTGATGCCCGCCTTCGGCGATGACAAGAATGTGATGTGCTTCATCCAGGAAATCTACACCTATCTGCGCGCCCGCTCGACCGACGCACTCGGCCGCGGCCGGCCGGAGAAGCACGCGCCCGCGCCCGCTGATTTCGATGCCGCCTCGTACAAATGCCTTGGAATTCAGATGTGACGGATGGACATTTCCCGGCCCGATTCCTGTTCGGTCGGCTGGCTGTGCTCGGGCTGTTAGTCGGATTCGCGGGCCGGGCGTCCGCCCAGGCGCCCGGGCTGGGCATCGGTGCCGAACTGGTCGATCCCCAGGTGTTCCGCGTGTGCGCCGACCCGAGCGACCTGCCGTTCTCGAACCAGACCGAGCAAGGCTTCGAGAATCAGATCGCCGCGGTGCTGGCCAAGGAGGTGGGCAAGCGGCTCGGTTTCACCTGGCAGCCGCAGGTGTTCGGGTTCCTACGCCTAACGCTGGACAATTATCGTTGCGACGTGGTGATGGGCATCGCCCAGGGCAACGGGGAGGTGGAGAACTCGAACGCGTATTACCGTTCGGTCTACGCGCTCATCTTCCGCAATCATAATGGCTTCGACGGCATCCAGAGCCTGGAGGACCCGCGCCTGAAGGGCAAACGGATCGGCATCATCGCCGGCACGCCGCCAGCAACGATTCTTGCACAGAACGACCTACTCGACCACGTGCACGCCTACCAGCTATCAGTCAATACGCGGTTCTTCGCACCGGCGCGAGACATGACCCAGGATCTGGCGAACGGAACGATCGACGTCGGCATCCTGTGGGGGCCGATCGCCGGCTATTTCGCCAGCCGCTCCGGCGGCACTGTTGCCATCGCCCCGCTGCTGCATGAATCCGACGATGGCCCACCGATGGCGTTCAGCATCGTGATGGGCGTGCGGCACGGCGACGATGCCTGGCGGCGGCAGCTCAATGCCGCGATCGCCGCACAACAACCGGCGATCACGCGTATTCTTGAAAGTTACGGTGTTCCGCTGCTCGACGCGCGCAACCACCTAATCTACGCGGGTGGCTGAACGGCGGCGGTGCGGTTGGCGTCAGCTTGCCCAAGCGTGTCCTCACGCACCCGAACGCCATGTTTGCGCAGCTTGCGGTAGAGCGTGTTGCGGCTGATGCCGAGCGCCGCTGCCGTTGCCGTTGCGTTCCAGTGATGCCGCTTGAGCTCAAGCAGCAACCGTTCGCGTTCGGCCATGGCGAGCGGGTTCGATGCGTCAGCTGCCGAAATCTCGGTATGCCGATCGTCACCAAGATCGTGGCCGAGATGCCACCGCTCGATCCGTTGGCCGGCGGCGAGCGCAATCGCGGTCGCAAGCGCATTGCGAAGTTCGCGGATATTGCCGGGCCAGCGATGGGCGAGCAGGGCGGCGAGCGCGTCGGGCGCCAACGCGACGGGCTGGTCGGCGTTCTCCTCGGCCGCGATCGCGTGGATCAGTCGCTCGATGTCGCGCCGTTCGCGCAGGGGCGGCAATGTCAGCGTGAGTCCGCTGAGCCGGTAATACAGGTCCTTGCGGAAGCTGCCTTCAAGCACCATCCGCCCAAGGTCGCGGTTGGTAGCGCTGATGATGCGGACATCGACGATGATGGCGCGACTGCGGCCGAGCGGCATCACCTCCTTTTCCTCGAGCAGGCGCAGCAGTCGCGCCTGCAGGCTGAGCGGCATGTCGCCGACCTCATCGAGGAACAGCGTGCCGCCGTGCGCCGCGACCACCTTGCCGCGCATGCCGCCCGAACGTGCCCCGGTGAAGGCGCCACCATCGTAGCCGAACAGCTCGCTTTCGATCAGCGTTTCCGGGATCGCCGCACAGCTGAGGGCCACGAACGGCTTGTCGTGGCGTTCGCCGCTTTGATGGATGCTGCGGGCAAACGTATCCTTTCCGGTACCGGTTTCACCCTGCAGCAGGATGTGGATGTCCCGGTTCATCACCCGTTCCGCACACCAGACATTGTGCGCCATGACCGGATCGCCGAGATGGGACGCAGATCCGGTTGCGCGTCGCCGCTGTGCCGGTGCGGCAGCACCCTTCGCCGGCCAAAGCATCGGCGGCGGCTCCTGCGGCGGCCAGATCCCGGCGTAAAGCAGATGGCCGTCGCGGCTGGTTGTTGGCCAGACCTGGTACGGCCGGGCCTGTGCATCACCGAAGAAGCGGCTGGTCGAGATGTCGAATATTTCATCGATGCTGCG
>DATHNE010000199.1:0-2585 GCA_035486355.1 Acetobacteraceae bacterium
ACCGCCGCGGCTCCGGCCGCCACGGCAATGGCCTTACTGTTGTCGCGGCAATCGGCTGCCGCCGCTGCACCGCCGGCACCAACGAACATTGTGCGTTCCGAAGCCGAGCCTGCACGGCCGCCTGCGCTCCGGCGGCAGGCCCTTGCACGTAACGCCACAGGTCCGCCGACCGGGCCGCCCGCTACCCGGGCGCACCAATTCTCCTATGCCTGCACGAACGGGGCCAGAGCATGGCTGGCCCCGCCGTACCGATTCGTGCCGGCCGCAAATTCCGGTTTGTAGAGCTTCGCACAACATTCCGATCGGACGCTGTGGCACGCGCGTTTCGTGTCATGGCCGGCCCCCGGGTCAAACGCCCGGGGGCCGGCCATGACACATTGGGAGCCACCCGAGACGCCGTGGGTCGGCCTCACGGGCGGTTGGCATCAGTGTTTCGGGCGGTTGGTATCATTCCACCAGGCCGCCTCTACCACCATGACGCAGAACCATCCCTTGCCGCGCAGTCTGCCCCGATGCCTGGTAATATCGTAAACGGAACCGCCGGCGGCCGGTCAGGCCCCGGGCGCGGCGTCCACAAACCGGTTGGTGTAGGTCCGGCCGATATCGATCGTCGCCGCATGCACCTTCGGATTGAAGCTGGCGACAACGTCCTTGGCCCGCAGCAGGTCCGCCTCGTTGAACCGGCCGCTCACCGGAAACACCGGCTTCGCGTGGCCGAGCACGCTGGTGAAGGTCGCCATGTCCCCCACCACGAACTCCTTCGGCATCATCGCCGCGAGTTGTTCCGGCGTGCTGTCGTGGATACACCGCAAGCTGCGGGCGAACGCATTCACCACGTGTTGCACCGAGCCGGGATAGCGCTGGATGAACGCCTCGGTCGTGTACAGCACCGACGTCGGGTACTTGCCGCCGAACGCCTTGTCCGCGCCCTCGGTCGTGCGGGCATCCACCAGGATGTCGATCAGCCCGCGCTGCTGCATCACCGTGATCGCCGGATCGTTGCCGTTCAGCGCGTCCACCGCCTTATGCTCGATCGCCGCGATCGCCGTGGCATCGGAGCCGATCGGGATCAGCGTCAGGTCGTCCGGCTTCAGCCCCGCGCGCGCCGCCATGTACCGCACCTGGAACTCGCTGGACGAGCCGAGCGCGGTGATCCCGACGCGCCGTCCCTTCAAATCCGCGACGCTGTGGATCTCGCCCGCCAGGTCCTTGCGCGCCGCCACCACGATGCCGGGAATCTGGTTCAGCAGGATGACCGCGCGGATCTCCTTGCCCTGCACCTGCATCTGGATGGTGTGGTCGTAGAATCCGACCACCATGTCGGTCGATCCGCCGAGCAGCGCCTGCAATGCTTTCGATCCGCCCGCGTCGAAGTTGTTGACGGTGACGTCGAGGCCTTCGTCCTTGAAATAACCCTGCGCCACGGCGACCGGCAGCGGCAGGTACTGGATGATCCAGCTTCCGATCGACACGCTGACATCGCGCTTTTCGATCGCCTGCGCGTGCCCGGCCCGCAATGGCACAAGGCCCGACAGCAATCCGGTGGCCAGCAGAGTCCTGCGTCGCATGGTCAACCTCCCCTGTGTTCCTGTTGCGGCCGCCACACGATGACCCGGTGTTCCACCACGCTGATGCCGGCGTCCAGCAGCAGCACGAACAATCCCAACACCGTCAGGCCGGCGAACACGCCCACCGCGTCGAACGAGCCCTCCGCCTGGGCGATGACATGGCCGATGCCGGCCGCCGAGCCAAGATACTCGCCCACCACCGCGCCGGTCACCGCGAAGCCGATCGAAGCACGCAGGCTGGACAGGATCCATTGCGCCGCCGAGGGCAAATACACATGCCGCAGCAGCAACCCACCCCGAGCGCGCAACAGCTTCGCATTCGCCAGCACCACCGGGTTGACGTCGCGCACGCCTTGATAGGTGTTGAAGAACGCCATGAAGAATACCAGCGTCACGACGATCGCCACCTTCGACGCGAGCCCCAGCCCGAACCACAACGCAAAGATCGGCGCCAGCACGATGCGCGGGATCGCGTTGAACGCCTTGATGAACGGCTCCAGCACCTGCGAGGCGAACGGGCTGAGCCCGAGCCACAAGCCCAGCATCACACCCAGCAGCGTGCCGGCCCCGAAGCCGAGCGCCGTTTCCGTCAGCGTGATCGCCAGATCGGCATAGATGCGCGGCGTGGCGGCCCATTCCGCCACCTGCGCGATAATGCTCGACGGCAGCGGAAAGAAGAACGGATCGATCACGCCGGTCCTGCCGCCGATTTCCCATAACCCGAGCGCGCCGAGCAGCAAGGCATAGCGTGTCAGGCGGACGCTAATCCTCGTGCGCATGGCTTCGTCGTACCTCGTTACGCAACACGTTCCATATGTCCGCGTAGATGCCGCGGTATTGTTCCGTCAGCACCACCTCCGTCACATCGCGTGGCCGCGCGAGCTCGACCGGAAATCCGGCGAGTGGTCGCCCTGCCGGACCGGCGGACATCACCACGACTCGGTCGGACAGGGTGATCGCCTCCTGCAAATCATGCGTGATGAACAACACCGCCATGCCCTGCTCTTGCCACAGCCG
>DATHNE010000200.1:0-14276 GCA_035486355.1 Acetobacteraceae bacterium
CGGCCGGGTACGTTGGCCACGGTGGGAGAGGGGCTGACGGTGCCGACACCTCTGGTCCCCGCAACCGCCGCGGTGCTGTTGACGCTGATCGATCATGACACCCCGTTGTGGGGCGATGCGGCCTGCGACCCGGCGCGCGACTGGATCGCGTTTCATTGCGGTGCCGGGTTTACCGATCAACCGACAACCGCGGCCTTTGCGCTGGCGCTCAGTCTGCCGGATCTGGCGACGCTGTCGCCCGGCACGCATGAGCAGCCGGAGACCTCGGCTACCGTCATCCTGCAAGTCGCCAGCCTGCACGAAGGCCCGCGCTATCGCCTGCACGGCCCTGGCCTGCGTGCCGATGCCACTTTGGCGGCAACCGGTCTGCCGGACGACTTCGTTGCGATCTGGCAGCGCAATCGCGCAGGCTTTCCGCTCGGCGTGGACCTTGTGCTGTGCGCTGGCACCACCTTGGCCGCCTTGCCGCGCAGCGTGACAGTGGAGGCAGTGTAATGGCCTATGTCGCGGTCAAAGGCGGCGAGCAGGCAATCGCCAACGCGCACGCTTGGTTGTCCGAGACACGGCGCGGCGACAAGACGGTGCCGGAGGTCTCGCTGGCGCAGATCAAGGAGCAGCTCGGCCGCGCGGTCGACCGCGCGATGGGCGAAGGCTCATTGTACGACCGCGCGCTTGGCGCACTGGCCGTGAAACAGGCGCAGGGCGACCTGATCGAGGCCGCGTTCCTGCTGCGCGCCTACCGCACGACGATGCCACGCTTCGGCTACTCGTTGCCGGTCGAAACCGCGCACATGGCGCTGCAGCGGCGCATCTCCGCCGTGTTCAAGGACCTGCCGGGCGGGCAGGTGTTGGGGCCGACCTACGACTACACGCACCGGCTACTGGATTTCGCACTCGCCGCCGCGGCTGACGTACCGCCGGCACCTGAAGGCAGTGCCGAAACGACGCCGACGCCACGCGTGACCGACATCCTCCATCACGAAGGCCTGATCGAGACCGACGGCACGGCTGACAACGACCCCGGTGACCTGACGCGTGAGCCGCTCAGCTTTCCCGCCTCGCGCGATGTGCGGTTGCAGGCCCTGGCACGCGGCGACGAAGGCTTCCTGCTCGGCATGGGGTATTCAACGCAGCGCGGTTACGGCGGGTCGCATCCCTTTGCTGGCGAGATCCGCATGGGCGAGGTCTCGGTGGAGCTGGTGCCACCGGGACTTGGTTTCGCCATCGATATCGGCGACATCACCCTGACCGAATGCCAGATGGTCAATCAGTTCAAAGGGTCCAAGACCGTGCCACCGCAGTTCACCCGCGGTTACGGCTTGGTGTTCGGCCAATGCGAGCGCAAGGCGATGGCCATGGCCCTGGTCGATCGCGCGATGCGCGCCGAGGAGCTGGGCGAGGACGTCACGGCGCCGGCACAAGATATCGAGTTCGTGCTGTACCATTCCGACAACATCGAGGCGACTGGCTTCGTCGAACATCTAAAGCTGCCGCATTACGTCGACTTCCAGAGCGAATTGGAAAGCGTACGCCGCATGCGCGCCGAAGCCGCCCAGCTCGCGGAGGCCGCGGAATGACCCCCCGACCGTCATGCTGGGGTTGGCCCCCGCATCAACCCCTGGTCTTCGTGCCACACGCAACCGCCTCGATGCCACGCGGCGGTCCGGCATGACGACGAAAGCACGGTAAGCACCCCATGGAAGGTTACAACTTCGCCTATCTGGATGAGCAGACGAAGCGGATGATCCGTCGCGCTGTTTTGAAGGCCGTGGCGGTCCCCGGACACCAGGTGCCGTTCGGATCGCGCGAGATGCCGCTGCCCTATGGCTGGGGCACCGGCGGCATTCAGGTGACAGCATCGATCCTGGGGCAGAACGACGTGTTGAAGGTGATCGACCAAGGCGCCGATGACACCACGAACGCGGTATCGATCCGCAAGTTCTTCGCCCGCACCGCCGGCGTGGCGACCACCACGCAGACCAGCGCGGCAAGCGTGATCCAGACCCGCCACCGTATTCCCGAGCAAACGCTGCGCGACGACCAGATCATCGTCTATCAGGTACCACAGCCCGAACCGCTGTCGCGCCTGGAACCCAGCCGCGCCGAGACACGCCGCATGCATGGGCTGGCCGACTACGGCCTGATGCACGTGAAGCTGTATGAAGACATCGCGCGCTTCGGCCAGGTGTCGATCAGCTATGATTACCCGGTGATGGTGAACCGACGCTATCTGATGGCACCCAGCCCGATCCCGGCCTTCGACAATCCGAAGATGCACATGATGCCGGCGTTGCAATTGTTCGGTGCCGGTCGTGAAAAGCGGATCTACGCAATCCCCCCCTACACCGAGGTACGATCACTCGATTTCGACGATCATCCCTTCCGCGCCGGCCGCGCACCGCATGCGTGCGGGCTGTGCGGAGCGACCGACTCTTATCTCGACGAGGTCGTGGTGGACGACCGCGGTGGCCGCCTGTTCGTCTGTTCCGACACCGATTACTGCACCGACCGGCGCGCGGCTGGCCATGTCGGGACCGAGGGCATGCAGGAGGCAGCGGAATGATCGAGGACACGCTGCTCGCGGGACGCGGTATCTCACTGTCGTTCGGCGCGATCCCGGCTTTGGTGGAAGTCGACATCGACCTGTGGCCCGGTGAGATGCTGGCCATCGTCGGTGAGTCGGGCTCTGGCAAGACCACCTTGCTGAATGTGCTGTCGGGTCGACTGAAGCCCCATCGTGGCGTGGTGTGGTACCGCGATCCCGCCGGGCACCTGATCGATGTGCACGCCATGCCCGCCCCGGCGCTGCGCGCATTGCATCGGTCCGACTGGGGCTTCGTGCATCAGGATCCGCGACAGAACCTGCGCATGACGGTGTCGGCGGGCGGCAATGTTGGCGAACGCCTGATGGCGCAGGGCGCGCGACACTACGGCAACATCCGTGAAGCCGCATTGGAATGGCTGCGCCAGGTGGAGATCGATGCCAATCGCATCGACGACCTGCCGCGCACCTTTTCCGGCGGCATGCTGCAACGCCTGCAAATCGCCCGCACGTTGGTGACGCATCCGCGCCTGGTGTTCATGGACGAACCGACCGGTGGCTTGGATGTTTCAGTTCAGGCTCGATTGCTCGACCTGATCCGCACACTGGTGGCGCGGCTCGGCATCGCCGCGGTGCTCGTGACGCACGACATCGCCGTGGCACGTCTGCTGGCACAACGCATCGCCGTGATGCAACGCGGGCGCGTCGTGGAAACCGGATTGACCGACCAAGTGCTGGACGATCCGCAACACCCCTACACGCAGTTGCTGGTCAGCTCGGTGTTGCAGGCATGATCGCAATATCTTGCATCGCGCGGAGCGATCGTGGTCATCGGAGTACCGGAGCGCGGTTCGCGTCGCGCCGCGCTCTCCGATGGGTTAGATACGGATTTCCAGTGTCATCCGGATCCGCTTCTTCCGGCACCGGATCAGCACTCCTACGCAGCTGCGCATGGTACTTTCCCGATGGCGGTTCTGCCCTATCGGCGAGGCCGGAGGCCCGGTCGTCCGGGCAAGCCGCGACCGCATACGCGCGTGTGCGCGACCAGCGCTTTCGGCCTTCAGGCCTCATCAGGCGGCAGAGCGGATGCGAACCTGTGCGTCACGAAAGCATCGGCCATGGGTGAACGCCGAAAGTCTGAAGAGACCGTCGCCGAGGTGATGCTGCGCACCGAAGCGCTGGCCAAAGGCTTCACCCTGCACCTGCAAGGCGGCGTGCATATCCCGGTGTTGGCGAGCGTCGAGCTGGAGCTGCATGCCGGTGAATGTATCGCGCTGTCCGGACCCTCCGGCGCCGGCAAGTCGACCCTGATGCGCAGCCTGTATGGCAACTATCGCGCCGAGGCTGGCCGCATTCTGGTGCGCCACCACGGCGCCATGGTCGACATCGCCACCGCTGACCCGCGCACCATCCTGGCCGTGCGACGTAACACCCTTGGCTATGTCAGTCAGTTCCTGCGCGTGGTGCCGCGTGTGCCCGCGCTGGACGTGGTTGCGGAGGTGCTGGCGGCCCGCGGCGAAACAATGGAGGCAGCTCGCGAACAGGCCCGCGCGCTGCTGTTACGCCTGAACATCCCGCGGCGCCTGCATGGACTGCCGCCAGCGACCTTCTCGGGTGGCGAGCAGCAGCGCGTGAACCTGGCGCGTGGCTTCATCGGCGGCCATCCTGTGTTGCTGCTGGACGAACCCACTGCGTCGCTGGATGCCGAAAACGGCGAAGTGGTGATTGGCATGATCCAGGACGCCAAACGCGCCGGTCGCGCCATCATTGGCATCTTCCACGATGCCGAGGTGCGCGACGCGGTCGCCGACCGATTGTTCCCCGTAATGCCGTTGCAGGACGCCGCATGAGTGACGAAACACTCCTGACCAACGCTCATCTGGTTCTGCCGGATGGGGTCGTATTGGGCAGTGTCCTGCTGCGCGGCGACATCATTATCGAGGTGCAACCTGGACGATCCGGCCTGTCAGCGGCGTATGACCTGGATGGCGATTACCTGATTCCCGGCGCGGTTGATGTGCACACCGATAACCTGGAACGTCAGGTGCAGCCGCGCGCCATGGCACGCTGGCCGTCGCGTTCGGCGATGGTGGCGCACGACGCACAATGCGCCGCGGCCGGTGTCACGACGGTGTTCGATGCGCTGTGCCTGGGCGATCTTGGCTTCGACAAGGATCGCGTGCGCACGTTTCATGACGGCGTTACCGATCTCGACGCGCTCGCCGACTGCGATCTGCTGAAGGCCGAGCACTTCCTGCACCTGCGCTGCGAAGTGCCCGCGCCGGACATGCTGGCGCTGTTCGATCCGGTCTCCAATCATCCACGCGTGCGCATGGTCAGCCTGATGGACCACAGCCCCGGCGTAGGCCAGTACGCCAACCTGGATCGCTATCGCGACATGCGGCGTCGCGGCGGGCTGGATGATGCCTATATCGAGCAGCGCATTCGCGAGCTGCAGGATCAGCGCGAGAGGCTGCGTGACCCCAACCGGCGCGCCCTGCTGCAACGCGTGGCGGGCCGCAACATCGCGCTGGCAAGCCACGATGACCGCACGCCGGAGGAGATCGCCGAGAATGCCGCCGATGGCATCCGCATCAGCGAATTCCCGGTGACCATGGTGGCGGCGCAGGCCGCCCGACAGGCGAATATGCAGGTGATCGCCGGCGCGCCGAACATCGTGCGTGGCGGCTCACATTCCGGAAATGTTTCGGTTGCCGACCTGGTCGCGGCGGAGGCGGTGGATGCCTTCGCCTCGGACTACGTGCCCGCCAGCATGGTCGAGGCGGCCTTCTTGTGCGCGCGCACCATCAGCCTGCCCGAGGCCGTAGCGCTGATCGCCGAGCGACCCGCGCGCATGGTCGGGCTGGATGATCGCGGCCAGATCGCGCCCGGTCAGCGTGCCGATCTGGTGCGCGTGCGACTGCATGGCGCATTGCCGGTTGTCCGCCAGGTATGGCGTGCAGGAGAGCGCGTGGCGTGATGGGGCCGACCGGGCGCGTCGCAGTCTACTACGCGCCGCAAGCGGATGATCCCTTATTCGCCGCGGGCGCGACCTGGCTGGGTCGTGACCCGGAAAGTGCTGCCCCCGCGCCGCAACCACCAATCGCCGACATCGCCGAGGTCACCGCCGAGCCGCGGGTCTATGGCTTTCACGCCACGCTAAAACCGCCGATGCGATTGGCGGAAGGACGCCAGTGGTTCGACCTGGTGCAGGCAGCGAGCGCGTTGGCCGATCGCATCGCACCCTTCGCGTTGCCACGTTTGGCGGTGAACGATCTGCATGGGTTCCTGGCGTTGCGCGAATCCGTGCAGTGCCCCCCGTTGCAGGCGCTGGCGGATGCTTGTGTGGAATATCTTGATCCCTTGCGCGCGTCGGCGAGCGAAGCGGAACTGGCACGCCGGCGGCGATCCGGTCTGACACCGGAACAAGATACCATGCTGGCGCGGTGGGGGTATCCCTACGTGTTTGGCACGTGGTTCTTCCACATGACGCTGACGCGACGATTGACCGCCGAGGAGAAGGCGCGATTCCAACCGGAAGCGGAGGCTTATTTCGCCCACGCAGTGGAGACGCCTCGGTGTGTGACGGATATCTGCCTGTTCGCGCAGTCAGCCCCGGGCGAAGCCTTCGCTATCGCCGAGCGGATTCCGCTGCGAGGCTGAGGATCGCCCCCCTGTCATTGCGCGGAGCAGAGCGGCAAGGAACCGGGCAGCACCGACTTCCAACGCCGAATCGTTGATCACCGTCTCAATCTGAATTTCGTCCGGTATCGCAATGCTCCGTGCCAGCCGCGCGGCGATATCGGTGCCGACCTCCCGACCACGCGCGGCCAGCCTCGCCGCCAGCACCTCCGGCGGCGCCGTCACCTCTATCACCCGCACCGGGAACCGCCGCGCAGCCTCCGCGATCGCACCACGCGAAACATTCGCCACCACGGTACGGCCAACAGCCAGATCGTCGGCAATGTCGGCGGGAATCCCGTATCGCAGCCCGTGCGCACCCCACGCCAGCGCAAATGTGCGCGCGGCAAACTCCGCCTCCGTCGCCGCCTCGTGCGCCTCCCCGCCCGCTTCCGCGGGACGCGTGATGACCCGCCGGGCAAACCGGAAACGCGGATCGCCCGCTAGCGCCGTGCGTGCCGCATCCAGCAGCGTATCCTTGCCGGCACCACTTGGCCCGACCACCAGCACCAGCATTGCGTTCCCCATGATTAGCCAGATATTTGGCCGGCGCGGACCTTGGCGCTAGCGTTCGCGCCGCGCAATCGGGAGACGGGGACATGTTCACGACACGTCCGGAGATCGCCGGCACATTCGGCGTGGTCGCCAGCACGCATTGGATCGCGAGCTCGGTCGGCATGTCAGTACTGGAACGGGGCGGCAACGCGTTCGACGCCGCGGTGGCCACTGCCTTCACCCTTCAGATCGCCGAGCCACACCTGAACGGCCCCGGCGGCGACGCGCCCATCATCTTCCACGATGCGCGCACCAACACCCAGCAGGTGATCTGCGGCCAGGGGGTCTCGGCGAAGGCCGCAACGTTGGCGAAGTTCCGTGACCTCGATCTCGACCTGATCCCGGCGACCGGCCTGCTGCCGGCGGTCGTGCCCGGCGCGTTCGATGCCTGGTGCCTGTTGCTGCGCGACTGGGGCACGTGGGAGCTGCCGGACGTGCTGGTCTACGCCATGGGCTATGCGACGCGCGGCATCCACATCGTGCCGCGCATCAGTGCTACGATCGAGGGTGTGCGGCGCCTGTTCGAGGCGGAATGGAACAGCTCCGCCGCGGTCTTCCTGCCGGGCGGCAAGACACCCGGTCCGAACAGTCTGTTCGCGCGCCCCGCGCTCGCCGCGACCTGGGAGCGAATCTGCCGCGAAGCCATCGGTGCCACGCGCGAAGCCCGCATCGATGCGGCGCGCGATGCCTGGTATCGCGGCTTCGTTGCGGAAGCGGTTGATCGCTTCTGCCGTTCCACTGACGTGCTGGACGTCTCCGGCCGTCATCATCGTGGCTTGCTGACGGCCGACGATCTCGCGCGCTGGTCGGCGACGGTGGAGGATCCTCTCGCCTACGACTACGCCGGCCATACCGTGCTGAAATGCGGCCCCTGGAGCCAGGGCCCGGTGTTCCTGCAGCAGCTCGCCCTGCTGGCCGGCTTCGACATCGACGCGATGGATCCGGTTGGCGCCGAGTTCGTGCACACCGTGGTGGAATGCGCCAAGCTCGCATATGCCGATCGCGAGGCTTGGTACGGCGATCCGAATTTCGCCAGCATCCCGCTGGGCACTTTGCTGTCTGACGACTACAACGACGAGCGCCGTGCCTTGGTGGGCGATCGTGCGTCTATGGAATTGCGGCCCGGCGCAACCGAGGGCCAGACGCCGTGGGTGGATCGCGACGCGGCCCGACGCGCGGAGATGGTGCCAGGTGCCGGAGCCGGCGAACCGACTGTCGCGCGGCTCGGTGTGATTGGTGCCGACACCTGCCACATCGACGTCATCGACAAGCACGGCAACATGGTCAGCGCCACGCCATCAGGTGGTTGGCTGCAATCCTCTCCGGTGATTCCGGAGCTGGGGTTCTGCCTGGGCACACGGGGGCAGATGTTCTGGCTGCGGGACGGCTTGCCGAATAGCCTGGTGCCGGGCAAACGGCCGCGCACCACGCTGTCGCCCAGTTTCGCACTGCGCGACGGCAAGCCCTGGATGGCGTTCGGCACCCCCGGCGGCGAGCAGCAGGACCAGTGGGCGCTGATCTACTTCCTGCGCATGGTGCATCACGGCATGACGATCCAGCAGGCAATCGACGCGCCGAGCTTCCATACCGAGCATTGGCCTAGCAGTTTCTGGCCACGCGCGGCACGGCCGGGCAAGGTGGTGCTGGAAGGTCGTTTCGACGACGCGGTGATGCGCGATCTTGCCGCGCGCGGCCACGTGGTGAGCAAGAACGAGGACTGGTCCGAGGGCCGCATCTCCGGCGCACGCATCGAGCCGGACGGTCAGATGTTTGCCGGTGCCAATCCGCGCGGCATGCAGGGTTATGCAGTCGGCCGCTGATGCGGACCCTGGTGCAGCCTGGGCCGGTCTCTACCGAGCGGATCGAATCGTTCCGCAGTCGGTGTGAGAGGCTGGAGGTCGCGCTCGCCCCAGGGCTGACATTGGCGGAAGCGATCGTGCGACCTCTGGTGGCCGCGGGCTTGCGCTCCGCGGTGCTGCAGATCGAGGGGCTGCTGCTGGAGCCCTTGTGTTGCGTCATGCCGGGGCCCGCGGACGGCCCGGCGCACGTGGCGTATTTCTCCGCGCCGCGCGCCGGTGCGGGAATCTGCTGCATCGAACAGGCAAATCTGACCTTCGGCAACGGGAACAACGAACCGCGACTGCATTGTCATGCGAGCTGGGTGGAATCGAACGGCGCGCGTCGCGGCGGGCATATCCTGCTGGCAGAAAGCGTCGTCGCCCGGCCGTGCGTCGCCGCGGCATGGGGCTTCCGTGACCTGGGGATCCTCGCCGAGCCGGACCCCGAAACCAACTTCCCCTTACTGCGCCCGGTCGCGTTAAACGCCGCCACTCCATCCGGCAATGCCAGCGAAATCAGGCATCCACAGTCCAGCTCCGAGGCTGTGCTGGCGCGCATCCGCCCGAACGAAGACTTCTGCACGGCGGTGGAAACCCTGGCCCGGCGCCACGGGCTACGCGACGCGATGGTGCGCGGCGGCCTGGGCAGCCTCGTTGGCGCGTGCTTCACTGACGGCCACGTCGTGACGGATCACGCGACTGAGGTTTTCGTGCGAAACGGTGCACTCCGCGACGGCGTGGCGGAAATCGAGATGACAGTCATTGATATGCAAGGTCTGGTGCATGTCGGCCGCTTGGTCCGCGGCGAGAACGCGGTGTGCATCACGTTCGATGTGGTGCTCGAGGTTAGATAGCGCTGTGCCGCACTGGCCGCCGCCTATCCCGCCAGCTCCACAATTGTATCCAGCAACACCTGTGCGCCCTTCGCGCACTGTTCCGGTGTCGAATATTCCTTCGGATTGTGCGTGATCCCCATCACGCTCGGCACGAAGAACATCGCGCTCGGACACAGCTTCGCCACCAGGACCGCGTCATGCCCCGCGGCCGCCACCGCGTCGCACACGGCCAACTGCCGTTCCGTCGCTTTCCGTCGCAGCACCGCACCCAGTGCTGGATCGAACACGACCGGTCCGAACGTCGCGTACGGATCCACTTCCATCCGTACACCCCGCCGCGTCGCAATCGCGTCCAATGCGGCGCGCAACTCACCTTCCATCGCCATTGCCCGCACCGCATCTTCATGCCGCACATCGCAGTGCAACTGCGTGATGTTCGCTACATTGCCGCGCGCATTCGGATAGTTCTCGATCCAGGTGGCGCTCGCCCGCCCACCCGGCTCGGCGGCCAGCGCGATGCGCTCCACCGCTAGGATCACTTCGGCCGCCGCGGCCAAACTGTCATGCCGCCGATTCATCGTGGTGGGACCCACATGACTTGGCTCACCTGTCACCACCAACTGGAAGTACCGTGCGTGCATCGTTCCGGTGACGATGCCGATATCGGCACCGCACCCTTCCATCATCGGCCCCTGTTCAATGTGCAGCTCCAGCCAGCACGCCCAGCCACGCGGTGACGGCACCAGTGCCCCCGCATGCCCGCTCGCGCGCAACGCCTCGGCCATGCTGGTACCGGCATCGTCGGTGATCGCCAACGCCGCCTCCAACTCCATCTCGCCAGCGTGCACACGACTGCCCATCATCGCCGGTCGGAACCGACTGCCCTCCTCATTCGTCCAGTTCACCAGCTCCAACGGTGCACGCGTGCGAATACCCGCCTCATGCAGCGTATGCAGCGCCTCCAGCCCCGCCAGCACCCCCAGCACGCCATCGAACCGCCCGCCCGTCGGCACGGTGTCCAGATGGCTGCCGAATGCCACCGCCCCCGCGGTCGGATCACTCCCCTCGCGCCGCAGGAACATGTTGCCGATCGCATCCTGCTCGAACCGCAGCCCCAGCGGCCGGCACCGGTCCAGGAACCGTGCCCGCGCCGCCGCATCGCCTTCGGTCAGCGCCATGCGGTTGGACCCGCCCTCCGGCGTCGGTCCGATCGCAGCGATGTCCATCAGCGACTGCCACAAGCGGTTGGCGTTGATCGTGGGGGTCATGGGTCTCACATCCAACTGTCACTGCGAGGGGCGGAGCGACGCAGCGATCTCGCGCCACTGAGGCACCAGATTGCTGCGGCGCTCCGCTCCTCGCAATGACCGCAGGAGACTGTCACGCGGGCTTCAGCGGCGGCAGCAAATCTACCGGATCAAGCCCCAGTTCGTGCACACCCATGTTCCACAAACAGAAATCCGCCGGCGGCGGTTGGATCTGCGCCAACGCGCCATCACGGAACAACTGCTCCAACCGCGAGCCCTTGAAGATCCCATGCGCTCCGCCCAGCGTCAGCGCCAGGCGCGTGATGGCGCACACCGCCTCACCCACCATATATTTCGCGCGATATAGCGCCGCCGTCGTCTCCGCCGTTGAGCCCTCGGTATCGCTCAACCAGGCCGAGTGATACGTCGCCCAGCGCGCGCCATGCAGCACCGCACTCAGTTCGGCAACATGACGACGCACATCGGGATGATACGCCAACGACTGCGCCGCTCCCGACGGCACACGCCCATACACCACACGGCGCAGCTCGTCATATGCGGCCACCGCCACCCCCAGATACACCGCGGTATACGATCCCCAGAACCAGTTCAGATAGGCATGCCGGAACGCGCGGATGTCATCACTGCGATACACCAGCGCCGCATTCGGCACCTGGCAATCCTCCAGGATCAGCGCATCGCTGCGCGTCGCCCGCATGCCCAACACATCCCAGTTCGCGTTGACACTGCGTCCCGGCGCGTCACGCGGCACCAACAGAAGCGCACCCGCCATCGGACCGGTCGCATCTTCCGGATATGCCAGCACCAGACAGTAATCCGCCGCCTCCAACATCGACGCAAACATCTTCCGCCCTGTGATGCTCCACCCCCCGTCCACCCGCCGCACCCGCGCCGTCAGCCCGCGCTCGCCCACCAGCGCCGTCGTTCCGGATTCGGAGAAATTGCCGCCGATCAGCTTATGCTGCCGCACCACCAGATCAGCCACATGCCGCTTCGCCGCCAGCGACACCTCGAAGCTCTGCAGCACCGGAACCACCACCGACGCCTGCATGTTGAACGCCAGCGCGGTCGACGGGCAGCCCTGCCCCAGCCCCTCATAGGCAATCGTATGGGTCAGGAAACTGTGGCCCGCGCCGCCCCATTCGGTAGGCACCGCCAGCTCTAGGAACCCTTCATCACGCAACCGGTCGAAATTTTCGATAGGGTGCGACGCATCGCGATCATGCGCCGCGCTACGTGTTGCGAACTCGGCAGCAAGAGCCAGGCAGCGATTCCGCAGGCGTGTTTGTTCGTCCGTCAGGGCGAAGTCCACGCCGCGCGCCTATGCGAGCGGGTACGGTCTAGGCGCGGCGATCACGCATCCGCCCGTGGCACCCACGGGATACGGGAGAACTCAATGCCCTCTTCCTTCAGCGCATCGGCCTGCTCCGCCGTGGTCTCGCCGTAGATGCCGCGCTGCTCGCTCTCGCCATGGTGGATCTTGCGCGCCTCCTCGGCAAACGCCGGACCGACATAGTCGCAATTCTTCTCCACCTCAGCGCGGATGCGCTGCAGCACAGCGCGCATCTGCGCCGGCACCGGCCCGCCCGTCATCGCCATCTGTTGCGTCGGCGCCGCCCGAGGCGGGACCGGTGGCAGTATCTCCTGCCGCAGCGCCACATCCCGCGTGGCCACGGCCGGTGCCATCAGCGCGCGCGCCACCTTGGTGTCGCCGCAGGTCGGGCACTCCACCAAGCCGCGCTTCGCGAGCTTGTCGAAGCTCGTGCTGTCCTTGAACCAGCCGTCGAACTCATGCCCGTGCTGGCAGCGTACGTTGTAGTGGATCATTCAACTGGCTCGTCTGGTCCTAATTCCGTCACAGCAGATGACGCAGCTTGGCACTCCCTGCAAGAGAGTGCCAAGGCCCAATGTCGCAACTGTGGCAATCATGCCTCAGCCCGCCCGCAACAGCGGATCGAGCCCACCCTTGGCGTCCAGCGCCGTCAGATCGTCGCTGCCACCGATGTGCTTGCCGTCGATGAAGATCTGCGGCACCGAGGTCCGCCCGCCGGACCGCCGAATCGACTCCTCCCGCTCCGCCGTGCCATGCGGCGCCTCGATCTCGCGAAACGCCACGCCCTTGCGGGTGAACAGGTTCACCGCCCGCGCGCAAAACGGGCACCAGGGCTGGGTGTAGATCTCGATCTCTGGCATCCATTGGCTCCTTCCGCGCGCCAACTTCGGGCGTTCGCCGTTGATCGGCAAGATCACGCCAGGCGCGGGTCTGGCACGCACGCGCCGACCAGCACATCCACGCCCACCGCACCGGCCGCCTGCAGCGCCGCGGCGCAGGCATTGGCGGTGGGGCCCGAAGTCATCACGTGGCCGATCAGTCGCACCCGACGAGCCGCGCCGCCCGCGACGGCCGCACCGCGACGGCACCGGCGACCTCCGGCGCCGCTCCAGGGCGGAGGCGTCGCCCAAACTGGCGGTCGTCCGCGCGCGCACCAGCAGCGCTGCCTGGTTGTCGCGGCGCGCGAACCCTCATCGCCGATGCCGTGGACCGGCACCAGCAGGTCCGCCTGCCGCGGCAACGTGCCACCAGCGCGCCATGTGCGGCACCAAAGCGCCGGCAATCTTCGTCCGGTCGGCGTGCTTGAACGGCAACAGCAGCCGACGGGCCTGCGAATCGTAACGCCAAGCCGCCCGTGCGCGGCCGCATACCGGGGGCGCCTCACGGCAGAACGGACACAATCGACCCCGCCCCGTTGTGCGGCACAGCTGAATGGCACCCCGCAACGCATACAGCCGGGATCGGTGATGAACCCGGTCAGGCGGAAACAGTCCAGGCAGAGCGGTCCGCGATCCGTCACCGCCTCGCCCCAGCACGCACACTGCGGTGGCAGCACCATGTCCAGCGCGGGGCGGCCGGCCAGACGCAGCCCGCCCGCCAAACGGGGCAGCAGGTCAGGCGGCGTGGGACGGCTCGCCCACGCCGAACCGCACGGTGCCGTCGCGGGCGATCTCGTTCACCAGATCGATCTCCCACGACAGATACGCGTGCATCGCTTCCTCGATGCCCGAGTTGCGGTCGTACGGGCGCAGGTAGCAATCCGCGCAGGCCTCGTCGGGCGGCACGGTGCGATCCTTCACCAGCGGCCGGCCGTGCGCGTGCCACAGATCGGTACCGCCTTCCAACGCCAGCACCTCGCCCTTGGTCAGGCCGCGCAGTTCCGGCACGGCCAAGCGTGCCAACCGCCCATCGGGAGACGTGGCCACCACATGCGCGGCACCCGACAGACGGGGTGCCAACGCATCCAGCCTGGTGCGAATGCCCCAATGAGAACCGGGGATATGGCCATCGCGGTAGTCGACACTACGTGCCAAATCGACAACCACCGTGCCCTCACCCGCATCGAGCAGCCGTACCAGCCCCAGAACGTCAACCGTCGGCGTCGGCAGGGCGAATTCCGGAATCGGCGGGATCGGTTTGCCGCCCGCGTGCACCGCGCTCAACCCACCGTCCACCACATAGACATCCTGGTGCCCCATCAGTCGCAGCCAAGCGGCCGACATC
>DATHNE010000201.1:0-17924 GCA_035486355.1 Acetobacteraceae bacterium
CGCCGGCGCTTCTCGGTGGCACAGACCTGGTCGTAGATCAGCACCGAGACGCCTTCGTAGTCGCGCAGCTCCCGCTGCACCTTGTCCAACTCGCCGCGCGTGTGCAGCGTGGTGCCCTTCGGCACGGCGGTGGCTGCCGGCAGGCGCTCGGCCTCGTCCGCGACGATGGCGATGCGTTGCACACCCTCGGCGGCGACCTGCTGGGCGTATTGCGGCACGGTGTAGCCGCCCTCGGCAGGTTGTCCGCCGGTCATCGCCACCGCGTCGTTCACCAGCAGCTTGTAGGTGATGCGCGTGCCGGCGGCGACCGCCTGGCGCAGCGCCAGTAGACCGGAATGCGTATACGTTCCGTCGCCGATATTGGCGAACAGATGCGGCGTGTCGGTGAACGGCGCGAGGCCGGTCCAGGTTGCGCCCTCGCCACCCATCTGGGTGAAGGTGCGCGTCGCCGGCCCGTCGTCCATCGCCATGAAATGGCAACCAATGCCGGCGGTCGCGAAGCTGCCGTCGGGCAGGCGCGTCGAGGTGCCATGCGGGCAACCGGCGCAGAAGGCCGGGATGCGCGCCAGCAGGCCGGCAGGGCGGTCGATCTGCGGCGCGGGCGGCGCCTCGGGCACGTTCAGACCGTGTGGGCGCAGGAACGTTCCGAGCGCGGCACCCACCGCTTCCGGCGACAGCTCCATCAGCGGCGTCAACAGGGTCTCGCCGGAGGGCAGGGTCTTGCCGGCGACTTCCGGGCGTTGATCGTTCGGCAGATGATACAGTGCATCGCGCACCTGGGCTTCGACGAAGCTGCGTTTTTCCTCGATCACCAGCAGGGCGCGCTTGCCGCGGGCGAAATTGCGCAGGCCTTCTGCTTCCAGCGGCCAGGTCATGCCGACTTTGTAGAGGGCGAGCTGGGGATGCGCGTCGAGGCCGAGAGCGCGCAGGGCGTGCAATGTGTCGTGATGCGCACGGCCGACGGTGATCAGGCCGATCGGAGCGTCGGCGTTGCCGAAGATCAGGCGGTCCAGCTTGTTCACGCGCGTCCAGGCGAGCGCGGCGGGCAGGCGCTCCAGCATCACGCGCTGTTCCAGCACGGCGCGGTCGCGCGGATATTGCAACGAATGGTCGATGTTCAACCCATGCGGCGGGATCTCGAAGTCGGGGGTGATAAAGCCGCGGTCGGCGGGAATGCGGACCACCGCGGCCTGCTCGGCGGTCTCGGCGGTGGTCTTCAGCGCGGTCCACAGCCCGCTGAAGCGCGACAGCGCATAACCGGCGAGGCTGAAATCCACGATGTCCTGCACATCCGCCGGATGCAGCACCGGGATCATCACGCCTTCGAATATATGTTCGGTCTGGTGCGGATAGGTGGACGAATGTGCGCCGTGGTCATCGCCCGCCACGGCTAGCACGCCGCCGCGCGGATGCGTGCCCAGCATGTTGGCGCAGTGGAACGCATCGCCGGTGCGGTCGACACCTGGCCCCTTGCCGTACCACATCCCGAACACGCCATCGAACCTCGCGCCGGGGAAGGCGGCGAGTTCCTGCGTGCCGAACAGCATGGTGGCCGCCAGGTCCTCGTTAACGCCGGGCTGAAAGCGGATGTCGTGCGCATCCAGCAGCTTCTGCTTGCGCCAGAGTTCGCGATCGAAACCGCCGAGCGGAGAACCGCGATAGCCCGATACCAGTGCGGCGGTGCGGTGCCCGGCGGCGCGATCGAGGCGGGCTTGTTCCAGCAGGACGCGGACGAGGGCCTGGATGCCGCTGAGCAGGACCGGTTGGTCGAGGTCGACGAAGCGGCTGTCCAATGTCGTCTGGGGATGGGCGAGGCCGATATCCATCTGCAGCTACCTTCCTGGGCGCGGCCTTGTGGCCGTTAGCTTTGTCCCGGAAGGGAGTATGGGAAAAGTGCAGGGAGGTTGCCATATCGGCGGCCGCGGGCGGGGACAGAAAGACCGGAAGTGGCGAAAGCCGCCGGGGCAGAGAAAGGATTCGATTGTCTGGCGGCGGTTGGGCGACATGGCTTTTTTGGAGCCAGCGCGTCTGCGGCCGCGCGAGTCGGGATTGTTGCACCGCAAGACGAGCCGCTGGCACGCCTGCTGTTGCACGGGCAAGGTCTTCAGCCAATCCACGGCGGCGCTGGCGCCCGCCGCCGGGGTCTGCGGGTGTGCCGCGATGACCTGCACGAAGCTGTGCGACGGATTGGCCGGGATCGTTGCGTCCATCGCGGCGGCCCGTTGCTGTGTGCGATCCGGCGTGCCGGCGATCCAGATGATCGGGACGCGCAGGGCCGGGAGCTGCTGCGGAAAGTCGGCGAGGCCGCCGGGTTCGACAAAGCTGAGACACACCGTGGGGGTCCCGGCAACCGAGATCGTGCTGCCCGCGTTGATCTCGGCGCAGGTGGTCCGCTGCCCGCCTTGGCCGGCGGCGATCATCTGGTGTGCTTTCGCAATGCTCTCGGTGATCTCGGGAAAGCGCGCCAGCGTCCCTGGCGCACTGGCCGGGGCGATGGCGATCACGCCGGCCACGTCGGGGTGTTGCACGCCGTAAATGATCGCCGCCAGGCGGCCGCCCATACGTTGCCCCGCCACCACGATACGGCGCGCCCCGGCGGACCGCAGTGCGGCGATGGCGATGCCGATCTGGCGCAGCCAGTCCGGGAAGGGGGCGTCGACGACGCGGCCGTTGGACCAGCGCATCTCGGGTGCCTGGGTGGGGTAGCGGGCATTGCGCAGGGCTTGCAGGACGGGCGCGGTGGGCCGGTCAGCGGGCCCGCCGGTCAGACCGTACAGGAAGGACGACGACGCCGATGTCGGAACCGGCGCGCGCCGGTGGGGCGGGCAGGGCGAGGAGCGTGAGCACAGCGAGCAGGGCGGCGAGACGGGGCATGGTGCTTTCCTCCTGCACAAGGCCGGATGCGGGGGCAGTTTGGGGAGGGGGTGGTGTGGAGAGAAGGCGTGACGCCGGGCTGGGGGGATGCGTGGCGGAAATGCGGTCAGAGGGGTCACCATGAAGCCACCAAGGCACGAAGGGGGCGGCAGGACGCGGGTGCGTTCCCGGGGGCGACGGCGTTTGCTGCGCTTCGCGCGGAGCGCAATGAACGTCATTGCCTCTGCCCTGACCAGGAAGCGTCCCGATCGTTCGTGTCTGAGTGATGAAGCTTGTGGCTCATCCGCCGCCCGGGCCGGTGACTTGGGCCCCCAATTGGTGGCAGACTGGCGCCGGTTCCCGGGAGGATCCAGGAGGACAAGATGAGCGCAAAGCCGATCAGCCAGCGCCAGTTGGCGTTCAGAGCGGATTTCCGCGAACGGATCGCCGCGGCCTATTCAGGCTGGGGGCATGTGGCGCTGATCTATGCGATCGGCGGAGCGACGATCTGGTACTGCGTGCGGCAGGTCGTGGCGCCGGCGTGGTATGAGTGGCTGGTGATCCCAGTGGCGTTCGCGCTGTCCAACGTGTTCGAGTGGTGGATTCACCGCTACGTGATGCATCGGCCGGTGAAGGGGTTCATGGGCATCTACAAGCGTCACACCCTGGCGCATCATCAGTTTTTCACTGATGTCGAGCCCAGCTTCGACAACAGCCGCGACTTCCGCATCGTGTTCTTCCCGCCCTATGCGCTGGTGACGTTCATTGCGCTGTCGATCCCGCCGGCGGCGGTGCTATGGGCTGTGGGGTTGGCGAACGCGGGATGGCTGCTGCTGATCACCAATGTGGCGCTGTACCTGAATTATGAGCTGTTTCATTATTGCTGCCATGTGCGGGATGATCGGATCGTGCGATATGTGCCGCTGGTGAACTCGATCCGGCGGCATCACATCGCGCATCACAATCCGGCACTGATGATGGAGCGAAACTTCAACCTGACCTATCCGGTAGCGGATTGGTTCTTCGGCACGTCCGACCTGGCATGCGGCCTGCTGCGGCATGTGTTCAACGGGTATGATATGCGGTTCGTGGCTAGGAATTTGAAGCGGGTACGGAACGGCACCGACGATGTGCGGGCCGGGCACGTGCGGGCGGCGGCGGAGTAGCGGGCGATGGCCGGGCGCGGAGGGGAGCTGAAGCGGGGACGGGCGAGTTTGATTGGTGGGATCGCCGTGGGGGTGGGGGCATTTGGGTTGTGGGTGCTGCTTGCGCGGGATTTGGGCGCGGTCGGCACCTGGTCGATCGTGACGGGGTTGGTGGTGGCGACTTTGGTGGGCGCTTGGATCCGGGTGGCGGATTTGTAGCGGCCGCTTCCTCAGCGCGCGGGCACTTGCTCTGAAGGCGGGCGCGGCCGCGTGACGGTGATCCGCCCCTGCCGCGAGAGCACGATTGGTGCGAATGGCCGCATCATGGCCGTCCCCGGCCTTGACCCGGGGGTCGCGTCTTCGTGTGCGGAGGCCACGCATCGACGGTCGGACAATCGGGTCAGCGTGCTTTTCGGCAAAAGTGATGCGGCGATGCAAGATCACAATCGCGCGCGATCCGTATCGTGCTGCTATTGCGGACCAAAGCCCCAGCGTACGGTCAACCCTCCGGATCCCGCTCATCACTTGATGACCCGTACCCCAATCAGGTGTTGTGCTGGCCCTTCACCGGTGCGGTGCGCAGGCCGGGCAGATGTTCTCGCGCGCGACGGCCCGCGCACGCGTTTGGGTGGGGTACAGAAGGAGCTCCAGGTGAGATGGCAACAACGGTGGCTGACCAGTTCGCGGAGACCCTGGCCGCGGTGGGCGTCAAGCGCATCTATGGCATTGTGGGCGATAGTCTGAACGGCCTGACCGACTCGCTGCGGCGCCAAGGCAAGATCGAATGGGTCCACGTACGGAATGAGGAGGTCGGGGCCTTCGCGGCGGGCGCCGAGGCGCATCTGACAGGCGAGCTCGCCGTCTGCGCCGGCAGTTGCGGACCCGGCAATCTGCATCTCATCAACGGGCTGTTCGACTGCCACCGCTCGCGGGTACCGGTGCTTGGCATCGCCGCGCAGATTCCATCGGCCGAAATCGGCTCCGGCTATTTCCAGGAAACCCACCCGCAGACACTGTTCCAGGAGTGCAGCCATTATTGCGAGCTGATCTCCGGCGCCAACCAGATGCCGCGTGTGCTGGAGATCGCGATCCGCGAGGCGGTGGGCAAACGCGGCGTGTCGGTCGTGGTGCTGCCCGGCGATGTCGCGCTGCATGCCGCGTCGGACGCACCGGCGCCGAAGGTGGGGGGTCTGCTGCCGCCACGTGCGATCGTAACGCCGGCGCGCGCGCAACTCGATCGGTTGGCGGCGCTGCTGAACGGCAAGGGCCGTGTGACCCTGCTGTGCGGGTCCGGATGCGCGGGCGCCCATGCGCAGCTTCTCGCGCTCGGCGAGCGGCTGAAAGCCCCCATGGTGCATGCGTACCGGGGCAAGGAATATGTCGAGTGGGAGAACCCCTACGACGTCGGCATGACCGGACTAATCGGCTTCGCGTCAGGCTACTACGCGATGCTCGACTGCGACGTCCTGCTGATGCTGGGAACCGATTTCCCCTACCGCCAGTTCTATCCCCGCGGCTCTGGTGTCCGCATTGCGCAGGTTGATATCAGGCCGGAACAGATCGGCCGCCGCACGCCGGTGGATCTGGGTGTGGTCGGCGACGTGGGGGCGACGCTCGACGCCCTGCTGCCGCTGCTCGAGGAGAACCACGATCGTCGGCATCTGGATCAGGCGACGGAGCATTATCGCAAGACGCGCAAGAGCCTTGATGAGCTGGCCGTCGGCACGCCGGGCAAGCGGCCGATCCACCCGCAACAGATTGCCAAGGCCCTCAGCGACCACGCCACCGAGGACGCGATCTTCACCTGCGATGTGGGTCTGCCCGTCGTGTGGGGTACGCGCTACCTGGCGATGAACGGCAAGCGGCGGCTGTTCGGGTCATTCTGGCACGGTTCCATGGCCAATGCGATGGCGCAGGCGATCGGCGCGCAATGTGCTTTCCCCGGGCGCCAGGTCGTTTCGCTGTCGGGCGACGGCGGGTTTTCCATGCTGATGGGCGATTTCCTCAGCCTGGTGCAGTTGGGTCTGCCGGTGAAGGTCGTGGTGTTCAACAACGGTGCGCTCGGCTTTATCGAACTCGAGCAGAAGTCGACCGGCTTCATCGCCACCGGCACGGACTTCAAGAACCCGAATTTCGCTGCCATGGCGGAGGCTGTCGGTGTGCGCGGCATTCGCATCGAGGATCCGGCCGAAGTCGACGCGGGCATTGCCGCAGCGCTCGCGCATGATGGGCCGGTGCTGGTCGACGCCGTGGTGAGCCGAACCGAGCTTGCCATGCCGCCGGCCGTGACATTGGAGATGGCGAAAGGCTTCACGCTCTACATGGTGAAGGCCGTGATGAGCGGCCGGGGCGACGAGCTGCTGGATCTCGCGAAAACCAATCTGTGGCGCTAGGGGCGATTGGCAATGGATACGACCGCACTGGTGCTGTCGCGACTGCAGTTCGCCTTTACCATCTCATTCCACATCATCTATCCCTCGTTCACGATCGGCCTGGCGGCTTGGCTGACCATCCTGGAGGGCCTGTATCTTGCGACCAGCCGCCCGGCGTATCGGGCGGTGTTTGAATTCTGGCTCAAGATCTTCGGTGTCGCATTCGGCATGGGGGTCGTGTCCGGCATCGTGATGGCATTTCAGTTCGGCACAAATTGGAGCGTACTGGCGCGGATGACGGGCGGGATCCAGGGGGTGCTGCTGTCCTACGAAACCTTCACCGCCTTTTTCCTGGAAGCCAGCTTCTTCGGCATCCTGCTGTTCGGCCGGTCCCGCGTTGCGCCTTGGTTCTATCTGTTCTCGACCGCAATGGTCGCGCTGGGCACGACGCTGTCGGCCTTCTGGATCTTGGTCAACAATAGCTGGATGCAGGTGCCGACCGGCTACATCATGCGGAACGGCATCGCGGTTCCAAACGATTGGGCGAAGATTCTTTTCAGCCCGGTGCTGTGGGTGCGATTTCCGCACATGTTGTTGGCCGCGTATCTGACGGGGGCCTTCTGCGCGGCAGCCACCGGCGCTTGGTACCTGCTGCGGCAGGCGTATGCCGCGGAAGCGCAGATCATGCTGCGCATGGGGCTGTTCCTTGCCGCCGTGCTGGTGCCGGTGCAACTGCTATTTGGACACTTGAACGGTGAGTATGTCGTTCACGACCAACCCTCGAAAATGGCCGCGATCGAGGCACGATGGAAGAGCGAACAGCCAGCCTCCGAAGTCTTGCTTGCGTGGCCGGACGTTGCCCAGCGGCGGAACCTGTTTGCGATCACGCTGCCCGCACCGTTCGGTAGTCTGATCGACTCCGACAGTCTCGACGCCGCCGAAGTCGGGCTCGACAGCATACCGCCGGAGAACTGGCCTCCGGTTCTCATCCCGTTCTTTGCGTTTCGGATCATGGTTGGGTGCGGACTGGCGATGCTGGCGCTGGCCTGGATCGGCAGTTACCTGAGCATCAAGGGACGCATCGACCAAAACCGCCTGCTGCTGCGGTTGATCTTTCTCAGCTTTCCGCTGCCGTTCATCGCGATCCTGACGGGTTGGTTCACCGCGGAGGTGGGGCGCCAGCCTTGGACGATCTATGGCGTCCTGCGTACGGCTGACGCGATGACGCCATTCCTGACCGCCCGCGAGGCGATGGTGTCGCTCGTCGTGTTTTGCGCTGTCTATACCTTCATCTTTTCATTCGGTACGCTGTACATCTACCGACTTCTGCGGGCAGGCCCGGTAGGACCGCTGGCCCTACCGCCAAGCGGCGCGACCCCCAACCGTCCGCTGTCGGTGGTCGACACAAAATCCACTTCGGCCCTCGGTCACACACTCGCCGGAGAATAGACATGATCATGTACTGGGTGTTGCTTCTGGCCGTCAGCGTTCTGCTCTATGTGTTGCTCGACGGGTTCGATCTTGGTGTTGGGATGCTGTTTGGACTGGCACGCGGCGAGACGCAGCGCGGCCCAATGCTGAGCGCGGTCGCGCCGATCTGGGACGGCAACGAAACCTGGCTGGTGGTGACCGGTGTCATTCTGTGGGGTGCCTTTCCGATCGTCTACGCAACGTTGCTGTCGGCCTTCTATCTACCTCTTCTGGTGATGCTGGCGGGCCTGATCTTGCGCGGCGTGGCGTTCGAGTTTCGCTACAAAGTCGAACGGACACGGTGGCTCTGGGATTGGAGTTTTATCGGTGGCTCGTTTGCGGCGACGTTCATCCAGGGCATGACGGTCGGTGCCCTGGTCGAGGGCTTGCCGATCCAGTACGGCCAGTATACCGGCGGTGACTTCGGCTGGCTCAGTCCGTTTGCCGTGCTGTGCGGCATTGGATTGTGCCTGGGCTACGCCTTGCTTGGCGCGTGCTGGCTGGTCAGGAAATGCGAACACGAGGTGCGGGACTTCGCCTGGCGCCAGATACCAAGGCTCGCGGGTGGCGTGCTGATCTTCCTTGTTGCCGTCTTCGTCTACGCCCTGGCGGAACATCTTCAGCTCATGGGACGATGGATTGAGCGGCCGTATCTGTTCGTGTTTCCGGCGATCGGCGCCGTGGCGTCGTTGGTCCTGGTGGCCAGCGTCCGTCGTCAGAACGATGGATGGCCCTTCATCATGGTCGCGCTGATTTTCGTGTCGGCGTTTGGCACGTTAGCGATCTCATTCTGGCCTTATATGATCCCCTTCGCGATCACCATCGATGACGCGGCGGCGCCGCATTCCAGTCTCGCATTCATGTTCTGGGGCGAAGGTATTTTTATCTTCCCGCTGCTCTTGGTCTACACCGTTGTCAGCTACAGCGTCTTCCGCGGCAAGGTCAGGGTGACGCAGCACTACTAGGACCGCATGACCGGTGCTATCGGGCGTTCAACCCGCGGCCGGGCGCAGCCCGGAGACCATAGCCGGCTGTTGCCTGGCGATGACTCGCGCGGCCGGGAAGGTCGCGCTAACGGTGGTTCCCTGACCCAACACACTTTCAATTGTCAATGAGCCGTCGTGCAGGCCCATGAGCTTCCGGCTGATGGCAAGCCCAAGGCCGGTGCCACCGTATCTGCGGGATATCGATGCGTCCGCCTGTGTGAAGGGGTTGCCGAGTGATGCCAGTACCGCGGCATCGATGCCGATACCGGTGTCCGTCACTATGAGAACAAGCTCGCCGCTCGATGTACGTTCTGCGCGGACCAAAATTCTGCCGTCCGCGGGTGTGAACTTCACCGCGTTGGTCAGGAGATTCAGCAGAACCTGTTTCACCGCCCGACTATCCGCATACAGTTTCGCATCGGTTTCAGCCAGCGTGCAATCGATTCGTATGCGTTTCCCTTCCGCCGGCAGTCGGATCATGACAAGACACCCACCAGCAATGCTGGCGAGGTTGACCTCCTCCTCCACAAGGTCAAAGTGACCGGCTTCGATCCGTGCCAGTTCTAGGATACTGTTGATCATATCCAGCAGGTGCCGCCCACTGGTGAGGATGGCGTCGGCCGCCTCTATCTGGTTGTCGACCAGTCGGCCGAGTTTCTGGTCACGAAGTAGTTCCGAGAAGCCAATGACCGCATTGAGCGGCGTACGCAGTTCATGGCTCATGTTGGCAAGGAATTCGGACTTGGCGCGGTTCGCCGCTTCGGCTTGCTCTTTTGCCGATTGCAGCTCTTGGGCCGCCTCGACTTCCGCGGTGATCTCGCGCCCGGTCCCCCGATAGCCGATAAACGTGCCCTTCTCGTCAAACACGGGATCGCCGCTGACGATCATATTGTGACGCTCGCCATCCGCGCCCATCCGCTCCCAGTGAAAATTCCGGAACGGAAGCCTGGCAGCGAGCGTCGCCTTGTGGGTGGCCCAGCGCTCCTCGCTCATCGCCGGATCAGCGAGATCCCATCGCGTCTTGCCGGTGTCGTCGTTGGTGCTCATGGACGGAATGACCGTCCTTATCCTGAAGCGAAAATCAGCGTCTTGTTCCCAGAACCAGTCTACCGACATTTCAGCGAAGGTCCGGAGCTTCTGTTCGCTCTCGAGCAGATCGGCAGCGGTCTGTTTGAGCTTGGCGTTCTGATCCTCCTGGCGGCGAACTTGGACGGCGATCACGCGGAACAGTGCGGTCAGGGCGATAGCGACGCTGATGGTCGCGGTGACAACACCTATAGTCTGCTCGTTCCAGTCTCTCAGAATCGCCTGCTCGGACATGTCGACATCGACGACGAGCGGGTAGTCGTGCAACGGGTGCACCGTTATAAGCTGCGATGCGGCGACGAGATAGCCAATCGAACGATATGAGCCACCGCCTTTGGCAACGCTATCGTACCAAGGGATCTGCGCGGGCAGGCGCTTGCCGCGCAGATTCGCGATGTCGGGATAGCCGGCGATCACCAAGCCGTCTCGGCGCAGCAATGTAACTGCCTCACCTGGTATCATGCTGATCGTCTTGTAGAATTTTGCCAGATATTGTGTGTCGATCAGGCCGATGACCAGTCCAAGGAATTCGCCCGTTGGGCTATTGATGCGCCGAGCGATGAACATGATCCATTTGCCAGTGATACGCCCCTCGGCCGGGTCACTGATAAACGCGTTCGGGTCGTTGTGGCTGCGTAAATATTGGAAGTAGTCACGATCGGAGAAGTCGCTCGATGGAACCGATCCATCTCGAGACCAGTTGAGCAAGGCGCCATCGGCGTTGACCAGGGCGATGGTGTCCGCTTGCGGCAGGTTGTGTTGGCGGCTGATCAGGAACTGTTGGGTAGTTTCATCCGCGAGTTGCTGACGGAACTGCGCGTTCGAACGCAGCCCGAGTGCGGATGCATGTGATTGGACCTCCTGCAGGACGAGATCGACCGATTGAATGGAACGTGAGGTCTCCTCGGCCAGGACAACGCCGAGGTTTGTTAGTTCCCGTTCGGAGCTGGCGAACGCATTCTGGCGGAGATGCCAGATGACCGCGGCGCCGGCCCCAAACGTCATCAGGATGAGTAGCGCATAAATGAGCCACAAGCTGCGGCCCCAATTGATGGGCTGGCGTACCGGTTCCCCCGATCCAGCTGGGTCGCCCTGATTGCCGCGCATGCCAACCTCGTCACCGGGCGGTGACTTTGCTGCGTTGGTCACGGGATCAGCCGGCATGGTAGGTCACCCGAGGAGACTGCGTTGGTGGAACACAGCGGTTGATCGTGTGGCGTCGGGGCGCTCGCCTGACCCGCATAACGCAGCGTGGTGGGGCGCACACCAGCACGGCGCGGTTTGAACCCGCCGGCCCTGTCGCACGGCTTAACGCGTGATGCACCAGACCAAGCATAGACAAGCGTACAGGTTCGCGCCATGAGAAACTAAGCGAGCCGCGCACCCGCGTAAATGTACTGGCATTCGGATCGCACTCATCTCCTGGCGCGCGCGGCTCCGCTCCCCGTCGAGGGCGGCCGATTCGGCGTTGAGCGGACGGCGGGTTTTGTTGGCATCTTCGCTGCCGCGGCATGTGTTCGACCGTTATGACATTCGGTTCGTGGCGAAGCGTTTGCAGCGAGTGCGGAACGGCACGGACGGTGCGTGGGCGGCCCGAAGGTGATCGGCCTTTGCTGCGATGCGGTCAGTAGACGTGGGCGCCGCAAATTTGCGTGCGACGCATGATCCGGCGATACGGGCCGGCATCGTGCACCGCCAGGTGTTTGGTGCTGCGATTGTCCCAGAAGGCGATAGATCCGTTTGCCCAGCGGAAGCGGCAAGTGAACTCGGGTCGATGGCCGTGTTCCAGCAGATACTCCAGCAACGGTTTGCTCTCCGTTTCCGTCCAGCCCTCGAAGCCGACCGTGTAGGAGCGGTTGACGAACAGCAGCTTGCGACCGGTTTCGGGGTGGGTGCGCACCACGGGGTGGATGCTGATCGTTTCGCACCAGTCGGCGTCCTCGCGCACCTTGGTTGATCGCTGCGCGTTCATTCCGGCTTGTGGGCCGGCAACCATGCGGTCACTGTGCACGGCGCGCAGGCCCTCGACCGTGCGCCGCAGTCCGGGCGAGAGGCTCTCGTACGCGAGATACTGATTGGCGAACAACGTATCTCCGCCGTAGGGCGGCACTTCGATGGCGTAGAGGATGGCGCCCATCGGCGGTTCCGCCACCATGGTGGTGTCGGTGTGCCAGTCCTCGCCGACAATCCTCTTGTCGCCGGGCTCGCGCCTGATATCGACGATCTCTGGATCGGCACTGACACCGTTGTAGTTCGGGTGGATGAAGATCTCACCGAAGCGCCTGGTGAACGCCTTGTGCCGATCCCTGTCGAGCGTCTGGTCGCGAAAGAAGATGACACCGTAATCAAGGAGCGCCTGACGGATCTGGCCGATCACGGTATCGTCGAGATCCTGTGCGACATTGACGCCACCAATCTCGGCGCCCAGTGCGCCGGCGATCGGTGCAATGTCTACGTGGCTGTTTCGCATTGACGGGTCCTCCACGGCCGGACGTTGGCCATTGCGGAACGGGGGGTCAAGCCGCTGGCATATTCATCCCGTGGACCTGGCTGCGTCGCATAGGCAACCGCGCGAGAGGGTGGCACTATGGGAGCCAACAACAGCCAGCGAGGGAACGGCGGCGCATGAAGGACAAGGTCGACGTTCTGATCATCGGCGCCGGCGCTTCCGGGGCCGCGGTGGGTTGGGGTCTGGCTGAGACGAAGATGCGCATCCTGTGCCTGGAGCAGGGCGATTGGATGAAGCCGTCCGACTATCCCTCCAACGGGCGGGATTACGAGGCGCGGGTGTTCAGCGACTACGCCACCAGCCCGAACATCCGCAAGCGGCCCGCTGACTATCCGATCAATGACGACGCCTCGCCGATCAAGGTGGTGAACTTCAATGCCGTCGGCGGCTCGACCGTGATGTATACGGCGCATTATCCGCGCCTGCATCCCTCGGATTTCCGCGTGCGCACGCTGGACGGCGTGGCCGATGACTGGCCGATCGACTATGCGACGCTGGAGCCGTTTTTCGCCGAGAACGACCGCATGACCGGCGTCTCCGGGCTGGCAGGCGATCCGGCCTATCCGGCGCACGCGCCGCCGATGCCGCCGCTGCCGCTGGGCAAGAGCGGCGCCAAGATCGGCCAGGCGATGAACCGGCTGGGCTGGCACTGGTGGCCGTCGGACAGCGCGATCGCGACCACCGAGTATGACGGCCGCGCGCCCTGCATCCATCTGGGCCACTGCACGCCGGCCTGCGCGCAGGGGGCGAAAGCTAGCACCGACATCACCTATTGGCCGCATGCAATCCGCGCGGGGGTGCAACTGCGAACGAACTGCCGGGTGCGGGAGGTGACGATCGGCGATGACGGCATGGCGACGGGCGCGGTGTATTACGACGCGGACGGCATCGCGCAGTTCCAGCCGGCCGAGGTCGTCATCATGGCCTGCAACGGCGTCGGCACCGCGCGGCTGCTGCTTCATTCCACATCCGGGCGGTTTCCCCATGGGCTGGCGAATTCCAGCGGGTTGGTCGGCAAGAACCTGATGTTCCATCCATGGGCGCAGGTCATCGGGTATGTCGACGATGCGATGGACGGGCATCGCGGGTCACCGTTGAGCCTGTGGAGTCAGGAATTCTACGAGACCGACCGATCTCGCGGCTTCCTGCGCGGGTTCAATTTCCAGTTCATCCGTGGGGTGGGGGTCGGCGCAGAGGCGGTGCAGGCGGACGCCAGGGGCCTGCTGCCCTGGGGCGAGGACCATCACGAGGTGTTTCGCGGCATGGTCGGGCATCGCCTGCAGGTGGGCATCTGCACCGAGGATCTGCCGGAAGAGTGCAACTGCGTCACGCTGGATCCGGTGTTGACGGATGGGCACGGTATCCCCGCGCCGCGGATCGCGTATCGGATCGGCGAGAATACCAACCGCATGCTGGATTTCGCGATCGCGCGCGGGAAGGAGGTCCTGGAAGTCGCGGGAGCGCGGCATGTCCATACCACGCGCCCAGTGGTCTACGGCGGCTGGCACCTGCTTGGAACGGCCCGGATGGGGGATGATCCTGAGCGATCCGTGGTGAATGCGTGGGGCCGCAGCCACGACGTGAAGAACCTGTTCATCGTCGATGGCAGTATCTTTGTCACCTCCGGCGGGGTGAACCCGACCAGCACGATCCAGGCGCTGGCGCTGTATATCGCCGACAGCATGAAGCAACGCCTGGCAACCCTGTTCGATTGAGGCCGGAATGAACGACGCGACCATGGGCCCCGCGGTGTCGCTGCACGCCATTGGATCACTCGAGCAGGAGACCATGCGCCGCGTGATCTGGCGGCTGCTGCCCGTCCTCATGCTGGGCTATTTCTGCGCCAGCCTGGACCGCGCGAATATCGGCATGGCCGCCACCACCATGAGCCCCGCGCTCCACTTCTCCAACGCCCAATTCGGCTTCGGTGCGGGAATATTCTTCCTCGGCTACCTTCTGATGGAAATCCCGAGCAACCTGATCCTGAACCGCTTCGGCGCCCGGATCTGGATCGCGCGCATCCTGGTGACCTGGGGTCTGATCTCCGGCCTGACCGCTCTCGTCTGGAACGACTGGAGCTTCTACACTGTCCGCTTCGTGCTGGGCCTCGCCGAGGCAGGATTCTTTCCGGGCGTGCTGCTCTATATCACCTGGTGGTTCCCGGCCCGCTATCGCAGCCGGATGGTGGCGTGGTTCATGTCGGCAGGTGTGATCTCGCAGATCCTTGGCCCGCCGCTGGGCGGCGTGCTGATGCACTTGCATGGGCTGCTCGGCATCGCCGGCTGGCAGTGGCTGTTCATCATCGAAGCACTGCCGTCGATCATCACCGGCTTCCTGGTGCTGCGCCTGCTGACGGACCGCCCGCGCAGCGCGGCTTGGCTGCGGCCGGAGGCGCGCGACTGGCTGGAAAGCCGCCTCACCGCCGAGCGCAAGCAACAGGAAGCCGTGCGCACCTATTCCTTGGGGAGCACTTTCACCAGCCCGAAGGTCTGGCTGCTGACCTTCGTGCAGTTCGGCCATCAATATGCCGGATATGGACTGGTCTTCTTCATGCCCCTGATCGTGAAAGGGCTTGGCGTCGGCCGCGACTGGATCGGACCCGTCGCCGCGATCCCCTATCTGTTCGGCTTCGTCTCCATGATCGCCTGGGGCTACAGCTCCGACCGTCGCGGCGAGCGTGTCTGGCACGCCAGCTCCACTATGTTCATCGTTACAGCCGCGATGATCGGCTGCAAGTTCATCGGCGCCGATCATCCGGTGCTGCTGATGGTGGTGTTGTGCATCGCGGTGATCGGCAACCAAGGCTTCGCGCCGTGCTTCTGGTCCATTCCCGGAACGATGCTGACCGGAACCGCCGCGGCGGGCGGCATCGCGATGATCAACGCGCTCGGCAACCTGGGCGGCTGGGCCGGCCCCGCGCTGTATGGCCTGGTGCGCGATGCCACCGGTAGCACGAATGTCGCGCTGCTGTTCCTGGCGATCGGGCCGCTGATCTCCGGCATCGTGCTGGTCCTGGTGGGCCATGACCGGCGGCTGGAACAGGTTCCGCCGGCAATGGGGGCCGGCGCATGAAGCACAAGGTCGACGTTCTAATCATTGCCTCGGGGCATCCGCATGGCGGTGGCGCTATATATTGCCGACAGCATGAAGCAACGCCTGGCAACCCTGTTCGATTGAGGTTGACATGACCGATGCGTCCCTGACCGAGACCGAGATCGCCGACCTGCGCGGCCTGGCGGGCATGATCGTTCCGCCGAGTGCGAGATACGGCGTTCCGGGCGCCGACGACGACATCGTCTTCGCCGACATCGTCGCCAGTGTCGGGCGCGACGCCGACGCCGTGCGTGCCGCGCTGGCCAGGCTGCGCACGCTGGCAGGAGGACCGTTCGCGGCGCTGGATGTCGCGCGCCGTGCCGAGGTGGCGGCGACGCTGCGCGCCGATGGTAGCGTTGCTGTCGGCGTGCTCAGCCGGATCGTGCTGCTCTGCTATTATCGCGATGACAGGGTGATGGAATCGCTTGGCCTGGAGGCGCGGCCGCCGTTTCCGAAAGGGCACGAGGTCGAGCAGGGGGACTGGTCGCTGCTCGAGCCCGTGCGGGCGCGAAAGCCGTTCTGGCGCCCCGTGTCATAGGGGCTTTGGCGCGGGCCTATGTGGGTCAGTCGCCGCTGATGATGACCTTGCCGATATGTGTGCGGTCCCCGAAGTAGCGGTAGGCGTGCTTCGCTTCCGCGAACGGGAAGACACGGTCGATGACCGATCGAAGCCGATGGGCCCGGCACCGGATAGAGACCGGCGAGACCCCTGACGTCACGGTCATTCACCGACCGGGCGTGGATCCGGATCAGCGCCTCGTTCGGGCCGCGCCGCGGCTCGGGACGCTCGCCGAGTGCCAGCCCGTCAAGGCCGGCGCCCAGGCGTTTGAAATAATAGGCATGCGTCGCTGACACTCTCAGAGAATGAACAAGTAATCGGTCAGGATGCGGCCCTCGTCGTCGACGCGCAGCACCGCGCGGCCGCACGCAACGACCCGCTGACCGGCGGCGGTCAGCATTTCCCAGTGGAACGTGATGATATCGCGCAGCGACCGCGCGTCGTGGCTGGCACGAAAGCGATGACCGCTGTCGCGCACGTTCTTATTGTAGGAACCGATGATCCGCTGTTCGAGCGCGTCGTACCCGCGCGCCTCGCGCAGGTCGGTATAATGCTGCCCGTCGGGCACCCATAACGCGGCGATCTGCCGCCGGCGGCGCTCGGGATCGCTTTCGTTCCAGACCGCCACATACTTATCGGCGAGGTCCTGTGCATCGAACATGCTGATCTCCTCGGGTGATATCGCAGCGTGGTTGCTTCGGCCGCAACATGGGCGCAGGCACCGCGGGCGATCGATGACCTCGCAGGTCAGAAAGCGCCATGCCCGTCGATTGGAACTTGACCTGAGAGGTCATGGCCCGGCGGCGCGGAGATGCGATAGGGTCAGCGGCATGACCGGAAAGCCGCTTCCCTTTGGGGTGCTGCTCCGTCGTTGGCGCCAGAGCCGTCGTATGACGCAAGAAGACCTGGCCCTGGCGGCAAGCAGCTCGACCCGCCACCTGTCCTACCTTGAGACCGGGCGTGCGCAGCCGAGCCGGGACATGGTTCTCCGCCTGGCGGAGCATCTTCAGGTGCCGTTGCGTGATCAGAACACGCTGCTGCTCGCGGCGGGATTCGCGCCCGCGTTTCAGGAACGTTCGCTGGGCGAACTCGAGGCCGCGACGCTTGCGATCGACAAGATCCTCCAGGCACACAAACCCTATCCAGCGTTTGCCGTTGATCGGCATTGGAAAGTTGTCTTGTCCAATAGCGCGCTGCCGCAACTGTACGAGGGATGCGCGGCAGATCTGTTGCGAAATCCGATCAACGCGGTTCGGCTGATCCTGCATCCGCGAGGATTGGGGCCGCGGATCGTCAACTTCGTCGAGTGGCGCGCGCACACAGTCACGGTTCTTCGCCAGCAGATCGAAACGCGGTCTGATCCTGTGGTTCAGGCCTTGCTCGCAGAGGTCATGAGCTATCCGGCCCCTTCGGGTGGCCTGGCGCCGATAGATGTAGAAGGTCCCCAGCGCTATGCGACGCCATTGCAGATCGTCACACGATTGGGCACGGTGTCGTTCCTGAACACCACAACGATTTTTGGCACGCCGACGGATGTTACGTTATCGGAACTGGCATTGGAGATGTTGTTTCCGGCGGATGAGGCGACGATCGCGATCGTCAAGGCAATGATGGACGAGGCAACGGCGCAGCGCTCAGGTGAGGTGGCTTTGCAAAGAGCCGGCTGATCGAGCGCCGTGGCCGATAGCGGCATTTGTGGATGCCGCCATCGACCCCGACGAACTTACAAAGGCCTACTAAGCCGAACTTCCTGAGGGTGAATCGCGCAAGGTATTGAATTAACGAGGTAATGCTTTACGGACGATCTGTGCTACTGGCTACAGCGTGATACCGAGGAGGTCGAATGCCTTG
>DATHNE010000202.1:0-49014 GCA_035486355.1 Acetobacteraceae bacterium
CAGGTAATGGAAGGCGTATTTCGCGGGTGGGGGCAACGGGCGGTCCATGCCGAGGATGCCGGCGCGGTGGCTCATGGCGTGGAACTGGAAGTCACCGAAGGCGATGGATTCCATTTCGCGATAGGCGGGGTGGTATTCGATCCAGTCCTCGTCGCGCCCGAAACGATCCCGCGCGTGCAACACCGGGCCATGGCGGTCGGCGATGCGGGCGAGTTCGTCGAGGCGGCCGCCGGCGAGCTGGCCAAGGCGTTGCCAGTGGGGTTGAAGCGTGGCGCGGATGTCGCCGGGGACGTATAGCGTCAGGAGATCGCGCAGGCCGTCGTCGGTGGCATAGAAGTCAATGCCGGCGCAGTCGGGCGCGATCCAGTCAGAACCTTTGTGGACGGTGACACCTTCATCAAGTGGCATTGCGCGGCCTCATTGTCGTGCGGCCCGAAGGGACATCGTGGACGCCGAGCCTAAGCCCGGCATGACGTGGGGCTACATCGTTGCGCCGATGACCCATGGCGCAAATTCGGCGGCGCCGAAATCGAACTGCTCGCTCTTGGTGCGTTCGCCGGAGGCGACGCGCAGCATCAGATCGAAGATCTGCTGGCCGCAATCCTGCACCGACAGATCGCCATCCAGCACCGCGCCGCAGTTCACGTCCATGTCGTCTTCCATACGCCGATACATCGGCGTGTTGGTCGCGAGCTTGATCGACGGGGACGGCTTGCAGCCGAACACGCTGCCGCGGCCGGTGGTGAAGCAGACCAGGTTCGCGCCGCCAGCCACCTGGCCGGTCGCCGCCACCGGGTCATAGCCGGGCGCGTCCATGAACACGAAGCCCTTCTTCGTCACGGCCTCGGCATAATTCACCACATCGACCAGGTTGGTGCTGCCAGCCTTGGCCATCGCGCCGAGCGATTTCTCCAGGATCGTGGTCAGGCCGCCCGCTTTGTTGCCCGGCGACGGATTGGCGTTCATCTCGGCACCCTCGCGCGCGGTGTAGTCTTCCCACCAGCGCATCAGGCCCACCAGCTTCTCGCCGACCTCCCGACTGACCGCGCGGCGCGTCAGCAGATGCTCCGCGCCATAGGTCTCGGGCGTTTCCGACAGGATTACCGTGCCACCGTGACGCACCAGAAGATCGCTTGCCGCGCCCAGCGCCGGATTGGCCGAGACGCCGGAATACCCGTCCGAACCGCCACACTGCAGCGCCACCGTCAGCTCGCTCGCCGGCACCGCTATACGCGTGATCGCATTCGCCTCTGCCAGCACGCCCTTCACGAAGGCGACCGAGGCCTCCACGGTCTTCCGCGTGCCACCCATCTCCTGGATGTCCATGTTGCGGATGCGCTCGGCCAGATGCTCGTCCTGCTTGAAGCCGCGGATCTGATTGACCTCGCAGCCCAGGCCCAGGACGACAACATGCGAAAAGTTCACATGCCGTGCATAGCCGCCCAGCGTTCGGCGTAGCAGGCGCAGCGGCTCCTTCTCGGTCATGCCGCAGCCAGATTTATGCGTCAGCGCCACTACGCCATCGACATTCGGGAATTCGGCCAGTGGATCCTCGCCGCTAAACGGGTTGCGCCGGAACACGCCCGCGACCAGCTCCGCCACATGGGCGGAACAATTCACGCTCGTCAGAATGCCGATATAGTTCCGCGTCGCCACGCGACCATCGGGGCGGCGAATGCCTTGGAACGTCGCCGGTGGATCGAAATACACGGTTGGCTTCGCATCGACGCCGTAGGCGTAATCCTTGGCGAAATCCCCCATCTCGCAGTTCTGCACATGCACGTGCCGGCCGGGCGAAATTTGCTGTGACGCGAAGCCGATGATCTGGCCATAGCGGCGGATCGCCTCGCCCTTCGGGATGGACCGCACCGCCACCTTGTGCCCGGCGGGGATTCGTTCCGCTGCCACGACATTGTCGGCCGCCGGCGCGCCAGGCAGCAGCGTCGTGCGGGCGATCACCACGCTGTCCTCGGGGTGCAGGCGAATCACCGGCGGTGGGGCCATGGCGGTCTCTCCCTGAGAGCCAAAACGGCCGCGGACGTCGTAGCGCCCGCGACCGTTAATCAGTCGTTCCTAGCTTGCGACGTCGCCCGCAGCCTTGCGGGTCGCCTGCACCGCCTCACGCGCCGCGCGGGCCATCAGGCCGCTATCGTTCGCGATCGTGACGAACTGGAAGCCCATGCCGATCATGCGCGCGGCATAGGCGGCGGTGCCGTTGTGGATTCCGGCGAACTTGCCGCGCTTCTTGCAGGCTGCCACCAGCTTCTCATAGATGCCCAGGATCAGCGGCTCCTCGCGATCCAGGATCGGGATCAGGCCCAGCGAGAAACCCATATCCGACGGGCCGATATAGATGCCGCTGATGCCCGGCACGTCCAGGATCGCATCGATGTTGTCGATCCCTTCCTGCGTCTCGATCATCGGGATCACCAGCACCTCGTCATTGGCGATGGTCTGATAGCTGGACGCCTCACCATACGCCGCCGCGCGTATTGGGCCGTTGCTGCGCTTGCCCTTCGGCGGGTACAGGCAGGCGTCGGCCAGGGCCTTCGCTTCCTTCGCGTTGTTGATCATCGGGCAGATAATGCCCCACGAGCCGCCGTCCAGTGTCTTGCCGATGATGCCGGGCTCATTCCACGGCACACGCGCCAGCGGCGTGATCGGGCATTTGTCCATCGCCTGGAAGCACTGCACCATCGACTGGTAGTCCTGCACGCCATGCTGCATATCGACGGTGACGCTGTCCCAGCCGCACTGCGCCATGACCTCGGCGGAAAAGCCGGACGGGATCGCCAGCCATGCATTCACACACGCCTTGCCGGCCGCCAGCCGCGCCTTGAGCTTGTTCGCCATATCGGTGTTTCCCCAGTGAAAAAGCGAGACCGGACGCTAGGCGCGAGGCCGCAGAGCGTCAACGCGACGCCGCATTCAACCGCCCAGGCGCAGCGCGATGCTGCGTGCGTGCGCCTGCAAGCCCTCGGCCTCAGCCAGCGTGACGCCGGCGGGGCCGACCTGCGCCAGGGCCGCGGCGTCGGCCTGTACCCAGGTGGTGCGCTTCAGGAAGTCGAACACCGACAGGCCGGACGCAAAGCGCGCGGTGCGACCGGTGGGCAGCACGTGATTCGGTCCGGCGACGTAATCGCCGACCGCTTCGGGGCAGAAACGTCCGAGGAAGATCGCACCGGCGTGACGGATGCGCGCGAACACCGGACCGGGATCGGCCAGCATCAGTTGCAGATGCTCAGGTGCGAGGCGGTTCACCAGTTCAGCCGCTTCGGCCCAGTCGCGCGTCACGATGACCGCGCCGTGGTGATCCCAGCTCGCACCGGCAATCGCGGCGCGCGGTAAAGTGGGCAGTTCGGCCGACAGCGCGGCGGCGACGGCATCGGCGAAGCTTGCATCGGTTGTGATCAGGATCGCTTGCGCGGCTTCGTCATGTTCGGCCTGGGCCAACAGATCGACCGCGACCAGGCGTGGATCGTTGGCGGCGTCGGCCAGCACCACGACCTCGGACGGCCCGGCGATTGAGTCGATGCCGACATGACCAAACACCTGGCGCTTGGCCTCGGCGACATAGGCATTGCCGGGCCCAACGATGCGGTCGACCGGGGCGATGGTTGCGGTGCCGTAGGCCAGCGCTGCAACCGCCTGCGCGCCGCCAACGCGGTAGATTTCGGTGACGCCGGCGCGATGCGCGGCGGCGAGCACCAGGGGATTCACTGTGCCGTCCGGCGTGGGCACGCACATCGCGATGCGCACCGCGCCAGCGACGCGTGCGGGCATGGCGTTCATCAGCACTGACGATGGGTACGCCGCTTTGCCACCCGGAACGTAGAGGCCCACGGCGTCGAGCGGGGTCCACCGCATGCCCAAGGTCAGACCGGCGGTATCAGTCAGGCGCAGGTCGGCTGGAAGCTGTGCGCGGTGAAAAGCTTCGATGCGGGTCGCCGCGAGATCCAGAGCGGCCGCTTCCTTGGCGGACACCTGGGTCAGCGCGGCGCCGATATCAGCCGGCGTGAAGCGCAGCCGGTCGGCCGTGAGGTCCAGCCGATCGAAGCGCGCGGTGTAGTCCAGCAAGGCGGCGTCGCCGCGGGTGCGCACATCGGCGATGATGGCGGCGACCGGCCGGTCGACCTGCTCGGTGGTTTCGCGGGACTGATGCAGCACGGCGTCGAAGGCGGCAGCGAATCCGGGGTCGCTGGTGACGAGGCGGATCATGCCTGACCGAGCGCGGCGCGGAACCGGCTGATCCAGGCGCCGATCGCCTCGGGCTGGGTCTTCAGGGCGTTGCGGTTGACGATCAGCCGGCTGGTGACCGGGGCGATCACTTCGGTCTCCACCAGGCCGTTGGCCTTCAGGGTGGAGCCGGTCTGCACCAGGTCTACGATCAGCCGTGACAGGCCCAGCCCCGGGGCGAGTTCCATCGCGCCGGACAGATGCACCACGTCCGCCTGCACGCCGCGGTTGGCGAAATGCCGGCGGGCGATATTGGGGTATTTCGTCGCCACACGCACGCGCGACCAGCGGGAGGGGTCATCGCTGTCGGCGGTTACCGCCGGTTCGGCGACCGACACGCGGCATTTGCCGATGCCCAGGTCGAGCGGGGCGTAGATGTCCGGGTAGTCGAACTCCATCAGAACGTCGGCGCCGCAGATGCCGATATGCGCCGCGCCAAACGCGACGAAGGTGGCGACGTCGAACGGGCGCACTCGGACCACATCCAGCATCGGATCGCTGGTAGGAAAGCGCAGGCGGCGGCTGTCCTCGTCGGTATAATCGGCCGCCGGCGTGATCCCCGCCCGTGCCAGCAACGCACCGCACTCCGCCAGGATCCGGCCCTTGGGCAGAGCCAGGATCAACGGCGTGGTGACGTCCGGTTCCAGGAGCGCGGCGGGGAAGGGCGCTGTCATGGGCGGCGCCTTACACCAGCGATCATGACACGAGAAGCCATGGTCCGGTTACCGTGCCATGTCGGTTGGGTCAGCCTGGTTCTACCTCGCCGCCGGCCGCGACCCAGTCCTTGAAGCCGCCTACGTTCCGCACATCGGTGAAGCCGAGGTCCTGCAGGGTCTTGCCGGCCAGCGCGGCCCGGCCGCCGGAGCCGCAATACAGGATGAGCGGGCGGTCGGTGCGGAAGGCCGGATCGTGGTTGGGCGAGGCCGGGTCGGCGCGGAATTCCAACAGACCGCGCGAGACGGCGACGGCGCCTTTGGCCTTGCCACTGGCCTTGACCTCGGTGCCGTCACGCACATCGACCAGCAGGGCGTCCTTGGTGCGGACCAGATCGGCGGCCTCAGCGGGGGTGATGGCGGGCACCGCGGCGCGGGCGGCGGCGAGCATGTCGGCGATGGAATTGGCCATGGGCGAATACCTTCCGGGTTGAGGTTGGTGCGCTGCGATCCTACCGCGCCGGACGATGGATCAGAAACGGGGGCCAGGCCGCGGCTCAGGTCCGCCCGGAGACCGGCACCACCGCGCCGGTGGTGACCCGGTTGTCGAGGCCGGCGAGGAAGAGGATCGTCGCGGCGATTTCCGCGGGCTTCGGCCAAGTGTCATGGTCAGCGTTCGGCATGGCCGCGCGGTTGACCGGCGTATCGATGATCGAGGGTGCGACGGCATTGACCAGGATGCCACGGCCGGCGACCTCGGCGGCAAGCGATTGGGTGAGCGCGGCGACCGCCGCCTTGCTGGCGGCATAGGCGGCCATGCCCGCGCCCAGACGCGGCTCAATCCCTGGGCGCGAGGCGATGTTGACAATGCGTCCGCCAGACCCGCCGAAGGCGCGAATCGCGGCGCGGCAACACAGGTAGCAACTGATGAGGTTGGTGTTCAGCATCGCCAACAGGCCGCCTCTGTCGGTCTCATCGATGGAGCCCATCGCGAAGCCGCCAGCGATGTGGATCGACGCGCACAGGTCGGTGACGCCGTCGTACAGGCGGGCGACATCGCTTTCTTCGGACAGGTCGCAGTCGTTCACCAGGGTGACACCGTCCTCGTGCGGAAAATTCGTCACCTCGGTGTCGGCGATATAGGGGACCCGGCAGCGCGCGCCGTTGGCGAGCAAGCTGCCGACCACTGCGCGGCCTAACGCGCCAGTGCCGCCGGTGACGATAACGGTACGGTCCTGAAAGGTCATTGATTGCATCTCCGAGGTCGCGGTCGGCCTATCCTGCGCACTGTCCCACGAGGTGGCCACAACCGGCGCCGCCGGTATTGCATGTTCCAAGCGCGACGTCCGATCGGCTCGGCATGGCCGCATGGGGGATCATCGGATGTCAGGATCGGATAGCGGCCCTCGAACTGAGCGCCAGAAGTCGCAACGCGACCACCCTCGGACCGGCGCACCACGTTGGCCACCGGTCCCTCCAATCCACCGGATTCGCACGCCAGACCTTTGACCAAGAGGCGTGTCGACCGCGCCTGGGGCGGTCGAGGCAACCGCCAGCGTTGATTACCCCGCGATGCGCTCGATCTCCGCCCCGCACGCCGCCAGCTTCCGCTCCACCGCCTCGAACCCGCGATCCAAGTGGTAGACACGGTTCACCACCGTTTCCCCCTTCGCTGCCAGCCCGGCCAGGATCAGCGAGATCGAAGCCCGCAGATCCGTTGCCATCACCGGCGCGCCGGACAGGCCCGGCACGCCGCGCACGATCGCGCTCGCGCCATGCACGTTGATCCGCGCGCCCATCCGGTTGAGCTCTGGAATGTGCATGAAGCGGTTCTCGAAGATGGTTTCGGTCACCATCGAGGCGCCCTCCGCCACGGCCATCAGTGCCATGAACTGCGCCTGCATGTCGGTGGGGAAGCCGGGATAGGGCTCCGTCATCACGTCGGTGCCGTGCAACCCGTTCAGCCGCTTCACGCTCAGCCCCTCGGCTTCCTGGGTGATGTCTACCCCGGCCTCGCGCAGGATGCGGACAGTGGCGCCCAGATGCCCCAGTTGCGCCCCGCGCAGGAACACCGACCCGCCCGATATCGCGGCGGCGCAGGCATAACTGCCGGTCTCGATCCGGTCGGGGATGATGGTGTGGTGCGTGCCGTGCAGTCCCTCGACGCCATCGATCGTCACCTTGTCGGTGCCGATGCCTTCAATCTTCGCGCCCATCGCCATTAGGCAGGCGCCCAGATCCGCCACCTCCGGCTCGCGCGCCGCATTGGCCAGCACGGTGCGGCCCGCGGCCAGAGACGCCGCCAGCATCATGTTCTCCGTGGCGCCCACCGACACGAAGGGGAACACGATCGTGGCTCCCTTCAGCCGCCCGTCAATCCGCGCATCGACGTAGCCGCCTTCCAGGGAAATCCGCGCGCCCATCTGCTCCAGCCCCTTGAGGTGCAGGTCAATCGGCCGTGTTCCGATCGAGCAGCCGCCGGGCAGAGACACACGCGCCTCACCGACCCGCGCCAACAACGGCCCCAGCACCAGGAACGACGCGCGCATCTTGCGCACGATGTCGTATGGCGCCTCGGTATTGGTGATGGTGCCGCCGATCGACAGGGTACGGCCATCGTTGCTCACCGGCTCGACCATGACGCCGTGCTGCGACAGCAGGAGGGACATGGTGTGGACGTCCGCCAGGGAGGGGACATTCGTCAGCACGACGCGTTCGTCGGTCAGCATGCCGGCGGCCATCAAGGGCAGGGCGGCGTTCTTGGCGCCACTGATCTGGATATCACCGGAGAGAGGTCGGCCGCCGCGAATGCGGATCTTGTCCATGGGTGTGGGCTTTCAGGTCGAAGTAAGAGAGGAACGCTCTGTCATGGCCCGCCATGACGCATGGGTCGGGAGAGCCGTGCCACATTACATCTTCGGCAGTGCAACGCCGCGTTGGTGCATGTATTTGCCGGCCTTGTCGGCATAGCTGGTCTCACAGGCTTCATTCCCCTGCAGGAACAGGAACTGGCAGATCCCCTCGTGCGCGTGGATCTTGGCCGGCAGCGGCGTGGTGTTGCTGATCTCGATGGTCACCTGGCCCTCCCACTCCGGCTCCAGCGGCGTCACATTCACGATGATGCCGCAGCGGGCGTAGGTGGATTTGCCCAGGCAGATCACCAGGATGTCGCGCGGGATGCGGAAATACTCCAGCGTGTGACCCAAGGCGAAGCTGTTCGGCGGGATGATGCAGACGTCGGACTTGCGGTCGACGAAGCTGGATGGGGCAAAGTCCTTTGGGTCGATCACCGCCGAGTCGATATTGGTGAATAGCTTGAATTCGTCGGCAATCCGCGCGTCATAGCCGTAGCTTGACAGGCCGTAGCTGATCACCCCGTCGCGCTTCTGCGCCTCCACGAACGGCTCGATCATGCCGTGGTCCTGGGCCATGCGGCGGATCCAGCGGTCGGACATCACGGGCATTGGCGACTCCGGCAGGGGGCGGGTAACTGCGCAGGGTCTAGAGCAGATTGGCGGCGGGGGGAATCAGGCAGCGCACCCTGGCTGAGAACACGCCGGCCGTTAACCCCGGAGCCACCAGCGGCGGCGCATCCCGCGGTGTCTCCAATGGATGTCCCGCCATGTGGGTTCGTCGGCCCCGTCGCTCTCAACGCGGGAAGGTGCGGGCCATGCGCTTCACCAGGTCGAGGAACCGGCGCAGTACCGGGGACGTATCGGCGCGGCGCGTGGCGAGCAGCAGTGGCGCGCGCGGCTGCGGTGTGCCACGCAACCGCCGATAGGCGACGCCGTCCATCTGCATGCGTTGGAGCGATGCCGGCACGAGCGCAAGGCCGAGACCGGCGGCGACGAGGTTGAGGGTGGAGACGATACGCGGTGCCTCCTGGCCGATATGTGGACTGAAGCCGGCGGCGTGACAGGCGGCGATGATGCTGTCGTACAGCCCGGGACCGGAATGCCGGCGATAGACCACGAACGTTTCGGCCGCGAGTGCCGTGAGTGGCAGGGGTGGGCCCTCGGCGGAATCGTTGGCCAGGGGGTGCGTGGCGGGAAGCGCAAGCAGCATCGCCTCCTCCAGCAATGGGTTCACGGTCAGGCCAGCGAGGTCGGCAACCTGGGTGCGGATGAACGCCGCATCGACGCGCTCGTGGCGCAGGTCGTCGATCAGGTCCGTGGTACCGCTTTCCTCCAGGGTAAGGGCGATGTCGGGGGCGCTGTCGCGGAAAGCCCGGATGACGCGCGGCACGAAGGGATGGAAGGGCGCCGAACTGGTAAAGCCGACGACAAGGCGCCCCAGTTCGCCGCGGGCCGTACGGCGGGTCGCGGCGAATGCGTGGTCAATGTGGCTGAGAATTGCGCGGGCATCGGCCAGCAGCGCGCGGCCCGCTTCAGTGAGCTCCACGCCGCGCGGCTTGCGGCGCAACAGTTGTACGCCGAGTTCGCGCTCCAGCGCCCGGATCTGCTGGCTGAGCGGGGGCTGCTGCATGCCAAGACGCTCGGCCGCGCGGGTGATGTAGCCTTCCTCGGCCACGGCGATGAAATAACGAAGGTGGCGCAGTTCCATCTGCCATATTCACTCGATATGGATTTTGTGTCAGCCATATTATGGATTGACGGAGGCCGCATGCCTAGGTTCCGCCCGCAACCACCGGACACAGGAGCGGGTGATGGTCGAAATCGCGGCGACGCCGGAGATAGCGGCGCAGATGTATGCGCGGATGGAACGGTCCCTGACGGTCGTGCGCCACCGCCTGGGTCGGCCATTGACGCTCGCCGAAAAAGTGCTGCTGGGGCACCTGGACGATCCGGTGGCGCAGGCGCTGGAGCCAGGGCGCAGCTACCTGGCGCTGCGGCCGGATCGGGTGGTGTTCCAGGACGTGCTAGGCCAGAGCGGGTTGCTGCAGTTCATGCAGACCGGGCGCGATCGCGTCGCGGTGCCGACGACAATCCATTGCGATCATCTGATCCAGGCACGCAGCGACGGCGCGGCGGATCTGCGCGCGTCGCTGCAGGAGAATAGCGAAGTCTATGCCTTTCTGCGCAGCGCCGCGGCGAAGTTCGGTTGCGGTTTCTGGCAGCCGGGGGCGGGCATCATCCATCAGGTGGTGCTGGAGAATTACGCGTTTCCGGGCGTGCTGATCATCGGCACGGATTCGCATACGCCGAATGCGGGCGGGCTGGGCGCGTGCGCGGTGGGGGTCGGCGGCATGGATGCCGTCGAGACGATCGCCGGCCTGCCGTGGGAGCTGCTGTATCCGCGCCGCATCGCGGTGCACCTGACCGGCAAATTGGGCGGCTGGACCGCGCCGAAGGATGTGATCCTTTACGTCGCTGGGCAGTTGACCGTGTCGGGGGGCACCAACGCCATCGTCGAATATATTGGCCCCGGCGCGCGCACGCTCAGCGCCACCGGCAAGGCGACCATCGCCAACATGGGGGCGGAGCTGGGCGCGACGACGTCGATGTTCCCGGCGGACGCGCGCATGCTGACCTATCTGCGTGCCAGCGGTCGTGATGATCTGGTGCCGTTGGTGGAGCGGTATCAGGTATTGCTGGAACCGGACGCGGAGGTGGAGGCGCATCCCGAACGGTACTATGACCGCGTCGTGGAACTCGACCTGTCGCGGCTAGAGCCGCATGTGGTCGGGCCGCACAGCCCGGACCGTGCCCGGCCGATCTCGCGCCTGGTCGCGGAGGTTGCCGATGGCGCCAATGGGTTTGTCGATACGATTGCCACGGCGCTGATCGGCAGTTGCACCAATTCCTCCTACGAGGACATGAGCCGCGCGGCGGATGTGGCGGCGCAGGTGAAATGGCATGGCCGGACGCTGGCGGTGCCACTGCTGGTGACGCCGGGCTCGGCGCGCGTGCGCGCGACGATCGAGCGCGACGGGCAGATGCAGGCGTTGCAGGAGGTCGGTGCGACCGTGCTGGCGAACGCGTGCGGGCCGTGCATCGGGCAGTGGCGGCGCGAGGGTGCGGCCGAGCGCGGTCCGAACACGATCGTCACGTCGTTCAACCGCAACTTCCCGCAGCGCAATGATGGGCAGCCGACCACGATGAACTTCATCGCCAGCCCGGAGCTGGTGACGGCCTTCGCGGCCTCTGGCCGGCTGTCATTCAATCCACTGACGGATACGTTGACCGCGGCGGACGGCACGACGTTCCGGTTGGAGCCGCCACAGGTTGCGCCAGAGGTGCCCGCGGATGGCTTTGCGCGGGATGTGACGTCCTATATCGCGCCGCCGGCGGATGGGCGCGGCGTCACATTGGAGATCGATCCGGCGAGCGAACGACTGCAGCGTCTGACGCCATGGCCGGCCTGGGATGGCAGTGACTTGCTGGATATGGCGGTGCTGGTCAAGACCAAGGGGAAGACCACGACGGATCACATTTCGCCGGCCGGGCCGTGGCTGCGCTATCGCGGTCATTTGGATCGGTTCAGTGACAATATGTTCATGGGTGCGGTGAACGCTTTCACCGGCGCGGCCGGCAAGGGTCGCAATGTGCTGAGCGGCGCGGCGGATCAGCCGTTCGCGGTGACGGCGCGAGACTACCAGGCGCGGGCAGCGAAATGGGTGGTCGTGGGAGACGCGAATTATGGCGAAGGCAGCTCGCGTGAGCACGCCGCGCTGTCGCCACGTCTGTTGGGCGGAGCGGCGGTGATCGCACGAAGTTTCGCACGCATCCATGAGTCCAACTTGAAGAAGCAGGGGTTGCTGGCACTGACGTTTCGTGATCCGGCCGACTACGAGCGGATCCGTGAGGACGATCGGATCAGTCTGGTCGGGTTGGCGGAGCTGGCGCCGGGGAAGGACGTCGTATGCCGCGTTCGGCACGCGGATGGAACGGGGGAGGCGCTGGCCCTGACACACACATTCAGTGCGGCGCAGATCGCTTGGTTCCGCGCCGGTGGGGCGTTGAATTTGGTGCGAGAGGCGGGCTGACTGCCGACATGTCGATCATGGCCGGCCCGGTGCCGGCCATCCGCCCGCACACTCGCAGCGCGGATGGCCGGATCAAGCCCGGCCAAACGCCGGGGCGGATGGGAGCGAAGGGCGTTGCTATCTCGTCGTGGCCCGCAAACGGTAAAGGACATGCCGACGGAGCGGGTCGCCCTCCGGCACGCGTGGGTGGTTGAACGCGATATCCCTGGTCATGCCCAAACGCTCCATCACCCGCTGCGAGGGCAGGTTGGGCAGCGCGGTGACGGCGACGATCTCAGTCAGGTGCAGGCGATCGAACCCGTCCTGGATCGCGGCGTGGGCTGCTTCGGTGGCATAGCCGCGACCCCAGTAATCGCGATGGAGCCGCCAGGCGACCTCGATGGCTGGTGTAAAGACCGCATCGTAGCTTACCGGTTGCAGCCCGACGGCGCCGATGAACGGTGCGACGCCGGGTACTTCGACCGCCCATTTGCCCATGTCCCGCTCGGTCATGAGCTGGATGTGGCGCGCGGCATAGGCGTCGCTTTCGGCGCGGGTCAGCGTCTTGAGGAAAAACCGCATCGTGTGCGGGTCGGCGTTCTGTTCGGCGAACGGCACCAGGTCGCTGTCGCGCCAGGGGCGCAGGATCAAACGGGGCGTGGTGATCATGGTTCAGAAATCCAGCGGTGCATTGTCGACCACTTCCTTCATCACGAAGAACGTCCGGGTCTGGCGTACGCCGGGCAGGGCGATCAACTGTTCGCCGTGGATGCGACGGAAATCCGCCATGTCGCCGACGCGAATTTTCAAGAAGTAGTCGAAATCGCCCGCCACCAGGTGGCAATCGAGCACGCATTTCAGCTTCGCGACGGCCTTCTCAAACGCGGCAAAGCTTTCGGGCGTCGAGCGATCGAGCACGACGCCGACCATCGCGAGGGCGCCTCGGTCGACCTTCTGAGGCGCCACCATGGCGCGCACCTGGCGCACATAGCCTTGCGCGAATAGGCGCTGCGTCCGACGATGACAGGTGGCTGGGCTGACAGCGACCTTCTGCGCCAGCTCCGCATTGCTGAGCCGGCCATTGCCCTGCAGCAGCCGCAACAGCTTCAGATCGATCCGGTCAAGCTGATCGGTCATGAGCGAAACTTCCACAAATCCCGACTAATATGGAAGCATAGAGCAATTAAGAGGCTGCATTATATCAAATTCTATCGGAAACTGGGATCACTTTGAAAGCACCTCTGGGCCGCCGATTGCTAACATACGTGCACCGGACACGACATCAAAGGCCGACCGATGCTGGAAAAATTCGCGCGCTATCCCCTGACGTTCGGTCCAACGCCGATCGAGAAACTAGAGCGCCTGAGTACGCACCTCGGCGGTGCGGTGGAGATCTACGCCAAGCGCGAGGATTGCAACTCCGGCCTGGCGTTCGGCGGCAACAAGCTGCGCAAACTGGAATATATCATACCCGATGCGATCGCCTCGAACGCTGATACCTTGGTGACGATCGGCGGGGTGCAGTCAAATCACACGCGCATGGTCGCGGCGGTGGCGGCAAAGATCGGCATGAAGTGTCGCCTGGTACAGGAAAGCTGGGTCCCGCACGAGGACGCGGTGTATGACCGCGTCGGCAACATCCTGCTCAGCCGCCTGATGGGCGCTGAGGTCGAGCTCGTCGATGACGGCTTTGACATCGGCATACGGCGCAGCTGGGAGCGGGCGATCGCAGACGTGAAAGCCAGGGGCGGCAAGCCTTATGCGATTCCGGCGGGTGCCTCGGTGCACAAGTATGGCGGGCTTGGCTATGTCGGTTTTGCCGAGGAGGTCCGCGCGCAGGAACGACGGTTCGGTTTCGCGTTCGACTACATTATCGTTTGCACGGTCACCGGCTCGACCCATGCCGGCATGCTCGTCGGCTTTGCCAAGGATGGCCGCGCGCAGCGGGTCATCGGCATCGATGCGTCGGCGACGCCGACGCAGACCAGGGCGCAGGTGCTCGAGATCGCGCACAATACGGCGGTGCTGGTCGAGCTGGGCAAGCCGATTGCCGACGACGACGTGGTGCTGCTCGAGGACTACGCCTATCCGGTCTATGGGGTGCCTTCGCAGGAGACGAAGGATGCGATCCGGTTGTGCGCCCGATTGGAAGGTATGATTACCGATCCGGTGTACGAGGGAAAGTCCATGCAGGGACTGATAGATCTGGTAACGAAAGGATATTTTCCGCCAGGATCAAAGATCCTCTATGCGCACCTAGGTGGCGCGCCGGCAATCAACGGATATGCATATACGTTTCGGAATGGCTAGCCGAGAAACCGGCCGCTTGCCGTCCTGCCCAGGCTCACCTGGGCAGGACGGTGGATATCAAGCGGTCACGCGTGGGCAGGCATCGGCTTTTCGCAGTTGATCATCCAGGGCGTGCCGAATTTGTCAGACAACATCGCGAAGCGCAGCGCCCAGAAAGTTTCCTGCAATGGCATCTGTGCCGTGCCACCCGCGACCAGCGCGTTGTAGAGCCGCTCAGCTTCCGCCGGCGTCTCGACGTTCAGCGTGACGTGCACGCCTTGCACCGGCTTGTAGCAATCGCCCGGCGTATCGGAGCCCATCAGCACCTGATCGCCCACCAGCAGACGGGCGTGCATCACCTGGTCACGCGTCGCCGGGGTCGTTGGCATGCTGGGTGGCGCGTCGGCATAGGTCATCATCATCGGGATCTGGCCGTGCAGCACCTCGGCGTAGAACGTGAATGCCTGCTTGCAAGTGCCATTGAACGACAGATAGGCATTGAGCTTCATCGTACACTCCTTCGGTTGGGTGGGATCAGGCGGCGCGTGCGCGCAGGCAGCTCTCGGCCTTGCGCAGTTCCGGGCTGAGTTCGCTACCGAAATCATCGGCCTCGAACAGCTGGCGGATTTCGATGTCAACCGAGCCGTCGCCGTCCAGCCTCGGCCAGCGTTTCACCCAGGCAATCGCGTCGTCCAGCGACGCCACCTGGATGACGAAATAGCCACTGAGCAACGTCTCCGGCGCCGCGAACGCGCCGAGTTCCACGGCGGGTGTTCCATCGACAAAGCGTACGCGCGCGCCTTTGCTGCTGGCCTGCAGCCCCTCCCCCGATAGCAGAATGTCGGCGGCTGCCATGTCCTGGATGTAGTGCCCCATCGCTTCCAGCAGATCTGCCTTGGGCAGGACACCGGCCTCGGTTTTGGCGTCGGCCTTCCGCAGTAACATGAAACGCATTGTCGTCTCTCCGTAACTTTGCCCGATGCCGACTAGCGGCTTCATCCCAAGGACGCGCGGACCATTCGATATCCGACAGTGTGGACCCAAGATTATTTGACGTGGGTCCCAAACGTCGCACCGGCATGGCGAGCTTACGAGGGATCCGGCGGACTGGCTCGCATCAGTTGATCGAGGCGCTGGCGGATATGCGCGGCTTCGGCCGGGGTATGGGCCAGCGCGATGGCGCGATCGAAGGCCACCCGCGCTTCGTCGGCGCGACCGAGACGCTGCAATAACGCTCCCTTCACACCGAAGAAGTGAAAGTACCCGGACAGCGAGTCCGCGAGCGGCGCGATCAGGTCGAGCGCCGCGTTGGCACCGTGCAGCTTGGCCACAGCCACCGCGCGGTTGAGTGTAACCACCGGCGATGGCTGCAGCTGCTCCAACAGCGCGTAGTGCTGATCGATCTCGGACCAGTCGGTGTTCTCGGCGCGGGCGGCATGCGCGTGCACACCGGCGATCGCGGCCTGCGCCTGATATGGCCCGGGCCGGCGGTGGCGCAGCGCCTTCTGCAGCAGCGCGTGACCTTCGGCGATCCGGTCGCGGTCCCATTTGTTGCGGTCCTGATCCTCCAGCAGCACAATTGCGCCATCCGTGTCCAGCCGCGCCGGGGTTCGCGCGTGCTGCAACAGCAACAGCGCGGTCAGGCCCATGATTTCTGGCTCCGCCGGAAACAGCCGCAGCAACAGACGTGCGAGGCGGATCGCCTCCTCGCACAAGGGCGCTCGGATCTGCGCGGTACCGCCGCTGGCGGAATAGCCCTCGTTAAACAGCAGATAGATCATCGCGGCGACCGCCGCCGCGCGTTCGCTGCGCGCGATCGCGTCCGGCGTCGTAAACGGCAGGTTCGCCTCGGCGATGCGGCGCTTGGCCCGCGTGATGCGCTGCTCCATCGCGGCCTCGCTCACCAGGAAGGCGCGCGCAATCTCGGTTACCGTCAGGCCAGAGACCACACGCAGCGCCAGCGCGATCTGCTGCGTCGCCGGCAGATCGCGCTGGCAGCAAGTGAACAGCAGGCGCAGCACATAGTCGCGATAATGTGACCCATCCAACTGTTCGGCGACCACCTGCTCGGCGTCGTCGAGATCCGAGATCAGCTCCTCCTCAGGCAACGGATCGGTGCGGGCGCGTTTGCGCACGGCATCGATTGCGGCATTGCGGCCGACCATGATCAGCCAGGCGGCGGGATCGCGTGGTGGGCCGTTCACCGGCCAGTGCTTCAGCGCGCGCAGGCTGGCTTCCTGGAACGCCTCCTCCGCCTGGTCGAGGTCGCGGAAGTTACGCAGCAGCGCGCCGACCACCTGAGGCCGCGCCGCCTGTAGCAGGCTGCCAATCCAGGCGAGGGTCACTTCGGCAGGGTTCCCGGCACGAACAGCTTCAGCGGGCGAATTTCCATCTTCCCCGTCTCGCCCTGGGTGATCTCGCGGACGGTCGCGATGGCGTCCTCAAGCGATGGGAAGTCCAGCAGGTAGAAGCCGAGGAGCTGTTCCTTGGTCTCGGCGAACGGGCCATCCAGAACGACCGGCTCCTTGCCCATGCTGAGGGTGACCGCGGCAGTGGTGGGCATCAGCCGGACGGCCGGGCCGTGGCGGCCGGCGGCGGCGAGGCGGTCGGTGACGCAGGCACGCTTGGCGAGCACGGCGTCGTCCTCCTCCCGGCTCCAGCCGTTGACCACATTCTCGTCGTGGTAGCAGAGGATGGCATAAAGCATCCCGGTCTCCTCCTGGGTTCTGGTGCAAGGACGGCGCACTATGCGCGATCCCGACAGCGGGCTGAAAAAAGTTTGGCGACGGGGGCCTGCGTGGACAGGGATGGCGATGGCGATCGTGGCGCGCTGATGGACCAGGAGATCCCGCGGCCGGTGGACCAGCGCCTGGGCCGGGTGCATCTGCGTCAGCGGGTGGGCATCGAACGCGAGCACGAGGCGCGCGTGGCGGCACGACGCCCCGGGCTCTTCCGCATGCGGCGCGTGCCAGTGATGCGTGCGTTGGTGCACGCCACGCTGTGGATGAGCGGGCTGCATGGGCGGGCCGCGCGCAATGCCGCGCGGGTGGTGCTGCGGCGCAACGAGGTGCCGTCACCACGGCTGCCCGCGCGGTTCGATGGATTTACGCTTCTGCACCTGAGCGACCTGCACGCCGATATCAGCGCGGGCGCGATGCGTCGGGTGGCGGAGCTGGTCGCGGGCCGGCGTTACGACGTGTGCGTGCTGACCGGCGATTATCGTGGGCGTACCTATGGCGCGTGCGACGCGGCGCTGGAAGCGATGGCGCAGCTGCGGCGCCATCTGACGGCGCCGCTCTATGGCGTGCTGGGCAACCATGACAGCCTGGCGATGGCGTCGGCGATGGAGCAGATGGGCATCAGGATGCTGATGAATGAATGCGTGACGATCGCACGCGGCGACCAGGCGATCTGGCTGGCTGGCGTCGACGACGCAAATTTCTTCCGGCTGCAGAATATCGAACTTGCGGCGGCGGCAATTCCCGATGCGGGCTACGCGATCCTGCTGTCCCACACGCCGGAGATCTATCGCCAGGCAGCGCATGCGGGATTCGACCTGATGCTGAGTGGGCACACGCATGGCGGGCAGATCTGCCTGCCTGGCGGCATTCCGGTGCTGCTGGGCGGACGTCTGCCGCGGCGGGTCGCAGCCGGCGCGTGGCGGCATCAGGCGATGAGCGGTTACACGTCAACGGGCGCCGGGTCGTCCGTCGTGCCGCTGCGGCTGAACTGCCCGCCAGAGATCACGCTGCACTCCCTGCGTCGTGTTTGACAGGAGGATTGGCTCGGCTTCTGCTGGGCGTAACGACACAGGTGAGGAAACCGGCGATGCGTCAGATCGTGATGGTCGGCTTTCTGCAAGCGCAGAACTGCACCAATCTGGTAAGCTCGTGGCGGCACCCGGAGTCGCGGCAGGATTCGACCTCGCCCGAGTATTATCGTGAGATCGGCCGCGTGCTGGAGGCAGGCAAATTCCACCTGGGATTCTTCGATGACCGATTGGCCATGCCGGACCGTTACGGCAACGATCATGCGCACACGGTGCAGTACGGCATCCGCTGCGTGAAAATGGATCCGGTGGCGGTGCTGATGACCATGGGCATGGCAACCGAACGGTTGGGGTTGGGGGCGACCTGCTCCACCACGTACTACCAGCCGTTTCATGTGGCGCGGCTGTTCCAGACCGTTGACCTCATGACGCAGGGGCGCGCGGCATGGAATGTGGTGACCTCGATGAACGAAGGTGAGGCCTGGAACATGGGCCTCGCGGACGTAGTCGAGCATGACGCGCGCTATGATCGCGCCGACGAGTTCATGGAAGTGGTGCTGGGGCATTGGGATTCGTGGGAGGACGACGCAATCGTCGCCGACCGCGCGGCCAACCTGTTCGCGCACCCCGACAAGGTGCATCGCATCGATCACGAGGGGCGTTTTTTCCGCTCGCGGGGGCCATTCACCGTGCCGCGGTCGCCGCAGGGACATCCGGTCATTATCCAGGCGGGACAATCGGCGCGCGGGCGGGCGTTCTCGGCGCGCTGGGGTGAGGTGGTCTTCGTCTCCACGCATACATCGGTCGAGTACGGCAAGCAGCTCTATGCCGGGCTGAGGGCGGATATCGCGGCGGCGGGGCGCGATCCGGACCGCGTGGCGATCTGTCCGTCAGCCTATGTGGTGGCCGCCGCGACGAAGGCCGAGGCCGAAGATAAGATGGCGCTGATCGAGACGCTGGCCACCGACATGGACGCGCTGTCGCTGCTGTCTGAGGCGATGAATTTTGATTTCGCCAGCAAGGGACTGGATGAACCGTTCACCGATGCGGAACTTGGATCGATCTCCGGCACGCAGTCGATGCGCGATCGCGTGCTGCGGGCGTCCGGCAAGACGAATCCGACAGCGCGGGATTTCATCCAGTACACACGGCGCGCGCGGCCGAACCAGGCGATCGTCGGCGGGCCGAAGGAGGTTGCGGACGGGCTGGAGGCACTGTTCACGGCCCCGGTGTGCGACGGCTTCGTGCTGGCGGCGACGCATATTCCAGGGACATATCTGGATTTCGTGCGGCATGTGGTGCCGGAGCTGCAGCGACGCGGGTTGTATCACAAGGACTACGCAGGGAAGACGCTGCGGGAAAATCTCGGGCTGGCGCGGCCGATGCGCGGCTACTGGCACGCACGGGCGACGCAGCCGGCATGACGGCACATCTCACGGTCGCGGTGTTCTGCGGGTCCAGTTTCGGCCACGATCCGGTGTTCCGCGAGGCCGCCGTGGCGCTGGGCGATGGGCTGGCGCGCGCGGGCATGTGCTTGGTGTACGGCGGGGGGCGCATTGGTCTGATGGGGGCATTGGCCGATGCGGCCCTGGCCGCGGGTGGCGAGGTACTGGGCGTGGTGCCGGATTTCCTGCGCACGACAGAGATCGCCCACAGCGCGTTGACGCGGCTGGAGGTGACGGACTCGATGCACACGCGCAAGCGGCGGATGTTCGAGCTGTCGGATGTATTTGTTTCATTTCCGGGCGGGATTGGCACGCTGGACGAAACCATCGAGATTCTGACCTGGCGGCAGCTCGGTCTGCACGCCAAGCCGATCCTGATCTGCAATGTGGCGGGTGCGGCGACGTCTTTGCTGGCGGCGATCGATGGGGCAATCACGCGCGGGTTCGCCAAGAAATCGTTACGGCATCGGTATGAGGTGATTGAGGATGTGCCAGCATTGCTCATGCGGTTGGCCAGCGTAACGCCAACGGCGTCGAAAGGCGGCGGGAGGCGCTAGGACGACGTCGGCACCCATGCGTTTGCCACCGTCGTTGCATGGGCAATTCTATCAAGCAACGCGGCAGATCACTTAGCCCAGAAGGGCCGGCGCCTCTGTGACAATGGTGCGATGCTCCGATAACAATGCGGATGTTGAGGGGGACAATGCGATGATTGTGCGCACACTGGACGGTATCCTGGGCACCAACCGCGATGTGCGCGGACCCGGGTGGCAAAGCCGCCGCCTGATCTTGGCGGCCGATGCCATGGGCTGTTCGGTCAGCGATACCATCGTCGCCGCCGGCACCGAACAGCGCCTGCACTACAAGCATCATCTGGAGACGAACTATTGCATCAGCGGCGAGGGCGAGGTCGAGGATCTCGCAACCGGACAGGTGTTTCCGATTCGCCCGGGAGCCGTCTACGCACTGGACAAGCACGACGCACATGTCGTGCGCGCCCGCACGGACCTGCGGTTCGTCTGCGTGTTCACACCGGCATTGACCGGGACGGAGACACATCAGCCGGACGGCAGTTACGCGCCGGCACAGGAGACCGGCTGAGGGCTTAATCCCAGCGCGTCGTCTACTTCGCCTTCTCCGCCAGCGCTTTCACCTCATCCATCGCTTCGGTGAAGCGCTTGTTGATCAGCGACAGTGCCTCGCCGTTTGCTTGCCGGATCATATCCGACAGCTCCTTCATGTTCGCCATCGCGTGCTCATAAGCCTGTTTCAGCAGCTCGGCCTGCTTCGCGGCCTTCGCCTGTGGCGCCTCAGGCGCCGACAATGCCCGCAACGCCTCGGTCATTTCGGTCATGCTCTGTTGCATGATTTCCATATGCCGACGTGCCACCGCCTGGGCCCCCTCCAGCGCCACGCGGTTGGTTGCCGACAGCGTCTCCATGTTCTTCCGGTTCGCGGCGACGAACGCCTCCATGTCTGGCATGGCCGGAACCTTCAGCTCCGCAAAGATCTTGGTGAAATCGAAGTCGGGCAGACCGCTGGCGGTCGATTTGGATTGCGGGCCGGTGGCCATGGTCAGCTCCTTGCGTCCGTTTGGTGCACCCGCAGACTACGTCACAATCGGCCGCAGGTCAGCGATTTTCCGGTGGCGCTTCCGTGTCAGTCGCTTGGGCGTCGGCCGCCGGGGCCTCAGGGGCGGGCGCCGCGGCCGGCGCCGTCCCCCGCAGCCACTGCGCCGCCCGATCGGCACGTCGCAGCGCCGTGTCCAACGCCGCCATCGTGGCGCTGAGGTCCGTACTTTCATCCCGTACCCACGCCCGCAGAGTCCACAGCCACACCGCGACCAGCCCGCGCACGGTCAGCTCGCCACGCAGGCTGCTGGTGTCCACCTCTGCGGCCTGCAGCAGCCAGCGCATGCTGCGCCGCGTCGCGCAGGCCAGCAGAACGGCCATTGGAGGCTCGAACGGCAGTGCGCGGAACAGGGCCAGCACACCGGCGCGATGCGCCTGGAACACATCGATCCGCCGCATGATCATGTCGAACAACCGGTCGCGTACGGAGCCCTCGCCCGGCACTTCGGCGAGCACCGCCTGGTCCGCCACGCGGCCGAACCGCATCAACAGCGTCGTACGGCCGGGAAACCGAGCGCGTGCGCGCGGCAAGTCCAATCCCGCCGCACGGGCGGCGCCGGCGATGCTGACGTTCCGCCACCCCAGCTCCGCGGCCAGCTTGAACGCCGCCCCGATCAGCGCCTTGTCAAAGGCTTCGTCAACCATGTCGTCAAGATGGGGCAATCGGGGTGGAATGTCAGCCCCGACGTCGGTCACCCTTTGATCAGCGGTGCCAGGTTGGCGCGAATGCGGTCCAGCACCGGCTCGAGGTCATCCGGCAGCGCGAAGCTTTGCCCGGTGATGGTCTCGTAGGCCTGGATATACACGGCGGCCGTGGCCAGGATCAGGTCCTCTGGAATCGCCGGGATTGGATCCTTGTATGGATCGCATCGCGCCGCCACCCAGTTGCGCACGAAATCCTTGTCGAAGCTCTCCGGTCGCTCGCTCGCCGCGAAGCGTGTGGGGTAGCTGTCGGCGCGCCAGTAGCGGCTGCTGTCTGGCGTGTGGATCTCGTCAGCCAGCACAATTCGGCCCTCGGCGTCCGTACCGAACTCGTATTTGGTGTCCACCAGGATCAGCCCACGCTGCGCGGCCATCGCCTGCCCGCGCGCGAACAGCGCAAAGGCATACGCGCTCAACTTTGCCCATTGTGTCGCGGTCAACAGCCCGCGCGCAATAATATCGTCCGGTGTCAGCGGCTCGTCATGCCCACCATCGAACGCCTTACTCGTCGGCGTCAGGATTGGCCGGGGCAGCCGTTGGTTGTCGCGCATCCCGTCAGGCAGCGTGACGCCGTACATTTGCCGTTGCCCCGCCTTGTATAGCGTCAGGATCGAGGTCCCGGTGGTGCCAGCCAGGTAGTCCCGTACCACGACCTCCACGGGCAGGATGTTCAGCCGCCGGCCGATCACGACGTTCGGATCGGGATAGGCCAGCGCATGGTTGGGGCACAGGTCGCGCGTCGCCCCGAACCAGAACCGCGCGATCTGTGTCAGCACCTGGCCCTTGAACGGCACCACGCACAGGATGCGGTCGAACGCGCTCAGCCGGTCTGTCGCGATGAGGACACGCCGGCCATCCGCGAGGTCGTAATTGTCCCGCACCTTGCCCGCGTAGTGGTTGGGCAACTCCGGAATGGTGGCGTCGCGAAGAACCTGGTGCGCACGGGCGCGCAGGGAAGCGGGATCGATCATGGGCAGACCCTAGCCGACCGTGTCAGTATTGTCAGGCACGCGCAATGGACGCAGGGGGCCGAACGTGACCAGCAACGACGCCGAAACGCAGCAAGCCCGTATCGACCTGGCAGCCGCGCTGCGGTGGATCGCCCGCCTCGACCTGCACGAAGGCGTCTGCAACCACTTCACGGTCATGCTCCCGGATCGGCGCTTCCTGATCAATCCGAAGGGGATCGGCTTCCACCGCATCACCGCCAGCTCGCTGCTGGTGATCGACGAGGCCGGCAAGGTGCTGGAAGGCACCCGCCGGCCGCCAACCTCGGGCTATGCGATCCATACGCGCATTCACCTGCTGCATCCGAACGCGCAGGTGGTGCTGCACCTGCACGCGCCATATTCCACCGCTCTGTGCGCTGTCCGCGGTGGCCGGCTACAGATGATCCATCAGAACGCCGCGCGCTTCTTCGGCGATATCGCCTACGACGACCATTTCAACGGCATCGCCGAGGCCACCATGGAAGGCGAGCGCATGGCCGCGGTAATGGGCAGCAAGCGCATCATGTTCATGGCCAATCACGGCGTGGTCGTCGTGGCGCCAACCGTCGCGCGGGCACTGGACGACTTCTATTACCTGGAGCGTGCGTGCCAGGTGCAGGTCCTGGCGATGCAGATGGGGCAACCACTAAACGTCATGTCCGATGCAATGGCGCAGGACACGCACGATCAGTTCACCCGCTTCACCACCAACGCCGACCTGCTACTGGAAGACATCAAGGCAACGCTTGACGCAGAGGCGCCAAGTTACGCGTCGTAGGGCGGCATGCGATACGCATGCCGCATCTACGACGCGACAGGGTCCAGCCGCTGCCGGATTGCTGCTAGAGCGGCCTGAAACGCCGCGTCGGCATCCAGTGTCGTGGTATCCAGCTGCACCGCGTCCTTGGCACATCGCATGTTTGGTGCATCGCGCGTGTCGCGCGCCTGCAGGTCGGCTGCCACCTCCGCCAGCTCGGCCGCGACACCGCGCCCTTGCAGTTCCGCCCACCGCCGCCGTGCCCGCTCTGCCAAACTCGCCGTGATGAACAGCTTCACTGGCGCGTCTGGGAAGATCACCGTGCCAATGTCCCGCCCGTCCAGCACGGCCCCGGTGTTGGCCCCAAAGTTGCGCTGAAAATCCAGCAGCGCGGCCCGCACGCCGGGGATTGCCGCCACCGAGGCGGCCGCCGCATCCGCGGCGGGTCCCCGCAGATCGTTCCGGTGCAGATCGTTCGGCTGCAGGGCCCGTGCCTGCGCCTCCGCGGTCGCTGGATCCCGCGGATCGCCACCGGCATCCAGCACCCGCCGCCCGACCGCGCGATACAGCAACCCGGTGTCAAGATATGGCAGCCCCAGGGCCTCGGCGATTCGCCGCGCCAGCGTTCCTTTCCCGGCCGCCGCCGGGCCATCAATCGCGATCACTGGCTTCACACCACGGCCAACCTGGCGCCCAGGTTCTTCATCAGCGCGGCGAAACCAGGGAAGCTGGTATCGATGAACGCCGCGTCGTCCACGGCAATCGGCGCTCGCGCCGCAAGTCCAAACACCAGCGCGCTCATCGCAATGCGATGATCCATATGCGTGGTCACGGTCGCACCGCCGGCGACCCCGTTGTGCGCGCCATGCACCACCAGATCGTCACCCTCGATTGCCACACGCACGCCGTTCGCGTCCAGCATCGTGGCGGTCGCCGACAGACGGTCACTTTCCTTCACGCGCAGTTCCTTCAGCCCGCACATGCGTGTCACGCCTTCGGCCGACGCCGCCAGTACTGCCAGGATCGGGTACTCATCGATCATGCTTGGCGCCCGCGCGGGCGGCACCTCGACGGCGCGCAGTGGACCATGTCGCACGACGAGGTCACCCACCAGCTCGCCACCCTCGATGCGGCTGTTCGCGACAGTGATGTCCGCGCCCATCTCGGCCAGCGTCGCCAGCAGCCCGGTGCGTAGCGGGTTCAACCCAACATTGGTGATGGTCACCTGCGAACCCGGAACGATCAGGGCGGCGACCAGCGGAAACGCGGCCGAGGAAGGATCACCCGGCACCACCACATCGGCGGCGCGCAGCTCCGGCTGACCCTGCAACTGGATCACCCGGCCGGCGCCTTCGGTCTCCACATGCACCGTCGCGCCGAAATGGCGCAGCATGTTCTCGCTGTGATCGCGCGTGGCTTCAGGCTCCTCCACCCTCGTGATCCCTGGTGCGTTCAGTCCACACAGCAACACCGCCGACTTTACCTGCGCCGACGGCACCGGCACGCGATACTCCAGCGGCAGCGCCTCCCGTGCGCCCTGCACCGCCAACGGCAGCCGCCCGCCTTCGCGCGCGGTGAACCTGGCGCCACACGCGGTCAGCGGGTCAATCACCCGGCGCATCGGGCGGCCGCGCAGGCTGCTATCCCCGGTCATCACCGCGAACAGGTCATGGCTCGCCAGGATGCCGCACAGCAGCCGCGCCGCGGTGCCGGAGTTGCCCATATCCAGCACATCCGCGGGCTCGATCAGGCCACCGACGCCCCGCCCGGCGACGCGCCACACGCCATCGGCGTCATGCACCACCTCGGCACCCAGGGCCCGCATCGCCGCCGCGGTGTGCAGCACGTCCTCACCCTCCAGCAGCCCACTGATCCGCGTCTCGCCCACCGCCAGCGCGCCGAACATCAGCGCGCGATGGCTGATCGACTTGTCGCCAGGCACGGTGATCTGTCCGGCCAGGGGCTGGGCGGGGCGGCTGGAAACCAACGCGCGAACGGGCGCATCCATCGGGGCGGCTTTCCTCAACGATGGCGCCGCTTAGCACGCTCGCTCGGTGATGGCGACCGTCGGACGGCGGCGCTAGGTCGCGACGCGCACCGGATCCAGGTTGTTGCGCCAGGCGACGGTGGCCGATAGCGGCCATAGCGCGAAGCCCTTCGCCTGCAGCGTCGGCAGCCACGTTTCTAACGCGTCGAGCGTGTGCGGCCGCGGATGCGCGATGGCGATCGCGTGGCCATGCTTGCGCGCAAACGCTTCGGTGGTGGCGATCTGCTGCCAGATCACCGAGGCATCCGCTACATTATCAATGAAGACATCACGCGCGGCGGCAGGTACGCCCGCCAGTTCCGCGCAGCACAGCGCAACGCTGTGCGGCACCACGACGCTGTCGAGGAACAGCAGGCCATGCGCGCGCACCTCGCGCGCCACCAGTTCCATCAGCAACGGATCCCGCGTGGCCACGCTGCCCATGTGGTTGTTGACGCCGACGATATTTGGCACCGCGGCGATCGCGTCGCGTAGCAGCATCTGGTTGACGTTGGGCGGCAGGTCGATGCGCAGCGGGTTCGGCCCGGTCTGCGCGATGCTGTTGGTGTGCGACTGCATCGGCATGTGTAGCATGGCCTCGTGCCCACTCGCCGCGGCTGCTTCGATTTGTGCTGGCAGCTCATGCGCGAATGGGAACCAGGCAAGTGTCAGCGGCCCCGGCAGTGCCACGGCCCGCTCGGTATGGGGATGCATGAAGCCCATATCATCGATCACCAGGGTGATCGCGGGCCGCCCATTCAGCATCGGAGCAGCGACGGCGTTGCGCAGCCAGGGCGGTGACCCGGCGGGTGCGCGAGGCATCGTGGCCGGCGGAGTCTGGCTGGGATCCAGCTCTTCCTGCATCGACATCGCCAAGGCGGGCCCGACGGGATGGAGGGCGGTGGTGGCGACGGCCCCGGCGACGAGGCGACGGCGAGACAAGATCATGCAGGCAATTTCACCGGTAAGGCGCGACTCGGGACGCCGCGGGGCAACACGAAGTCTCGCATAGTTGTGATCGGCTTGCGAGATGGTCGCGGCAATTATTATTGCAGCGCAATGGCACCGTGGCCGGAATGCGACACACCGCATGGCGGTGTGCCGATGCGCTACTGGCCCCAGCAGATAAAGTGCGGATTCTCCCAGCCCGGCTTCGCGTAGCGCAATGCCGCACCATCAGTGGTGACCACGCGTCCGCCTGCCGCTTCCAGCACCGCCTGTGGCGCTGCCGTGTCCCATTCCATGGTGCGGCCAAAGCGCGGATAGAGATCAGCGACACCTTCCGCGAGACGGCAGAACTTCAACGCCGAGCCGAAGTTGATCGTCCGCGCCACGCGCCGGCCCGCCAAGAAGCGCTGCAACTGGTCGGTGTCGCCATGCAGACGGCTGGCCACCACGGTCAGCCCAGCCTCGGGCGGCGCACGGGCGTGGATTGCGTGCGTGCCCGTCTTGTCGCGCTTCCAGGCTCCGACGCCGACGGTGCCGGTGAACAGCTCCTCCAGCGCCGGAATGAACACCGCCCCGAGCGCCACCCGCCCATCGCGCACCAAACCAATATTCACCACGAATTCGTCCTTACCGCCGGCGAACTCGCGGGTGCCGTCCAGCGGGTCGACCAGCCAGCAGGTTCGCGCCGGCGCGGTGATGCGCCCGCCGGCCACTTCTTCCTCGGCGATCACCGGAATTGTGGGTGTGGCGGCGCGCAGACCGTCGACAATGATCGCCTCGGCCGCGCGATCGGCCTCGGTGACGGGAGAGAAATCGGCCTTCTGCTCGACCTCGAACCCGCGCGCACGCACCGCCAGGATCGCGGCGCCGGCCTGCTCGGCAAGGTGCGCGGCCAGGGCCAGAAGAGCGGGATCGTCCATGGCAGGGTGATACCGACCGCCCGCCACCGAGGCAACGTGATCCGTGGCGCACCTGGCACGTCATGTCCTGTAAGACCTCGGGAGAACCCGCATGCGATCCGCCTGGGCGCCCATGCCGCGGTCCTGGCGGCGCTGCTGCTGCGCGACAGCATCTGGCTCATCACGACGCTGCCGTTCTATCGCAGTCACCTGGGTGCGCTTCTGCCGCCGGAGCCCAATTTTGGCCCGGCAGGCCTGTTCGACCTGCGGTATGTGCGTGGCGTGCTTGTGCTGGTGGTGCGGCCGGGCACGCTCGCCGTTGCCTGGGGCGAGGTGGCGCTGCACCTTGGGCCGTTCGGCTTCGTCGCCGATGGCACCTATGACTGACCAACCAGGCCACGCTGCCGCACTGGTCATGGACGCCGACGCGCGTGGATATGGGGTGGGCTGTGTGCTGACGGCCAGCGCCGCCGTCGTCGGTACCTTGATGGCGGGCCGCGGGCGTCGCCCGACCTGAACAACCTGTGACGCACGTCATCGCCAGGTGGTGACGCGGGTCACTGCACGCGTTTGCCACCCCCGGCATTCTCCCGCGCACACGATCCTGGCGGTCGCGCGAGCAAATGGGGGCACATCATGGCGAAGACGGTCACGGTCCATGATCCAATCGATGTCCGGGTCGCGGATCAACGCGCCGAGATGCGCATGCGCCGGCTGGTGCGCGAGGGGGCGACGCTGGCGATCTTTTGTGCCGCGTCGGTGGTCCTGGTGATGTCGCTGTACCTGGTGGCGCCGCCGGAACTGCGAGAGGCGGTGTTGTCAGCGTTCCTTGGGTTCGATCAACCCAGCATCACGTTTGCCGCCCATCCGCCGCTGTCACGTTAATCTGCGCGCGCGCCTGGTCGCGTTACGCGATCAGGCCCGGTGACGTTTCTTCATCCAGGGGCCAGATCGGTCGCTGGATGCGCGTGTAAGGGATCTTGCGGTAATCGCGGCTGAGTGGTCCGTCGGAATCGACATAGATCACCTTCTTCGCGATCGGCCCGAACGCCGCCATGAAATGGTTGGTGGACTTCACCACCACCAGCTTGCGCTGTGTCGGCTCGATGTTGACGTTCCGGAACAGCTCCAGCCCCAGCGCCTGGGTGCGGTTGCTGATCAGCACCACTTCGATGCCACCCACTTTCACTGCGGCGCAGTCGCCCAGCGGCACCTGCGTCGGGCCGAAGCTCTGCCAGGCATCGCGGGTCAGCGCGGTGACAGTGACAGTCGCATCGATCGGTGGGCCGGAGCTGGGACCGATCTTGCCGCCGAAGCGCAGCGGGAAACGAGCGCCCAGACCGGCATCGAAACAGAGCTTCACCGCGATCGGATCCCAGATCGGGCCGAGCGCGGTCGCTTGCGCATCGCGGTCGATCAGCCGGCGCAGGATGGACGTGTTGTCGGTCGGCGCCCCGCCACCCGCGTTGTCGGCCGGATCGGCCATCACCACCGGGCTGTCGTTGAACGCCAGCGCGGCCGCGATGCCGTCATCCATCGAGAGGTAATCGGGCGCGGTCTTACCGCGCATCGAGATGAATTCCTGGCCAATTGACGTGGCCAGCGCATCGGCCTTGGCCTTGTCGTTGTCGGTGATGACCAGGATGCGACCGGTGAGCTCCGGCACGTCGGCATACGGGAAGCAATGGCCGATGGAGACCGACAGCACGCCGTCCTTGCCTTCCATCGCCGCGGCCCTGTCGACGAAGGCGCGCATCAGCGGCAGCGTGGTGGGATAGGACCCGATCTGCCGGCAGTCGTACAGCGATGTCACCGGCTTGATCTGCTTGCGGCTGGCGCGCAGCACCAGCGTGAGCAGGTCTTCGGCCCGTTCCACCACATCGGTGTGCGGGAATTCCTTGTAGAGGATCGTGATGTCGGCAAGCCGCACGCGCTTCAACGTGAGATGGCAGTGCGGGTCGAGTTCCACGCCAATCACGCAGTCTGGCCCCACCAGGGCGCGCACGCGTTCAACCACATCGCCTTCGGTGTCGTCGTAGCCGTGCGCGACCATGGCACCGTGCAGCCCGAGCAGCACGCCGTCCAGCGGCAGCGCTTCCTTCACCTGAGCGATGATCTCATCGCGCATGAATTCGTAGTCGGCGCGATTGGTGGTGCCGGCGGGGCTGGCGGCGAAGCAACTGCCCTCGATCAGGGTGAAGCCTTCGGCAGCCGCGCGCCGACGGGCCACGAACAGCGGTGCGGTGCACATGCGCGGTGCGTCGGTCGGGTGCTCGCCGGGGCGGAAGAACACGCTTTCCCTGTAGTAGTCGAGGCTGGTGGGCATCGGGGAGAAGGTGTTCGTTTCGGTGGCGATGGTGGCGCTGAACAGGCGCATGCGTAGATCCTTCGAGTGGTAAAGTGCGCGCACTACCGCAGCGCGGCACCAATGATAGCGGCCTGCTCCGTTGTGAGCGCGGCCGGCGAGATCAGCAGCACATTCTCATCGCGTCGGCCAAGACCGCACTGGATCGGCGGATCGTGTGCAGCGAGCCGCGCCGCCAGGGCGGGCGCATCGGGCGCGCGTACCTCCAGCACCGGAATCGGACGATCGATGATCGTCATCGTCAACCCGCTGCCCTGCGCCGCATCAACGATGGCCTGCAGGATCGCCCGCCAGGCGTTCTGCCGCTCCGCATCATCGCCAGAGGCGAACCGCTCCAACGCCACCAGCAGGCCGACGATCTCCTCCTTCCCCACTTTGCATGACCGCCCGACACCGTGTTGCGGCAGTCCGCGCAACTGGCGCAGGCGGGCAAACTCCGCGGGCGGCTGCCAGGTATCGACGAACAGGTCCAGATCGAGCATCTGCATCAGCGCCGACGCCACCAGACCGGCCCGTCCGGCGAGAATGCCCGAGCCCTGCGGCCCGCCGATCGCCTTCCCGCCGCTGAACGTGACCAGATCCGCGCCCTCGGCCAGAAAGCGACGTAGATTATCGTGCGGCGGCAGTTGCGCTGCCGCATCGACCAGCACCGGCAGGGCATGCGCGTGCGCCACATCGGCGACCTCGTGCAGCGGCGGTCGCGACTGCGGTTGCGCGAGATAGCAGATTGCGGCCGTGTGCGGCGTGATCGCCGCCTCGATCTCCCACGCCGCCGCATCGCGCACACCGGACCCGGCATACCGGTCGGCCAGGCCAACCTCGACAATGCGTCCACCGGCCACGGTCAGCGCACGGTCGTACATGTTGCGCTGGCTGCGCACCACGATGATCTCGTTGCGACCATCGGTGACATCGGGCAGCCGGTTCATCCGCGCCGTGTCCAGGCCTGCCAGACACGCCGCGGCACCTAGCATCAGCGCCGCCGATGCGCCGCTGGTGACAATGCCGGCCTCGGCGCCAGTCGCGCGTGCGATCACCCGGCAGGCACCGGCCTGTAGCGACAGCATGTCGACGCATTCGCTGGACGCCGCCTGCATCGCCGCGAGCACATCCGGATGCATCCGTCCGCCCGACAAGCGGGTGACCGTGCCTGCGGCATTGATGAGCGTAGGGACGCCGAAGCGTGCGTAAACGCTCATGCCGCTGCGGCGAGTGGCGTGCGCTGGCGGATCAGGTCCGACGCCTTCTCCGCGATCATGATGGTCGCCGCATTGGTATTCCCCGACACCACCGTGGGCATCACCGAGGCATCTATCACACGCAATGCGTCCACGCCGATCACCCGCAGCTCCGGATCGACCACCGCCCTCGTGTCGATCCCCATCTTGCAGGTGCTGGTGGGGTGGAAGACCGTGCCACCTGTGTTGCGTGCGTGCTCCAGCATCTGCGCCTCGGTGGTCACTGATGGACCGGGCAGGTATTCCTCCGCCACGTAATGCGCCATATGCGGCGTCGCCAGGATACGCCGGCCCAACATCAGCCCATCGGTGATCGCGCGGCGGTCTGTCTCTGTGGCGAGATAATTCGGCCGCATCGCCGGCGCGTCCTGCGGGTTGGCAGACTTCAAAGTGATCTCGCCGCGGCTTTCCGGCCGCAACTGATAGACGATGATGGTGAATCCCGACCATGGATGCAGCCCATCCTGCGGCCGGTCGGCGCTGAAGATCGAAATCGACATCTTGATGTCCGGTGTCGCCAGCTCCGGCCGCGTGCGCGCGAACAGTGCCACCTGCGCCGAGATTGCCGCCATCGGCCCACGCCGCCGCAGATAATAGTCCAGCCCGGTGCGCAACTTCTTCAGGTTGCTCTGCATGATGTCATTGACTGTCACGGGATAGCGGCACTTCAACTTGATCGGCGCGGAATAATGATCCTGCATCTGCTGGCCGACGCCAGGCGAATGGTGCACGACATTGATGCCGAAGGACGCGAGCTGCTCTTGTGGGCCGACGCCGGACAGCAGCAGCAATTGCGGTGAGTTGATCGCGCCGCCACACAGGATCACCTCGCGCCGCGCGCGCGCAGTGAAGCGCAGTTGCTCCTGCAGGAATTCGACACCGCTGGCGCGCTTGCCGTCGAAGGTGATGCGTTGCGCCAGCGCGCCCGTGATCACTCGTAGGTTGGGACGCTTCATCACCGGTTTCAGGTAGCCCTTGGCGGTCGAGCAGCGCTTGCCATTCACCGTTGTCGTTTGGTGATAGCCGACGCCGTCCTGCGTCGCACCGTTGAAATCCTCGTTGGTGGGGTAGTCGAGATCGTTGCAGGCACGGATAAACGCCTCACCGAGTTCATATTTGTCCGGTACGTCGGATACCACCAGCGGGCCGCCGGTGCTGTGCCAAGGGTCGGGGCCCCGCACCTGATGCTCGGCGCGCTTGAAATAGGGCAGCACGTCGGTGGCCGACCACCCGGTGCATCCCATCTGCCGCCATAGGTCGAAATCCTCGTGTTGACCGCGGATATAGACCATACCGTTGATCGAGGATGACCCACCCAGCACCTTGCCGCGCGGCCAGAAAATCTTGCGGCCATTAGCGCCGGGATCTGGTTCGGTCTCGTAACACCAGTTCACCGACGCGTCGGCGAAGGTCTTGCCGAAGCCAAGCGGGATATGGATCCAGCGGTTGGTGTCGTACCCCCCGGCCTCCAACAGCACGACGCGTGTCGACGGATCCTCGCTCAGCCGCGCCGCCATGACGCAGCCTGCGGATCCCGCACCCACCACGACATAATCGGCTTCGATCGTTTCAGTCATTATCACTCCCCAGTCATCCGCTGCGTCTATGCCTAGAACCCCACGCGATCCCCACCCTTTAGCTTCAGGATCTCCCGCGCCTGTTTCGGCGTCGCGATCTCCAGGCTCAGCTCCTCCAGAATCCGCCTGATCTTCGCCACCTGTTCCGCGTTCGACTTCGCCAATGCGCCACGCCCGATATACAAACTATCCTCCAGCCCCACGCGCACACTGCCGCCCATGATGCCGGCCATCGTGGTGAATGCCATCTGATGCCGCCCGGCGGCCAGCACTGACCAGTGATAGGCGTCACCAAACAAACGGTCCGCCGTCTCCTTCATGAACAGCAGATTGCGCTGGTCCGCGCCGATCCCGCCGAGGATGCCAAAGATCGTTTGCACGAACAGCGGCGGCTCGACGATCTTCTGATCCAGGCAGTACGCCAGATTGTAGAGATGCCCCACGTCATAGCACTCGAACTCGAACCGTGTGCCGTGCGCCTTGCCCAGCCGTTCAACGATCCCGGCAATGTCCTTGAACGTGTTGCGAAAGATATGGTTGTCGGTGCGGTCGAGATACGGCTTTTCCCACGCATACTTCCACTCTTTCACCCGATCGCCAGCCCGCGCGATGTTGAAGTTCATGCTGCCCATATTCAGGCTGCACATCTCAGGCTTCGCCAGCAGCGGCGCGGCCAGGCGGTCATCCAGCGTCATGTTCAACCCGCCGCCAGTGGTGATGTTCACCACCGCATCGACGTTCTGTTTGATCACCGGCAGGAAGCGCATGAACACCGCCGGGTCCGGCGTCGGCTCGCCGGTCTGCGGATCGCGCGCGTGCAAATGGATGATCGCCGCGCCGGCTTCCGCCGCCTCGATCGACCCGCGTGCAATCTCCTCCGGCGTGATCGGCAGGTACGGCGACATGCTGGGCGTGTGGATCGCGCCGGTGACCGCGCAACTGATGATGATCTTGTTCGCCATGGCTGGTCTCTCCGTGCCGCCCGTTGGGATGAAGTCTGTACCGCACCGTGCCGCCCGGCCAGGGGGCGCCCAACGATCCAAGTGCCTGCGGGAGGGTTTCGCTTGCTGCGGTGCAACAGGCGGCGCACGATCCCGGGATGACCGAAGCCCCATCCGACCGCGAGGCCGCGCTGGCCCGGCAGTGGCTGGGCACGATGGCACGGTTGGGCGCGCGTGCGGACGAGGATCCCTTCGGCAACCCGGTGCTGCTGGCAGCTCTGGCGATTGCGCGCGCGCTCGATACCGGCGCGTTGTCGGAAGCGGCGATCGGGGGACTGGTCCGCCATCTCCGCGACGCCGCGTTTCGCGATCGTGCTCAGCGCCTGGCCACGTATGTGGGGGGTGTCGACACGGCCGCGAATGATGCCGCGCTGGCGGCACTGGCACAGCATCTGCTGCGGCCTGATCCAGATGACAGCCCGGTTCGGTGGGCCGAGTATCGTGCCCTGGTGGAGCGCACGCGCTTTGCCGCGGTGTTCACCGCGCATCCCACCTTCTCGTTGCCCACCCCGGTGGGGCATGCCTTGGCGAATGCCGCGTGCGCCCGAGCGGCGCCGACATTCGAAAGCCACCGTCCGCCGCCGGTGGCGTTGTCGGATGAATTTGCGCAGGCAGTTGCCGCGATCGAGAATGGCCGCGATGCGCTGGACCGGCTGAATGCCGCGATGCTGTCGGTCGCGCGTAGCGCTTGGCCCGACCGTTGGACGGAGCTGCTGCCGCGTCCGGTCGTGCTGTCAAGCTGGGTTGGCTACGACACCGATGGACGCACCGATATCGGCTGGTGGGATACGCTGCGCCTGCGGCTGGAAATGAAGCGGCTGCAACTGGCGCGGCTGCACGCGCAACTGGCGGCGTTGCCGGCCGTGGCACCACTGACCGCGCGCGTGGCGGTGGCGCGCGCCGCCGTGGTGGCGCAGCTCGCGGCGGTGCCCGACACGCCCGAACCGGCGCGCGTTGCGGCTTTCGCGCAGGCGCTGGTGCAACGCCGGTCTGATGCGTTGGTGACGCCGGAGCCGTTGGCCGATCTGTTCCAGGCGGCGATTGCCACGGCCGACGATCACACACGTCTCGCGCTGTGCGTCGCGCGCGCCGGACTGGTGTCGCACGGCCTGGCGCTGGCGCACACGCATGTGCGGCTGAACGCGGCGCAGATCCATAATGTGGTGCGCCAACGCCTGGGCATCGCCGATCCGCCCGAAGACCCGGCGCATCGCCGCGCGCTGTTCGTTGCCATCAACGCGGCGTTGGATTCGGTGACGACAGTTCCGGTGGATTTCGGTGCGCTGCTAGCCGAGCAGGCCTCGGCCGCGAAGCTGATGATGACGGTCGCGCAGATCAGCAAGCACATTGACGGTTCGGTCCCGGTCCGTTTTCTGATCGCCGAAACCGAGAGCGGCTACACACTGCTGGCCGCACTGTGGCTCGCGCGCTTGTGCGGCGTGGCGCACAATGTCGAGATCAGCCCGCTGTTCGAGACCGCCGAGGCACTGGAACACGGCGCGCATGTGCTGGACGAGGCGCTGCGCAGCCCGCACTACCGCGATTACCTGCGCGACACTGGGAAGCTCGCTCTGCAGTTCGGTTATTCCGACTCCGGACGGTATGTCGGGCAGACGGCGGCCAGCTATCTGATCGAGCGGTTGCGGCTGAAAATCGCGGAGACGCTGGAGAAATATGACGTCAGTGGCGTCGAGGTGATCCTGTTCGACACCCATGGCGAAAGCATCGGCCGCGGTGCGCATCCTGGGTCTCTGGCCGACCGGCTGAAGTATCTGTCACCGACCGCGTCCCGCCAGGCGCTGAAGCGTGCCGGTGTGACAGTGCGGGAGGAAAGTGCGTTCCAGGGAGGCGATGGCTATCTGCTATTCGGCACGCCCGAGCTGGCGTTGGCCACCGTGACGCGCATCGCGCAGCAAACGTTTCATCCCGCTGCCGGGCCGATCGAAGATCCGGTCTATGCCGATCCGGATTTCGCCGCCGACTTCTTCGCCACCGTCAAGGCGGGGATGGAAGGACTGGTGGAGGATGCGGGTTATGGCGCGTTGCTGGGTGCCTTTGGTCCGGCCTTGCTGGATCGCACCGGCTCGCGCCCCGCGGCGCGGCAGGCCGAGGGTACGGTAAGCGGTGCGCGCATCCGACATCCGCGTGAGCTGCGGGCGATCCCCAACAACGCCATTCTGCAGCAGCTCGGCTGGTGCGCGAATACGTTGCAAGGTTTGGGCGCCGCGGCGGCCCGGCATCCCGAGGCGTTTGCGGAGCTGCGCGTGAGCAGCCGCCGATTCCATCGCGCGATGGAATTTGCCGCCCATGCGCTCGCGCACTCCGATATCGACGTGCTGCGGGCGGTCATCGCGACACTGGATCCCGGCACCTGGCTGGATCGCGCGGCGCATGCCGAAACGCCAGCGCGGCGCGAAAGCTTGGTGGCCGTGGCACGTGCGCTGGAGCGGCTGGACATCTGGGCCGACGCGCAGTCGATGTTCCGGCGTATTCAGGCCGACCATCTCGCGCTGCGCGTCGCTTGGCCCGACGCGCCACGCATGGCCGCGCGCGAACAGTTGTTGCATGCGCTGCGTCTGGCGCTGATCCATCGCATCTGGCTGCTGTCGACTGGGATTTCCGATTTCTCGCCGCGCCATGGTGTGACGCGTGGTGTGTTGGAAGCGGCGATTCTGCGGCTGGACATCGATCAATCCCTGCAGGTGCTGGCGGAGATCTTTCCCGCGGCCCCGGATACCGGCGCCGATCTGGATTACGCCGAACCCGCCCCGCCCCGCACGGAAGCCGCGTACATGCGCGAGCACGCCGAGATCTTCGCGCCGATGTGGCGGATGTTTGGCTTGGTGCGCGAGATTGCAACGGCGATCACACACGAGGTGGGCGCGTTCGGGTAGGCCTGATCGCCTACAGTCCCAGTTCCGCCAGGAACTCCAGGATCGTCGCCGCAACAATCCCAGGGGTCTGCACCGCCATGAAGTGACTTGTGTCCAACGCACGAAACCGCGCGTGCGGCATTTTCGTCGCGAGGGGTTCGATCAACGATGGCGGTCGCAGGGCGTCATGCACGCCAGCCACCAGCAGCACTGGACAGGCGACCTGCGGCAACCTCTCGGTCAACGTCGAATCAGCCAGCATCCGATTGATCGCGGCGAAGCTCTCGGGATCGTTTGCCAGCCAGCGCGCGCGGAACTTGCGGAACTGCTCGGCGTCGTGTCGCACCACGGGCGGGTAGGACGCCGCGAAGCTTTGTTCCACGATGCCACGTGGGCCGACCTTCTCGACCGCGTCGGCGCGCGCGAGCGTGGCATCACGCCGGTCGGCCGCGACGCCCGTGGCTGGCGCCATCGCGACCACGCCGATAGTGCGTGTGGCGTGGCGCAAGGCGAAATTCAACGCAATGCCAGCGCCAACAGCACAACCGGCGAGTGCCACCTTTTCAGTGATGCCAAGCCCCTGCAGCAGTTCCGCGATGTCATCGGCAAGCATGTCGAAGGTCGGCGTCGTACGCAGCTTTTCCGACATCCCCGCGCCGCGCCAATCGAAACGCAGAATGCGACGGTCGGGCAGCAACATCGGCATCACCTGGTCCCAACTCTCCAGCGTGCCGCCCATTTCATGCACCAGGACAAGCACCCTCGCGCCCCGCCCCGAGAGTTCGAACCGCAGGCTGGTACTGTTGACCTCGATCCAGTCCATCATGTCGTCTCTCCCAGCGGCGGCGCGCGGAGCGTGCCGCAATCCGGTGCGAAGGCCAGCTTGGCACCACTGCGGGCCTGCAATTCATCGCGGCTCATGCCATCCAAAATTTCACGCACCACGAACCGGTCAGTGGTGACATCGACCACGGCGAGATCAGTGTAGATACGCGTGACACATCGTACCGCGGTCAGCGGCAGCGAACAGACCTCGCGCAGGCGCGCGCCACCCTGGCGGGTATTGTACTCCATGATCACCCAGACCTCGCGGGCGCACGCGGCCAGATCCATGGCACCGCCAACCAATGGGCCCTTGTTTGGCACGCGCATATCCCAATTCGCGAGATCGCCGTTCGCCGCCACCTCGAACGCGCCGAGTACCGTCACGTCGATATGCCCCCCGCGGATCATCGCGAAGGAGGACGCCGAATCGACGATCGACGCGCCGGGCCGCAACGTGATGCGCCGGCTGCCGGCATCGACCAGATCCGGATGTGCCAGCTCCGGCGTCGCCAGCGGGCCGCAACCGAGAATCCCATTCTCCGATTGGATGAACACGTCGCGCCCATCCGGCACGTAGTCGCCCGCCAATACCGGGATACCGATCCCAAGATTGACCACCATGCCGTCCTGAATATCCTGTGCGGCGCGCCAGGCCATCTGGAAGCGATTGAGCGGCGTCATGGCCGGATCCCCTCACCCGCCGCGACGACGCGTTTGACAAATACGCTGGGCACCTGGATCTCTGGTTGCGGCAGCGGATCGTATTGCGCCTCGCGCACTTCGGCGATCGTGCACCGTGCGGCGGTGGCCATCGCCGGTGAGAAGTTCGCCTGTGCATAGCGGAAAGTAAGGTTGCCGTAGCGATCAGCCCGGTCGGCGCGGATCAGGGCGACATCCCCATTAATCGCCTCTTCCATCACGTGCTCGCGCCCATTGAACACGCGCACTTCCTTGCCCTTTGTCAGATTGGTGCCGAAGCCGACAGGCGTATAGAAGGCCGGGATCCCCGCACCGCCCGCCCGAATCCGTTCCGCGAAGGTGCCTTGCGGGATGCATTCCAGCTCAATCTTCCCCTCCTTGTGGAGCAGTTCGAATGGCGACAATCCGCTCTTGTCATGGCCACGCGCGGCAGAGCAGATCACCTTGCGCACCATGCCCGCTGCGATCAGTTCGTGCGTATAGGAGAACCGGTGCGTCGCCGAATTGACAACAATGGTCAGCTCGCGCGGGCCACAATCGCGCAGCGCACGAATCAGCACATTCGGGAAGCCTGCCCCGCCGAAGCCCGAGATAAACACGACAGCGCCATTCGGCGTGTCCTGCAAGGCATCCGCTGCGGTCGCAACCCGCTTGTCGATTGGCATGCTTCCTCCGCCTGGTGTCGCGTGCGAGTCTAGGCGCGGTGCAGGCTTGCTGCCAAGTTTGTGGCAAGGAGGGACCCAGATGATGAAACTGCATTGGTCACCGCGCTCGCCCTATGTGCGCAAGGTGATGATCGCCGCAGGTGAGCTGGGCTTGCAGGACAGGCTGGAGTGCGTGCGCACGGTGGTGGGAGGGACAAAGCCGCATCTGGAGCTGATGCAGGTGAACCCGCTGGGGAAGATTCCGACGTTGGAGCTGGAGGATGGGCGGGTTCTTTATGATTCGTTCGTGCTCATCGCTTATCTCGATACCCTGCATGTTGGTCCGAAGCTGATCCCCGTCGAGAGTGGCGCGTATTTCACCGCGCTGCGCCGGCATGCTCTGGGCAACGGCATGTTGGATGTGGGCCTGGCCTCGCTGGGCGAACGGTTCCGCCCGACGGAGCGGCAGAGCGCGCCGCATCTGGAGTTGTGGCGATTGAAGCTGCGGACCTGTCTGCATGCGCTGGAGCAGGAGGCTGAGGCGTTGGCGCGCGATCCCTTCGGGATCGGGCACCTGGCAATCGGGGTGGCACTGGGCTATCTGGACTTTCGTTTCGATATAGAGAAGTGGCGCGAGGGGCATCCGAAGTTGGCGGCGTGGCACGCGACGTTCAACGCTCGGCCATCAGTGGTGGCGAACCCGCCAGTGGATGATCGGTAGTTGTCGTGCCCCTCTCCCGCAAGCGAGAGGGGTGTACAATGCGTTAGAAATAATGCCAGAAGTTCGACGCCCTGGCCTCATCCGGCAATCCATCGAATACAATCTGCCCGTTGTTCATGATCAGCACACGGTCAGCGATCTTCATCGCGGCTGCGACGTTCTGTTCGACCAAAATCGCCGTCATCGCGTGTGATTTGCAGACCTCTTGCACCTGCACAAACATCCGCTCCACGAGATTGGGCGCCAGCCCGATCGACGGTTCGTCGAGCATCAGGCAGCGGGGAGTCCCCAAGATCGCCAGTCCCAGCGCCAACATCTGTTGCTGCCCGCCACTGAGGCTGCCTGACCGCGTGGTGCGCCGCTCATCCAGCACCGGGAACAGCTTGTAGACCTCCGTCGGGCTGAACATCGCGCGCGCATCGCAATTGCGCGCCGCGACCACGTCGATGTTCTCGGCGACATTCAGATCAGGGAAAATGCCGCGGCCTTCCGGCAGTAGTCGCAGTCCCAACGCCACACGCTCGGCCACGGACAGCCGATCGACCCGTTTGCCGTCGAACGTCACGGATCCTGCGCGCGCCGGCAGCAACCCCATGACCGTCTTCAACGTCGTGGTCTTGCCGGCTCCGTTATGACCGAGGAACGCCAGGATCTGCCCGGGTTCCAGCGCAAAAGATACATCTGAGACCACGGTCTTCGATCCGTAGCCCGCGGCAATACCAGCGATCAGCAGCGTCATCAGATCGCGCCTCCGAAATAGATCTCGGCCAAAGCTGGATCGTTGATGATCTGCCGTGGTGTGCCCTGCGCCATCAGATGACCCTGGTGCAGGAACAGCACGTCATCGGCGATCTGCTGCACGACGCGCGTGTTATGTTCCACCACCAACAGTGTCTTGCCTTCGCCCTGTAAGCGGCGAAGCAACGCCATGATGTTTTCCAGCGCGCCGGCCGACATGCCAGAGGCCGGCTCATCCAGCAGCAGCAGCTCGGCCCCAGTGGCCAGCACGCGCGCGACGGTCAACAGCTTCTGCTCCCCGTACGACAGGTTGCGTACCTTCTCACGCGCCCGGGCCGCAAGACCGACATGCTCCAATGTTGCCAGCGCCCGAGCGACGTACTCACGTTGCGCACGTGCGGTATGCATGGGGCGAAAGATGGCGCCCAGTGGCCCTTCACCCGGCTGCCCCAACATGCCCGCGAGCACATTGTCGAGGGCCGACAGATCAGTGAACAATCTCAGGTTCTGGAATGTGCGCGCGATGCCGTGCCGCACGATCGCTTGTGGCGACAGCCCATCCAGCGTCTCGCCCCGAAACGCGACCGTGCCAGCGTCGGGTCGCAAAAAGCCGGTGATGGCATTGAAGATCGTGGTCTTGCCCGCGCCATTCGGCCCCACCAGACAGGTAATGCGTCCCTGCGCGATGGTGAAGCTGCAATCCTGCAAGGCGTGCAGGCCGCCGAAGCTCTTGTCCAGGCCATCGACCTGTAGATACGCACTCACAGCCGTTCTCCCGCCAGGCCCTGCGGGCGGAACAGCATGAACAGGATCAACAGCACACCGTAGATCAACTGCCGCATCGCCGCAGCAAAAGTGGTGGGAATGTCGATCATGGTCAGAACCTGCGGCAGGGCCAGCAGCAGGAATGGGCCGAGGATCGATCCCACCAAGGTGCGCGCGCCGCCGACCACCACCATGGTCAACAGCAGGATCGATGAATCCAGGTCAAATGACGACGGGTCGATGAAGCTCAGGAACGTCGCATACAGCCCGCCGGCAACGCCAGCAAAGGCGCCGGCCAAAGCCGCGGCGGACACCTTGGCACGCAGCACGTTCTTGCCAGCCGCGGCGACCGCCAGCTCGTCCTCGCGAATCGCGCGCAGTAGCCGTCCATAGGGCGCGCGCATCACCAGGAAGAAACACACACAGCCAAGCACGCACGCCGCCAGGCACAGCGCCATCACCTGCCAGGCATCTTCCAGCGGCCTGTGCCACAGATCGGGTGGCGGGATGCCGGGCAGGCCGTTGGCGCCGCCAGTGCCCCCCGTCCAGTTGGTGAACACCGCGGTCGCCAGCAACTGAATGCCGAACGACGTGACAACGAAATAATCGCCGGAGACGCGCAGGCTTGGCAGCGTGACCAGCACGTTCAGCGCGATGCAGCACGCCGCTGCGATCGCCAGCGCCGGCAGGAAGCTGATCGGATCGGCTGCCATCAGGAAATGCGCGACGATATAGGCGCCGACGCCGAAAATCGCGGCCTGCGAGACCGAGAAGATGCCAACGATGCCAACCAGCAGATTGGTCGACAGGCCAAGCAGCACATAGATCGCCGCCAACGTGACGTAGCTGAGCCAAAAATCCATCGCCTAGCGGGCCGCCGCGAACAGCCCGGTGGGGCGGAACAACATGAAGATCACGAAAATGAAGAAGGTGATGCCGATGCTCCATTCACCCGGGATCAGCAGCAGTGACAGGTTCTGCAGCACGGCGATGGCCACCGCCAGCAGGAAGGCGCCGCCGATGCTGCCGACGCCGCCGGCGATCATCGCGATGGTGGCGGTCAGCAGCGGCGTGACCCCGCCATAGGGCTGCAACCCGAGATCAAGCGGCACCAGCACCCCTGGCAGCGCCACGATCGCCGAGGCGATCGCCATCACGATCACGTAGACGGATTGCGGCCGCAGGCGGGTGATCTCGGCCAGGAACGGATTGGCCGCCACGGCGCGGATGCGCTTGCCCAGGATGGTAAAATGCGCAAACCAGATCACGCCGATGAACGCCGCCAGGCTGACCGCGATCGTCAGGATCTGTGTCCAGGTTAGCCGTACGCTGGCGCCGAGCGAGACGACGTTCGCCGCCCAGGGCAGATCGAACTGCAGGATGTTCGGCGTATAGAGGGCGGCGAGGACGTTCTGGATCACCGCCAGCACGCCCAGTGAGGCAATCAGCACCACCAAATGTGTCGCGCGCCGCCGCTCCAGGCGCGCGTAAAGCTGGCCCTGGATCAGCGCGCCCAGCACGGTGGCGGCGGCGATGGCGACCACCATCGCAACGATCAACGGCGCGCCGCGGCTGGCGAGCGACCAGGCGACATAGCCGGACATGGTGTAGACACCGGCATGCGCGACATGGAACAGCTTGGTGGTGGCGTAGATCAGCGAGAAGCTGATCGCCACCACCCCCAGTGCGCAGCCAGTCACCAATCCATTGACCAGCAATTGCAACCACAACATCTGCGTCAGCCGGCAGCGATCAGTCGGCGGTCACTTGCTTGATGGTGACGTCCTTGCCGTCCTTCATCATGTTGATGCTGATCGGCACGGTTGCGGTATTGGTCTTGAACTCCATCGGGATCAGGCCGTGGAACGCGCGGATCGCGAACAACGCGGTGCGCAGGTTTTCGCCCGTGACCGCCTGCTTCTCGGTCAGCACCTTGTCGAGCGTGGTCAGGATGATCTGCGCCGCGTTGTAGTACTGCCGGGCAAAGAAATCCATGTCGGCGCCATACGTCGCTTTGAAGGCGGCCGACAGCTCCGGGGGCGCGTCAATCTGCACCTGCGTATGGATCAGGCCGGTGGAATTCGGATCGGCGATTGCCGCCGGGTCCGACATGAAGGTGGAGCCGGCGGTGACGAAGCTCGGGTTCATCTGCTTGAGCTGATCCGCCAATTGCACCATGCCGGCGGTGATCACCACATACATCACATCGGGTTTCGCGGCGGCGAGCTTCAGCAACGCAGGCCGGTAATCGGTCTGGCCAAACTGCGTCGGCTCCTGTGCCAGGATGGCGCCGCCGGCCTTGGGGAACAGGTCGACGAAGTCGTCCCGCCCGCCGATCCCGGCCGCATCATTCTCATACAGCACGGCGGCATTCTTCTTGCCCTGCTCGATTAGATATTTGCTTATCACCTTCACTTCGTCGCCCGTGCTGGGCAGCGTGTTGACGAGGTAGGGTGAGGCGGTGCCGAGCTTGTCGGCCTGTGCACCGGCGTTGACCATCAGGATCTTCTTGCGTGTGGCCAGTGGTGCCATCGCCAGCGTCGGGCCGGAATAGCCGGTGAAGATCATCTGCACATGCTGCAGATCGACAAGCTTGTTGAAGCTCAGCACCGCGACATCGGGTTTCGCCTGATTGTCCTCAAACAGCACCGTGATCTTGTGGCCCTGTACGCCGCCCTTCGCATTGATGGCGTCGATGGCGAACTGGATGCCACGCTGTTCCTGTGTGCCGACGACGGCACCGGGACCGGTCAGTGGCAGGATGGCACCGAACTGGATGGGGTCGGCGGCGCGCGCGCCTGGCGTCCCGCCGCCGATCGTGCCGACCGCCAACGCGGCAATCGCGAGTCCAACCTTGCGCAACATTGACAGTTTCCTCCGAACTCTTGTTGTGGGCATCGCGCACCGTGCCCTGGGGGGCGCGGGACGCTATGCAGGCGTTCATGGGCGGTCAAGCGCGGCTCGGGTTGAACCGCCATATTGTCCGGACAATGGCAAGCTAGGCGATGCCCGGCCGTGCCGCAAGGTGGTCGCGGCGACGCGAGTTGTTGCCGACCCGCGGGCGCGTGTATATCCGAAGCATGACGCAAGGGAAGGCAACGTTTCGGCATAAGATCATCGCCGAGCAGCTCATGGCTGATATCCGCAAGGGTGCGCACCCAATCGGCGGCCTGCTGCCGCCCGAGCTGGACTTGTGCGACCGGTTCGATGCCAGCCGTCACACCGTACGCCAAGCGCTGCGCACGCTGACCGAACGCGGCCTGATCGTGCGTCGCGCCAGCACCGGGTCGGTGGTGGTGGCGAAGATCGAACCCGCGATCTTCGTGCAGCCCGCGGACGCCATGGCCGCGACGATGAGCGGACGGTCCGACGTAGCGCGCACCGTGGTCGGGCACCAATCCCTTGTGGCCAATCGCAAGCTCGCGGCGCTGCTGGCGTGCAAGCTGGGCATGCCGTGGTTCCGCATCGATGCGGTGTCGCGCTCGCAAGGCGAGACCATGCCGTTGTCTTCGGCCGAACTCTATGTGATGCCCGCCTATGCCGGCATCCTTGACCTCGTCACCCACACGCGCGCACGGGTCAGCGACGCGGTTCTGGAACTGTACGACGAGGTGATCGAACGCGTGCAGGTGGAGGTGTTCGCCGGTCCGATGCCGGCCAGTTTTGCGCGACGGCTGAGGAAGCGCGCGGGCAGCCCCTGTCTGACGGTGATCCGCCGCTACACCGGCCGCGCGGACGCGATCTTCGAGGTCAGTGTCACGGTCTATCCGGCCGAGCAGCATGTCTACCTGATGGAGCTGCGGCGGCAGAAGAACACGACCTGGGCATCGGGTTGATGATCGCCGATCCATGCGCCGTGCTGTGTCACAGGTGAATATCCTTCACCCATCGGCGAAATCCTCGCCTGTGTCGAACGAACCCGGCTTCGCTGGGGGACGGACGGATTTGTCGATGGCCGCAGTGCCATGCAGCCGGGTGCAAAGCAGACACGAACCGTGGCCGAGACGTGCTCGCTTCGCCCTATCGTGCCGATCCCGGTCAGCGTCTGCGAGGAGGTCGCAACGCCGGGGTCGTCGCGCGATATGGAATTCCAGTTCGAGTTCGGCAGCAACGATAAGCTACCTCAGCGTGATGCGGATCGAACAGCCGGCGCAGCGCCACGATGGGCGAATTGTTTGGCAGCCGTTGCTGTTGGGGCCGATCTTCCGCGCGCTGGCGCTGGAGAGCTCCCCCTTCGTGCTGTGTGAGGAGAAAGGCGCCTATGTCTGGCAGGACATGATGCGGCAGTGCCGGAAATACGGGCTGCGATGGACGCAGCCCAGCACATTCCCGTGCCTGGGCGTGCAGCCGCTGCGCCCTGCCTTGCTGCGGGCGGAGCAGGCGTGGATCGGTGCGTTCTGTCGTCGGGTGATGGAGCTGAATGTCGTATTGGATCAGGACATCAACGACCCAGCGCCGATGGCACGGATCCTGAGCGACCTTGGACTTCCCGCGGCGGAGCTGCTGGCCCAGGCGCAGTCGGCGCCGGCGAAACTGCGGCTGCGGGAGCAGACCGAGCTGGCGCGACAGAACGGCATCTCCGGCGCGCCGACCTTCTTCGTGGGAACGGAGATGGTCTGGGGCAACGATCGGCGGGATGACGCGCTGCTGCTGGCTGCCGGGTGATAACACAAGACGGAGAAAAACGCCGCACGGATCCGACGCTAGACGCGGCACTCCTTTCCTTTTGGGCGACAAAACAATGCGGAAATCGCCGTATTCGGCCCGCCCTTTGCAGGGGCCGGAACCGAACCACATAAGGGCCAACCCCAACACCACCGAAAGACCCGTCATGCCCGACCGTCGTCAGCTCCATCTCGGCGCGTTCATGCGCCCGGTCAGCATCCACACCGCCGCCTGGCGCTATCCCGGCGCGTTCCCCGACGCCAACTTCAACTTCGCCCACCTGAAGCGCTTCGCCCAGACGCTCGAGCGCGGCAAGTTCGACGCGTTCTTCATGGCCGACCATCTCGCGCTGCTGAACATGCCGATGAGCGCGCTGATGCGCAGCGCCACGGTCACCAGCTTCGATCCGCCGACGTTGCTGCCGGCGTTGGCCGTGGTGACCGAACGGCTCGGCCTGATCGCCACCGCGTCGACCACGTTCGATCAGCCGTATCATATCGCGCGGCGCTTTGCCTCGCTCGATCATCTCAGCGGCGGCCGTGCAGGATGGAACGTGGTGACCACCTCCAACCCCGATGCCGCACTGAATTTTGGGCTGGAGGAGCACGTCGAACACGACGAGCGCTACCTCCGGGCGCGTGAATTCATCGATGTGGTCACTGGTCTGTGGGACAGTTGGGCCGATGATGCGTTCATCCGCGATGTCGAAACCGGCATCTATTTCAATCCCGATCGCCTGCACACACTGAACCACAAGGGTGAGCACCTGTCGGTGCGGGGTCCCCTGAACGTGGCGCGGCCGATCCAGGGCTGGCCGGTGATCGTGCAGGCCGGCGCCTCCGAGTCCGGCCGTCAGCTCGCAGCCGAAACGGCTGAGATGATCTTTGCCGCCGGCGGCGCCATGGCCGACGCACAACGCTTCTACGCCGATGTGAAGGGGCGCATGGACAGGCTTGGTCGTCCGCGCGATCACCTGAAGATCCTGCCCGGTGCGCTGGTGGTGGTTGGCGACACGATCGAGGAAGCGCGACGCAAGCGCGCGCAGCTCGACAGCCTGGTGCATTACGACAGCGCGATCGCCTCGCTGTCGATCGCGCTTGGTACCGACGCGTCGAAATTCGACCCGGACGGGAAGCTGCCGGAGATCCCTGAGACCAACCAAAGCAAGAGCGGCCGCGAACGCGCGATCATGCTGGCAAAACGCGAGAACCTGACCGTGCGACAGCTCGCGCAGCGGCTGGGCGGCTATGCTGGCGCGGCGATGGTCGGCACGCCGCAGACCATCGCCGATACGATGCAGGAATGGCTGGAAAGCGAGGCGAGTGACGGGTTCAATGTGATGTTCCCGTACCTGCCGGAGGGGTTGGACGACTTCGTCAATCGTGTGGTGCCGGAGCTGCAGCGGCGGGGGATTTTCCGGCGGGAATACGAAGGCTGGACGTTGCGCGAGAATCTCGGCCTGCCGCGGCCGACGAATCAGTTCTTTCCTGAGTAGGCTCACAGACCGCCGCTTCTGCCCCACGGCATCCACGCGCTTCTTTTATCGTACCCCGCAAGTCGTGGATGCCGGGCCCTCGCCCGGCATGGCGGGTGGTGCTCTATGGTGCGTGTGGTACGCTGCGGAAAACCCAAGGAGGCCTCCATGAAATTCGGCGCGTCGATGTTCTTCACCGACTACTCCATGACCCCCGCTGCTCTTGCCCGGGCGCTGGAGCAACGCGGCTTCGAAATCATCTGGGCGCCGGAGCACTCGCACATCCCGCTCTCTCGCAAGACACCATTCATCCTCGGCGGCGACCTGCCGAAGCGTTACTACGATGCGATGGATCCGTTCGTGTCGCTGACCGTGGCGGCGATGGCGACGAGCACATTGAAGATCGGCACCGGCGTTTGCCTGATTGCGCAGCGCGATCCGATCCAAACCGCCAAGCTGGTGGCCTCGATCGACCATGTCTCCGATGGTCGCTTCGTATTCGGCATCGGCAACGGCTGGAACCAGGACGAGATGGAGCATCACGGCACCGTCTTCGAAACCCGTCACAAACTGGCACGGGAGCGGATCGAGGCGATGAAAGCGATCTGGACCCAGACCAAACCCGAATACCATGGCGAGTTCGTCGATTTCGGTCCGATGATGGCATGGCCGAAGCCGGTGCAGAGGCCGCATCCGCCGATCATCGTCGGTGGTGCCTTCCCCTACTCCGCGCGCCGTGCCATCCGTTACGGTGACGGGTGGATGCCGCAGACCACCGACAAGGCGACCACGCCGCTGATTGAGCTGATCCCGCGCTTCCGCCAGATGGCCGCCGAGGCCGGGCGTGATCCCGCCACGCTGTCGATCTCGATCGGCGGGCAGGGGCCTGATCTTGACCTGATCCGCCGCTACCAGGACCTGGGCGTGGCGCGCGTCTCCACCAGCCTGCTGTCGGAGACGGAGGACACCATCGTGCCGATCCTGGATCGGTGGGCGGAGATCATCCGGGCAGTGAACGGCTGATCCTTCACCAACGATTCATCTTCGGCGTGGAGACTGCGGCGATCGAGGGGTGGATCGTCGCATGCAGGTTGGCATTGTCGTCCCGGCTTGGAACGTCGCGGCGTATCCGGGTGACACCCTGGCGTCGGTGCTGGCGCGGACGCACGCGAACTGGCGGCTGGTGGTGGTCGATGACGGGTCGGCGGACGGGACAAGCGCGGTGATGCAGGCCTGCCCCGATCCGCGGATCAATCTGATACGGCACGCGAACGCCGGCGTCTCGGCGGCACGCAATCCCGGCCTGGCGGCGCCAGGCCCAGCCGACGCCGTGCGGTTTCTCGATGGCGATGACCACCTGGTGCCTGACGCATCGGCACGCCTTGTGGCCGCGCTGGACGAGGCGCAGGGGGCTGTTGCCGCGGCCGGCGCCTATGCGTTGGCCGGTCGCGTGCGGCGATCGGTTGCGGGCGACGTGTTGGAACGCCTGCTGCGGCGCAATATATGCGAACGCGGAATTGGCCGAATGTTCCAGCCTGATGCGCCTCGCCAGCCTGCGGGCGCGCGCCGACGCAGCGAGTGACTGGATCATCGGGTGCGAGCTGATCCGGCCACGGCCGGCACCGGCGCGGCCGGGGATAGCTGCGCCGTTCCGTCCGCACCTCACCATGGCCACGCCGGCTGGCCCGGTTTGCCGCGGCGCACCTCTTGCCGACCCTGCCTGCGTCTTGGCAGGGGCCGTTGCGCCGCTATCCGTCGGCGGCGTGATCCTTCATGGAGCTGATAGCGCAATCGGATCCACGCCATACCGGTTGCCGCCCTGATTGCCGGGAATGAACAGAATGGCAATGGCGAAGATCCATCCGACATAGGGGATCAGAGTGATCAGCATGGCCCAGCCGGTCCAGCCAAAGTCGCGGCAGCGCTGCCCCCCGACCGCCCAGGTGGATAGAAACACTGGCAAGGAGACCATCAGCGCAATGACTATGCCAGCCCAGCCCCCGCCGAGGGCGAACGCAAAGGCCAAGCCCCAGATGGCCGCCAGCACGACGCCCGCCAGCAGCAAATACAGGAAATAGGACTGCCGGTTGCGTCGGCCAGAAAAGGTCAGCAGACCCTCGAAGACAGGTTTCGACACGTGTGCTCCCCCCGGCCGAGATC
>DATHNE010000203.1:0-36458 GCA_035486355.1 Acetobacteraceae bacterium
TGCCCAGCAGCGGTCCCAGAATGGAGCCGCGGCCGCCGATCAGGATGGCGATGAAGAACAGCACCGAGAGATCGAAAGTAAACGCATCGGGTGTGATGTAGGATTGCAGCGACGCGAACAGCCCGCCGGCAATGCCGGCGACCGCACCGCTGAACAGGAAGATCATCACCAATAGCGCCGGCTTGGCGATGCCACTGGATTCCGCCGCCACTTCGGCATCACGGATCGCCACCAGCGCGCGGCCGAAGCGACTTCCCGCGACGTTCGCCGTCATCCAGGTGCAGATCGCTGCCAGGCCGAAGGAGAAGTAATACAAACCCCACGCACTGGAAAACACACCGGGGAAAACCGGCCCGGCCACGCCGATGCCACCGCCGGTGACGCTCTGCCATGCCAGCGCCACTTGCGTGACGATGGTGGCGAACCCCAGCGTTGTCATCGCGAAATAGAACGTTCGCAGCCGCAACGCGGGCAGGCCGATGATCACGCCGAATACCGCGCCGACCGCACCGGCAATCGCCAGCGCCAGATAGGGTGAGAATTCCGGTGTCACAGTGCCGGCGGACAGCACACTGGTGGTGTACGCACCCAGCGTCAGCAGCGCGACCCAGCCGATGGCAATCTGGCCGCCGAAGCCGACCACCAGGTTCAGGCCGGAGACCAGCACCCAATAGACGCAGGCGCGCGTGGCGATGACGCCCCAATATTCGCCGCCGAACAGCGGTAGACAGGCGCCCGCGATCGCCAGCACGATGAAAGGCAACCCCGATTCCAGCGTGCGCACCCATGCGTGCGTCGGCAGTCGCGCCGGTGTGGCGACCGTCGATGTCGCGTCCATCATACGCGCCGTGCGATGGTGGCGCGGGTCAGGCCCTCGGGACGCGCCAACAGAACGATGATGAAGACGGCGAACACCGCCACCGAGGCGAACACCCCACCAACAACATAGTTCGCCGCTTGCTGGAACAGGCCCAGCGCAAAGCCGCCGATCACCGCGCCACGGTTGTTACCGATGCCACCTAACGCTACTGGAACGAACCCATAAAAATTCAGCATCGGCTCGTTGGCGAAGAACGCCAGCAGCACTTCACCGCCCGCGAAGCCCGCCAGTGCCCCGATCGCACCGGCCATCGCATAGCTCGCCATGCGCAGGTTGCGTTCCGGCAGGCCCAGCGCGCGCGCGGCGTAGTTGTCTTCCGCGATCGCCAGGAACGCACGGCCCACCAACGTGCGGCGATACAGCAGTTCCAGGCCGATCACCGTGACCGCGCAGGCCAGCACGGGGATCCAGAACTGCTGGTCGAACGCACCGCGAGGCAGGGGCAGCAGACGCGGAAATGGTTGCGGTTCCGTGCTCCATTCGATCGCGGTAAATTGCTGGATCATCAGCGCCAGCGCGAGCGTCGACAGGACGTAAAGATGCTGGTCCAGACTCTTCAGCACCGGTCGCACCGCGACGATCTCGCTGACCACACCGATCAGCGCGCCGACGGCGAGCGTGACCAGGAACCCCACCACCACCGGCAGACCCAGCCGCAGGATGAACAAGGATCCCAGTACGCCGCCCAGCATGCCCAGCGCGCCAGCGGTGAAGCTGAACACGCGCGAGGCCGTGAACATCACGTTGTACGTGATGCCAATCAGCGCATAGATGCCACCTATGGCCAAGCCATAGGAGACGATCGCCAGCAGCACGGACTCAGGCGCCGTAACCGGGTGCGAGATTGAATGCACCGTCGCGGAATGAATTGGCGGCGCACATCACCACTTCGTCGTCCGGGTAACCGTTGTGCTGCTCCGGCGTCCAGGTAAAGGTGCCGTAGATGCCGGGGTAGTTCTTCACGCCGTTGAGATACGTGGTGATCCCCTCCGGCTCACTGCCGGCCGCCTTCACCGCCGTCGCAATGAGATTCGGCGCGTCGTAGCCGATCGCGATCCACCACAGCAGCGTGTCGCCCATCTCGATCTTACTGGCGCGCAGCTTGTCGACAAACTCCGCTGTGCGTGGTGGCAGTTTGCCGGACGCATCATAGCTGCAAGGCCGGAAGTTGTTCTGATAGACCTTATTCCAATACTCGGGCTTTTCCAGCAGTGCCTTGGTTTGCCCAGAGCCGAGCGTGGTCTGCCCGACCACAGGCACATCCCAGCCCATTTCGCCGCGCGTGTTCAGGATGCGTGCGAGGAATCCCGCATTCACGCTCCACGGCATGATCGCCTCGGCGCCCGCGTCGCGCATGCGCAGCAGCTCCGGCTTCAGGTCCGGGTTGGCGGCGTCGGTGTCGCCCTGGTAGACAACCTCCGCCCCCTTCGCCTTCAGCATCGGCACATAGGCCTCGACCGACGCGGTGCCGTATCCGGTGGTGTCGCCGATCACGGCGACCTTCTTCACCTTCAGCACGTCGGTCACGTAGCGATTTGCCGCACCGCCCACCTGCTGGTTGGATGGCGCGATACGAAACGCCCGCGGGTATTTCTTGACGTCGATCAGGCTGTCGACCCAGCACGGATCGATCTGCGGCACACCCGCGCGCGCGCCCAGCGGTGTCGCCGCCAGCGCCTCACCCGAATTCAACGGTCCCCACAGAACATGTACCTTCTCGCGCTGCGTCAGCTCGGCCGTCGCGTTCACCGCCTTGGTTGGGTCGCTTTGCGTGTCGCGTGTGATCAGCTCGATCTTGCGGCCATTGACACCGCCGGCCTTGTTGATTTCATCGACGGCGAGAATGGTGCCGCGGTTGATCGCGACGCCGGTTGAGGAACTGGGTCCGGTCAGGGCGGGCAGGAAACCGATCTTGATCGGCTCGGATGCGGCGATGGCGGGGCGCGCAAGGCCAGTAGCGAGCGTTGCGGTAGCGGCAGCGGAGCTGGCCAGAATTCGGCGGCGGGTGATCGGCATTCGTTCCTCCCAGGACTTGCGGCGGCTGTTAGCACACCAGGCATGGCAGTAATATATCGTATGACATTACAAACCGGCGATATGCCCGCGTCAATTCGCGGCGACGCGCGAACATGCCATGATGCGTCGGAAGCGGTGACAGCTGTTGCTGGACACGGTGACGCGCCACGTGCGTCTCCTCATGGTGATACATATGAAGTATTTGTTGACTTGTCCCGTATACCGCAGGCAGACATGTCAACGCGGCACGCTTGCCCTCTGGCCGCGTTGGGCCACTGGACCATCGCGTTGCCAGTACCGATACCGTGAAACGTATGATGAGTGGTCGCAATAGGACGCGTTGGCCCTAGAGCATGGATAGCGTTCGTCAGCAGCGCCTTCGTCCCCTGAAACGTAATCTGCGCGAGCAGCTCGTGGAGATGCTGGGCGGTGACATCGTCCGCGGGCGTCTGCAACCGGGTGATCTGCTGCCGGGTGAGGATGTCCTGCTGGCGCGGTACAGCGTCAGCCGCACGGTGCTGCGCGAGGCGCTGAATGTTCTGTCCGGCAAGGGCCTGCTGGATGCACGACCAAAGCGCGGTACGGTGGTCAGACCTCGGTCGGAATGGAGTCAGCTTGATTCCATGGTGCTGGCGTGGCGCGGCGACGATACCGCCGTGTCCCGGTCGAAGAGTCTGGGACGCAGCCTCGATCACCTGATGGAGGTGCGGCGCATCATCGAACCCGCGGCGTCCGCGCTGGCGGCAGAACGCGGCACCGCCAAGGACCTCGCACGCCTCGCCGCGGCCTATGAGGCGATGGAGCGGGCGGGCGGTGATGTACAGGCTTTCATGGATGCCGACCTGGCCTTTCACGTCGCCTGCCTGGAGGCGGCACATAACGAATTCCTACTGCCGATCGCGCATGCCATCCGCACTGAGCTGATGACCTCGATGCGGGTGACCAATCGCGATGCGGATGAAAATCGCCGCGTGTCGCTGCCGCTCCATCGCGCGATCCGCGATGCGATTGTCGCGCGCGACCCGGATGCGGCGCGCCTGGCCATGCAACGTCACCTGGACGACACCGAGCGTCGCCGCAGTCGTGCCGCGCGCCGATCAGTCCGCTGAGGCGCGCATCGCGTAGGCATCGGGGTTGACCACGAAGTCGGGCCGCCGTCCCACCAATTCGTCCAGAATAGCTTGTGCCGCCGCGAGCCCGACCTTGAGCACGGCGTCCCTGGTCTGGCCGGCCACATGCGGCGACAGCACGACGTTCCGTACTCGGCGCAATGGCGAGCCGGCCGCGAGTGGCTCAATCGCATAGCTGTCCAGCGCGGCGCCGGCCAGATGCCCTGATTGCAGTGCCGCGATCAGCGCGGCTTCATCCACCAGTTCGCCGCGGGCCGTGTTCACCAGGACCGCACCCGGCTTCATCGCCGCGATCATCGCCGCGTCGATCATGCCCAGCGTCGCCGGCATCAATCGCGCGTGCAGGGACAAGATGTCCGCCATTGCCAGCATCACGCGCAGCGGGAAGACCGGTACCGGTTTGGCGGGGCCGGCAGCGCCGCGCCCGGCGGCGGCAATCACCCGCATGCCGAAGCCTCCCGCGATGCGCGCTACCCGGCTGCCCACCGCACCAAAGCCGACGATGCCCAGCGTCCTGCCTTCCAGTGCCTCGCCCACGAGGGGCGCGCGCGACCACGCACCCGCTCGCATGCTGGCCTCGGCCAAGGGGATATGGCGAAGCAATGCCAGCAGCAATGCGAAGGTGTATTCCGCTACCGCACCGGCATTGGCGGGCCCGGTCGTGGTGACCACAACGCCGTGCCGCGTTGCCGTTTGCAGATCGACGGCATCGCTGCCGGCGCCATGACGCGCGATAATCCGCAGGCGCGGCGCCGCCGCGATCACCGGCGCCGTCACCACGCCGAGCCGTGCCAGAATGGCGTCCGCATCGTGGCAGGCTGCGATCAATGCGGCCTCGCTTGGATAGGATTGCAGCACCTGCACCGTGCAGGTGTCGGCCACACGCGCGACGACCTCCGGATGGATGCTTTCGTCTGTGAAGACGACTTTCCAGCGGCGTGCCATCATGGCTGCCGCTACAGGCCTTCCAGCGTGTAGTCGTGATCGTGCTTCACGACGCGATTCTGGAATCGCCACATGCCATCCGACTTGCGCGGCTCGCAGTCGTACAGGCCGGGTGCGAGCAGCCGGCTCTTGCCGTCACGGGTCAGAAATACCGTCAGGTAGCAGGTTGCATGGGCCCGATTACCATCGACCTGCATCATCAGGTTTGAAATGACATGCCGCAGTTGCGAGCCACTGGTCTGGAATCGGGCGAACTGTTCCGCAAAGGCGAGGATGGCGGCCCGCCCCCGGTGCGTGCCGACCGCCGGGCTAACCAATGCCCCATCCTCGGTGAAGCAGTCCGCAATGGTATCGATCTCACCCGCATCCAGCGTGTAGGTATAGCGCGTGAACAGATCACCGATGCCCAGGCGATCCCCGATCGACGGCGTCATCCGGCCGTCTCCAGCGCATCCGGCAGATAGCCAATGATGCTCTCGAAGCGTTCGGAATACAGCTTCCACGCCTCGGGGTTGACCAGGCGTGGCGGCACGCGGCCGCGCAGCAGGTCGATCCACTGCTCCGCCGCGGCCTTCGACATGTTGTGGCTTGCCTCGATCGTCGCGCCGGCGATATGCGGCGTGGCCACGACATTGTCCAGCTGCAGCAGCGGGTGATCCGGCAGCGGTGGTTCGACATCGAACACGTCGATCCCAGCTCCGGCGATCTGCCTGGCATGCAGTGCCGCGAGCAACGCATCTTCCTTGTGGATCATGCCGCGCGCGGTGTTGATGAAATACGCCGTCGGCTTCATGCGCACGAAGGCGTCGGCCCCGAACATGCCAAGCGTTTCCGCGTTGCGCGGACAATGCACGGTGACGAAATCCGCTTCCGCCAGCAGCGTAGCGAAATCCACCTTGGTCGCGCCACGCTCGGCGATCTGCTGTGCAGTCAGGTACGGGTCATAGGCCAACACGCGCATATCGAACGCATTGGCGTATTTCGAGGTCAATCGGCCGATCTGCCCGATGCCGACGATGCCGACCGTCTTGCCCTTGATATCATTGCCGATCATCGCATAGCGGTCGTTCGCGGTGCCCTTCAGTAGCGCCCGGTTGGTCAAACCGATCCGTTTTGATAATGACAAGATCAGCCCGATCGCGTGTTCCGCCACTGGTTCGCTGTTGGTGCCGGACTGGTTCACCACGAGCACGCCGGCGGCGGTGCACGCGGCGACGTCGATCACATCATACCCCGCGCCGGTGGACGACATCGCGAGCAGGCGCGGACAGCGTGTCAGCAGCACGCCGTCGCCAAACCATGGTGGCATCAGCTCCGTGCGGGCACTCACCTGATAGCCGCACGCCGTGGACAGCGCGCCCCAGTTGTCATCCACCGCATCGGTATATTGCAGGCGTACCAATTCAATGTCGTCCTGTGCCGACAGGATCTGCTCGGCAACCGGATCAAACCACCGCTCGAAGAACACGAGGCGCTTGCGATTCACTGCCATGTCGGCCACCCCTCCCACCAATCGTCATCTTGCCATCGTGGCGGTGCGGCGCCAGGCAACCCCGCGCAGCGCGGCCCTCGTTTCATCACGTGGCTAGAGTGTCAGCGGCGTGAAGCCGCTGATTGTGAGCGCGATGGCGCGCACTGGCAGGGTGATCGGCACTGGTTTGGTGAACGACCCAGTCAGCACGATCTCGCCCGCCCGCAGCTTCGTGCCTGCCTCCGCCAGTTTGCGCGCGAGCCACCGCACGGCGCTCAGGGCATCCAGCGTATCCGCCGCCTTGCCGGTGTTGCGCGTGTCATCGATCTCGATCGCGCCTTCCAGAGTGCCGAAGTCCAGCGTGCGCCAACCGGAATGCGCCGCGTCCAACACATAGCCCGCCTGGAAGAAATCATCCGCGAGCAAGGTTGGCACGCCGATGGTCAGGGGTGCCTCGTAGCGGCCATCGATAATTTCGCAGGCGATGTGACAGGTCGCAATCGCATCCACGATCGTCGCGGCGGACATCGTGGGGTCGGCACCGTCGATATCGCGCCCCAGTTGCAACGCCACCTCGCACTCCAGCGCTGGGTGCAACAGCGGCCGCGCCAAGGCCTCAGCCAGCGTGTCGGCCCGCGTATCGTTGAAGATACCGGCATAGACCGGCTCCTGCAGGCCCCAGGGTCGTCGGTTCACCGCCGACGTGGACCCGATCTTGTAGCCCAGCCGTTGAACGCCCTGCGCCGCAAGGCGCGCATGAATCATGCGCTGCAGATGATAGCCGTCCGCGAGTGTCGTCGGACGCAGCGCCGTCGGCACGGCAGGCCAATGCGGCCGTACCGCGCGCGCCGCGATGAAGGCGGAGACGGCGTCATCCAACTGGGTCATCGTACATACGCTCCACAGCGGGCACAGAGGGAATCACGCATTGACGGCGCGACGGTCACGTTCATATTGTAATACTAAAGCGTGTGATCGTATGTGAGAAGACGCGACCGGGAGGACCCAAATCATGATCCGATCAGGTAGATTGTCACGCCGCGGCTGCGTGGCTGGCGGGGCCGCGGCCCTTGCGCTGGCCATGCCGGCGTTGCGCACCCGGGCGGCTGATCCGATCCAACTGAAATTCGCCACCGCCGATACGATGCAGGACACTTCCTATAGTGTGTCGCAACGCTTCGCCGATGACATCGCAAAGCGTACCGGCGGCAAATACCAGATGCAGATCTTCGTCAACGGCGCGCTGGGCACGGCACTGAATCTCGCGAACAGCCTGCAGACGGGTATTTTGGATGGCGCCATCCTGACCTCCGGCTTCCTTGAATCCTTCGTGCCCACCGTGCAGGTCGTTGACCTGCCCTTCGTGTTCAAGGACAGCGACGCGGCTGCGATGGTCCTGGACGGTCCAATCGGGCGTTCGTTGTTCGCCGACATGGAAGCGAAGGGATTCGTCGGCCTGGAATGGGGCTGGTACGGCTGGCGCCAGGTGGAGACGCGCGACCGCGCGGTGCATACCGCCGACGACCTGCGCGGCCTGAAGATGCGCATCCAGCCCGGCCCGGTGTTCGCGGCGATGTTCAAGGCTGTCGGCGCGATCCCGGTGGCATTGGATGGTACGGAAGTCTACTTGGCGCTGTCGCAGAAGACTGTAGACGGATTGGAGTTTCCGCTGCCTACATCAGTGACCTTCAAGGTCTTCGAGGTGTGCAAATACGTCGCAATGACCAACCACATCTATAATGCTGGCGCGATGATGATGAGCAAGGCGCGCTGGACGCAGATGACCGAGGCCGATCGCACGGCGTTTCGCGAAGCCGCCAAGACCGTGCTGCCCTATTGGCGCGAGACCATCGCCAAGGCCTCGGACAATGCAACCGGCTTGCTGCAGCAGAAGGGCATGCAGATCACCCAGGTCGATCACGCTGCCTTCCGCAAGAGGATGGAACCTGTGTTCAATCAGTTCCGGCCGAAATATCCGAAACTGTTGGATGACATCCTGGCGCAACAGGCGTGAGCGCATCCGACCAGCGCGGCCTGCTGCTGGCCATGATGGAACCGCCAGCCGCGATGGAGGAGGAGTTTCAGGACTGGTACGATACCGAACACTTTCCTGAACGTGCCGCGCTGCCCGAATTTCTGACGGCGCGGCGTTTTATCTGCGTGGATGGCTGGCCACGCTACCTGACGCTGTATGATCTGCAGGACGTGTCGGCGCTGCATGGAGCGGCCTATGCGAAGGTCGCGGGTGAAAAATATTCGCCGTGGACGCATCGCATCGTCTCACGCCTGTGGGGGCAGTATCGCGCCGAAGGTTTGCAGATCTATCCGGGGCAGGCGCTGCTGGGCGATCAAGGTGCGGCGACGCGCCTGCTGCTGTGCCGATTCCGCCAAGTTCAGAGGGATCTCGCTGGCACCATCCAGCACAATCTGCGCGCACAGTTCGATTCGCGTCCAGGGACTGCGCAGGTCCGGCTGTTTGAGGCGACGCAGCCCGATGGCACCGACTATCTGGGCATTGTGGAGCTGCAAGGTGCCGCCGGTGCGGCGAGGCTGGATGCGGCGGCGTTCGGACCCGCGGCGCGGTTCCTCGACATGGTCAATGTCTATGTCACCTACGCGCGGCGAATGGCGGGTGCGTTCCCGAAGACCACGTGACGCCAGAACGCCGCTGGAGTGTCGCCACCATTCTGGATGCTGCGGTCGACCTTGTGGTCGGCGTCGCCCTGATTGGCGAGCTGCTGGTGGTGATCACCGACGTACTTGGCCGCGCATTCTTCGACATGCCAGTGCTGTGGACAGATGAGGTGTCCAGTCTGGCGCTGTCGGTGATTGCCTTCGTGGGCGGCGCGATCGCCTATCGTCGCGAGCAGCACGTATTCATCCGCACGATCGTCGATCGTATGCCGGAACGGCCCCGCCACGCATGTTATGCGCTGGTCGATTGGGTCGTACTGGGCATCGCCGTGATTTGTTTTCAGGCCTCGTTGGGCTTGCTGTCCGCGCGATGGGATGAACTGACACCGATTCTGGAAATGCGTGGCACGTGGTTGGCGTTGCCGTTGACCGTCGGCATGGTGGTGCTGGCGCTGTATGCGCTGATTCGTCTGCGCGCGCAGCCGGTGCATGCCGTGATTGTGGGCGGTGTTGCGGCGGTGGGCTGTCTGGCGGCGATCGTCGGCTTTCACCTGTTCTGGCCGACCAGTCTGTCCACCGGCGCGGCGGTCAGCGTGGCGTTGGTCACGGTGCTCGGGACCGCGTTATTGGGCCTGCCGATTGGCTTTGCGCTGATCCTGGGTACCATGTTGTTCCTGTATGGTGGTGGCCTGGTCAGCATGGTCGCGCTGCCGCAGAACATGGTGGATGGCGTCAGTCGATTCGTTCTGCTGGCGTTGCCATTCTTCATCCTGGCCGGCTTCGTCATGGAAGCCGGCGGCATCTCGCGCCGGCTGGTGATGTTTGTTGCATCCCTGGTGGGACGGCTGCGTGGCGGCCTGCTGCAGGTCACGGTCATCAGCATGTATCTGGTATCGGGCATCTCGGGATCGAAGGCCGCTGATGTCGCCGCGGTGGGCCTGGTGATGCGCGACATGCTGGAGAAGGAGGGTTACGATTCAGCCGAAGCCGCCGCGGCGCTGGCAGCCTCTGCCGCGATGGGTGAGTGCGTGCCGCCGAGCATCGCGATGCTGGTGCTGGGGTCGGTCACGTCACTTTCGGTCGGTGCGCTGTTCGCGGCGGGGCTGATCCCGGCAGCGGTGATCGCGCTGTGCCTGATGTTGCTGATCTATGTGCGGGCCGCGCGGATGAAGGTGCGGCCGGTCGTCACGTTAGGCCTTCGCCGTCACGTGCACTTGGCGACCAGTGCGATCATTCCGGCCTCGATGCCAGTATTCCTGTTCGGAGGCATTTTCACCGGCTTTGCGACGCCGACCGAGGTTTCGGCTTTCGCGGTGGCCTACGGATTGCTGATCGCGGTGCTGCTGTACCGTGAACTGCCATTGCGCAGCCTGGCACGGATTGTCGCGACGGGCTCGACCGTGTCGGCGATGGTGCTGTTCACCCTTGCGGCGGCCCAGGGTTTTTCCTGGGTGCTGGCTGCGGCGCAGATCCCGCAGATGCTGACCCAGGTCGTCGCCGCCTCGCACAACAGCGCAGCATTATTCATGGTGAGCTCGATCATTGGCCTGGTGGTGCTGGGATCGCTGCTGGAAGGGCTTCCCGCGCTGTTGATCCTGGCGCCGTTGCTGTTGCCGATGGCTCCCGCCCTGGGCATCAGCCAGCTTCATTACGGGATTGTGCTGCTGATCGCGATGGGCATCGGCGCGTTCCTGCCACCGCTGGGCGTTGGGTTCTATATCGCCTGCGCGGTGGCACGCGCACCGATGGATCGGTCGGCGCGCATCATGGTGCCATATGTCGCGGTGCTGCTGCTGGGCCTGTTGCTGGTGGCCTTCATCCCATGGCTGACGCTGGTGTTTCCGCGTGCCCTAGGATTTATCGTGTCCTAGGACATCTTCACCAGCTTCTGCAGACTGCGGATCCGCGCCGGTTTGGGGACACCGGGGAACACATGGGTCCAGGCGGAGTAGGACACTTCTCCGACATACAGATCGCCATGAGAGTCCATCGCCAGCGTATGCGGCGCGATGAACGTACCGTCTTCGGTGCCGGCATGCAGGGCGCCCAGCCGCCCAAGCAGTTTGCCCTGGTGGTCGAGGATCGAGATGCGCGGGCCGATATTCGGATACCGCCGGTTGATATCCAGGAAGGGCCCCAACTCTCCCACGAAGAAGATCGGCTGCTTCGTCCCGTGCATGTAAAGCCCACAGGGACGGAACAGGTTGTGCCACTGCGTGACGAACCGCCCGTCGCAATCGAACACCTGGATGCGATAATTCTCGCGGTCCGCGATGTAGACAAATCCGTTGGCATCGCAGGTGATGTTGTGCACGACGTTGAATTCACCGGGGTCGGTGCCGAACTGGCCCCAGGACAGTTTCAGCCGTCCATCGGGTGCGTAGCGGTGCACGCGCGCATTGCCGTAGCCGTCGGCAACAAGGATGTCGCCATCCGGCGTCAGGGCGGTTTGGGTGCAGCGATTGAAGGGTTGGCCGCTGAACTCCTGGGCGGGCTGGCCGGGTTTGCTGAGCGTGAACAATACTTCCCCCTGCAGCGTGCAGCGATGCACCGCATGCAGGCCCTCATCCGTGCACCAGATCGTGTTGTCGGGCGACAGGTGCACCGCGTGTGGGCGCTTGAACACGGTCTCGCCCCATGATGCCGCGAAGGTGCCGTCGCGGTTGAACACGGTCATCGGGTGGCCGCCGCGGCTGAAGACATAGACGCGGTCTTGCGGGTCCACTGCCACGCCACCGACATCGGCGAAGTCCCACCCATCCGGCAGTCGCGCCCAGTTGGGCTGCACCTGGTAGGTGAAATCACCGCTTCCGACGATGGCGTTCATGGCAGGCGTTCCTGACGTGCGTGGTCAACGCAGAATGGTTGCGTATATTCCAATTATTGTAATATGATTGATCCGCATCCTGTCAAGCAAGCGAACCGATTTGCAACCGACATGAAGATTGTCAACGTTCACGCGCATGTGCTGGAAGCGGCCCTGTCCCAGTCCTTCGCCTACTCGCGCGCCTGGTACGCGAAGCGGCAATCGCTTATCGTGGAGATTGAGACCGATCAGGGATTGACCGGCTGGGGGGAATGCTACGGTCCCGCACGGATCAACGCCGCTGTGGTGCGGGAACTCGGTGCATTGGTGACCGGGCAGGATGCGCTGCGCACAGAAGCAATTTGGCACGACCTGTATGCGCGCTTCCGCGATCACGGGCAGAAGGGCGCGATCGTGCAAGGCCTCAGCGGGATCGACATCGCGCTGTGGGATTTGAAGGGCAAGTACCTGAACCAGCCGATTCACCGGCTGATGGGTGGGCCGGTGCGCGACAAGGTAACGGCCTATGCGACCGGGCTGTATCGCCGGGAAGGTGGCGATCCGGCCTGTTACCTTGCCGAGGAGGCGGCGGAGTACTGTGCCGAAGGATTCGGCGCCGTGAAGCTGAAGGTCGGTTTCGGTGTTGAGGATGACCTGCGCGCTGCGCGCGCCGTGCGCGCGGCGATCGGTTCCGGCACGCGCCTGATGATCGATGCCAATCATGCCTATGATTCGGTCGCGGCGATGGCGCTAGGCCGGCGTATCGAGGAGCTGGACATCAGTTGGTTTGAAGAGCCCGTGCCGCCTGAAGACATTGCTGGGCATGCCCGCCTTCGGGCGGCGCTGACGATTCCCATTGCCAGCGGGGAGTGCGAGTTCACGCGGCTTGGGTTCCGTGTGTTGTTGGAGCGACAAGCGATTGATATCGCCCAGCCTGATACCTGTGCCGCGGGTGGGCTGTCGGAATGCAAGAAGATCGCTGATCTTGCCTATGCCTTTGGCGCGCGCTTCATGCCGCATGTCTGGGGGACCGGAATCGCCACAGCAGCGGCGCTGCAGCTACTGGCGGTGATACAGCCCAGCACGCCGCTATCGTTGCAGCCGCAAGAACCGATGCTGGAATTCGACCGCACCGAGCATCCCATCCGTGCGGCGTTGTTGATCGATTCGATCGACCATCAGCGTGGCGTGGTGCGCGTGCCGCAGGGGCCGGGCCTGGGGATCGATGTGGATCGCCAGGCGCTGACGCGCTTCAAGTTGGCGTGACCGCCTCACCAGTCCCCGCGACGTGCCGCAGGTCGCGGGCTGCGCGCGTGGCGGCCGTCATCAGGAACGCGCCATCGGACTGGGTGGAAATGAAGCGCACGCCATCCCGGATGAATCGGGTCTGACGCGCAAGGTCGTTGTCGCCGCCGACACCGGCGTATTTGCCATGCGCCAACGCCACCTGTGTGATCCGCGCCACCGCGTCCATCGCCTGTGGATCGCCATACGCGCCAGGCTTGCCCATATCGGCCAGCATGTCGGTCAGTCCGACATGCAATACGTCGACGCCATCCACCGCGGCGATCGCGTCGATGTTGCGCAGTCCCTCCAGGCTCTCGATCATGCAGACCACCAGCGTGTTGGCGTTGAGCAACGGGATGGTCTCGCGCGACGGCAAGGGCCGATAGTTGAACATTGGGTAGCCAGTGGTCACCGAGCGTGCGCCGATTGGTGCAAACTTGCAGGCGCGCACGGCCCATCGCGCCTCCTCGGCGGTATTGACGTCGGGGAAGACGATGCCGGTCACGCCGTCATCCAGCATGACCGGCACATTCGGATCATGCACGCTGCGCACGCGCACTAGAGGCGCCACATCGCAGCCAAGCGCCGTCTGCGCGATGTGGCTGATGGTTTCCAAGGTGAAGATCGCGTGCTGGGTGTCGATGAACAGGAAATCGTGCCCGCTGGTGTGCGCGATACGGGCGATGTCACCCGATCGCGCCAGACGCACGATCATCCCCAGTGCGAGCTGATTGGCCTCCAGCCGACGGCGTACAGGATTGACGAAGTCCGATTCCATGGTGCCCAGCTTCAGCTCGCCGATGCAGCGGCGTGCGACAGTGCAGCTGGGGTCTCACCGCCGATCGTCCCGCGTGTCGCCACCATGGCAGTGACTGACCCCAGCACGGCCAGCACACCGCAGATGATAAACGGCAGCGTGAAGCTGCCGGTGCTGCTGACCAGATAGCCGGTCACGATCGGCGCCAGAATGCCGAAGCTGTTGCCGCCCAGGGTCAGGAACGCGAAAGCACGTCCCACATCATTATGCTCGCGCAGCAGGTCGTTGGTGAGCGCGAAATTCCACGACTGCGACGCGCCGCTGAAGGTCAGCCCAATTGTCAGCAGCACGATGACCATGGTGATCGAGCTGGCGAAGGGGATCAGCAACACCGTGGCGGTGGCAAGGTTGCCGAACGCCACCGCGTTGCGCCGCGCGCCGCTGTGCGGTGTGCTGCTGTCCAGCAGGCGGTCGCTCAGATAGCTGAATGCCACGCAGAAGATGATCGCCAATCCGTAGGGCAGGGCGGTGTAGACGCCGCTTTGCATGATGCTGAAACCGCGCGACATCTGCATGTAGCCCGGCAACCAGGTCAGGAAGAAATACGCCGTGTAGGTCATGCAGCCCTGGGTGAATGCTAGGCCCCACATGGTCGGCGACCTGAGCAAGCCACGATAGCCGACGGACGGTCCGATACCGGAACGTTCGACCGCGCGCTCGCTGATGATCCTGGCTCGCTCGTCGGCGCTCAGCCAGCTCGCTTCCTCCGGCCGATGAAAGACCAGCCACCAGATCGCCGCCCAGACGAGACCGATGCCGGCCGTGATGACGAAGGACAGGCGCCAGCCGAAATCGGTGACCAGCCAGGACACCAGCAAAGCCCCCACCAGGGGACCGGCGAGGGACCCGCTGATCCAGATGGCCGAGGCCAGGCCGCGCTCGGACCGTGGGGCCCATTCACGAATGACGCTGTTGGCGCCGGGGTTGACCGCGGATTCACCGACACCCAGGCCAAGCCGGCTTAGGAATAGGGTGGACAACGACGGCGCCAGGCCGCTGCACATCTGCGCAATCGACCACAGGATGATCGCGCCACCGATCGTGCGACGTGTGCCGAGCCAATCGGTGATCGCGCCCCACGGCAGCAGGCACAACACGTAGATCCACAGGAACGAGGAGAACAGATACCCCAGTGCGGTGGGATTGAGGTTCATTTCCTTGGCGATCGAGCTGCCGGCGACCGACATGTTGATGCGATCGAGCATGCTGATCATCAACAGAGTGAACAGCAGGGCATAGATGAATCCCCGTCTTGCGTTGGTCGGCATCGGTGTCCTCCTCCGCCCTCTGTCGGGGCGCTTGTGCAGCTGCCGAAAAAAGTCATATGAAATGATCGACCCTGCGTCAATCCAAGGGAGAAGGGCCTATGCTGGCAACATCCGGCGATGTGATTGCACAATCGGACGCGACCGGTGCTTCCGCTCCCCAGGAGCGGCAATACTCCTCGGTCACGCCACAGCTCGCCGCCAATCTGCCACGCGGGTTGCGGTCGGTGCTCTCCTTGGATGACCTGCCGGCGCGGGCGCGTAGGCGTCTGCCAGCGCGCATCTACGGATTTGTCGAAGGCGGCGTCGAGACCAATGCGGCGCGCGATGCGAACCGTGCGGCCTTTTCCGCCTGGTCGTTCCGTCCGCGGGTGCTGGTGAACACCGTCGCACGCAGCATGCGCATGGAGCTGCTTGGCCAGACCTATGCGGCGCCGTTCGGCATTGCACCGATGGGCGCGACCTCGCTCGTGGCCTTCGAATGCGAGCGTGTCCTGGCAGAGGCGGCCGGTGCGGCGAATATTCCGTTCATCCTGAGCGGCTCGTCATTGATGAAGCTGGAAGCCATCCTGAAGGCGAATCCGAACGCTTGGTTCCAGGCCTATATCCCCGGCGATCGCGCACGGATCGGTCCGCTGGCGGATCGGGTTACGCGTGCCGGTTATCGCACGCTGGTGGTCACGGTCGATGTGCCCGTGAGTGGCAATCGTGAGAACAATGCGCGCAATGGCTTCATGCTGCCGTTGCGGCCCGGCGTGAGCCTGGCCTGGGACGGCATCAGCCACCCGCGATGGCTGGTGGACAATCTGCTGCGCACGCTGCTGACGCGCGGCATGCCGCATTTCGAGAATGTTGATGCCGTGCGCGGTGCGCCGGTGATTTCCGCGCAAGCCGAACGCAGCTTCGGCCGCCGTGATGCACTGTGCTGGGATGACATCGCCTGGATCCGGGAGCGGTGGCAGGGCAAGCTGGTGTTGAAGGGCGTGCTGGCGTCAGAAGACGCCACGCGCGCCGTGCATACCGGCGTTGACGGCGTGATTGTCTCCAATCACGGTGGCCGGCAGCTCGATGGCGCCATGCCGTCGCTCGCCGCGCTGCCTGATGTGTGCCCGGCCAGCGGCGCGATGACGGTCACGCTGGACAGTGGCGTACGGCGCGGCACCGATGTGCTGAAGGCGATTGCGCTGGGAGCCGCGGGCGTATTCGTTGGTCGCCCGTTCCTGTACGCGGCGGCGATCGGCGGCCGGGAAGGGGTCGCGCATGCGATTTCGCTTCTGTCGCTGGAGATCGATCGCAATATGGCAATGTTGGGCTGCACATGTATCGACGAACTTGGCCCGTCACATCTTGTTCCGGCGTATCGTTCGGGTGCGGGTCCGGACTGATGTCTTACCCGATGGCAACCACGCAGCTCATCGCCGATCGGGAAGACGCACTGTATCAGGCGATGATTACCCTCGATTACGCGGCGCTGGATGATCTGCTGTCAGATGCTGTCAGCTACATCCACTCGACTGGCGCGGTGGAATCAAAAACCGCATATCTGGCTGGTCTTCGTGACGGGATGTACGAGTATGGCGCCATCGCGCGCATCAGCGGCAAGACGATGCTGTATCCATCTGTGGCGGTCACCACTGGCGTGATCGAGATGTGTGTAGGCGCCACAGGATTGGCGAAAAACGTGATTCAACTGCAGCATGTGCTGATCTGGCGGGAGGAAGCAACAGTCTGGCGTCTGCTATTGCGTCAGGCAACAAGAGTGCCCGCGACCCCAACGAGGGAGCCATCCGGATCGGCTCCATAGACGCGATTTAAAGGCGAACGGCAAATCTGAACCGGATCTCGCCATCCGTGCGCCGAGATCAGAGTGGAGTGTGCGTGCGCCGTTACCACACAATGCGCAGGGTGGCGTTCTTGTCGGCATCACCGCCTTCCGCGGGGGCTGGATTGATCAACTCCATGTCTCTCCGTACGCGTAAGTTCGAGGCATAGGCGCGGCCTCTATTGGAGGTCGCGAGATCTGGTGGAACAGATGTGTCACTCCGGACATTTCAGCGCAATGCGGCCGCGTGTAGGTTCCATGAACGCCAGGGCTTCGTCGTCATGAAACGGGCAGACGGCTCCAGGAACGAAGAGTGCGAGCCGGACGCGCTCCACCGCTGAGCGCCCCCAGAGTTGGCGTTACGATAGCGCCCGTTCTCTATATGTAACGGTCGTGTTTGCAAAAGGCACAATTCTCTTTCGAAGTCCGGATTGACGCCGATCCGCTGGCGCAGTGGGGGGCGCGGCGCATGAGCGCCCCGGCTTGCCTCAGGCATGCAGCCCCGGCGCCTCATGCCCGGTCCGCGCGACGTATTCCGTGTAGCCGCCGGCAAACTGGTGAATCCCCTCCGGCGTCAGCTCCAGCACCCGATTGGACAGCGCGGCCAGGAAATGCCGGTCGTGCGAAACGAACAGCATGGTGCCCTCGTACTCCGCCAATGCGCCGATCAGCATCTCCTTTGTCGCGATATCGAGGTGGTTGGTCGGTTCGTCCAGCACCAGGAAATTCGGCGGATCGTACAGCATCAACGCCATCACCAGCCGCGCCTTCTCGCCCCCTGACAGCACGCGGCAGCGCTTCTCGATCTCGTCGCCGGAGAAGCCGAAGGCGCCCGCCAGGGTGCGCAAGGACCCTTGGCCCGCCAGCGGGAAGGCATCCGCCAACGTTTCGAATACGGTGTGTTCGCCGTCGAGCAGATCCATTGCGTGCTGGGCGAAATAGCCCAGCTTCACGCTGCCCCCGAGCGTCACGGAGCCCGCGTCCGGTACCGTCGTGCCGGTCACCAGCTTCAGCAGGGTGGATTTCCCGGCGCCGTTCACGCCGAGCACGCAGCAGCGCTCCCGCCGTCGCACCAACAGGTCCAGCCCCTGGTAGATCACCCGGCTGCCATAGCGCTTGTGCACGCCCCGCAGGTTGGCCACAGCGTCGCCGGAACGCGGCGCCGGAGGGAAATCGAAGGCAACGGACTGGCGCCGCTTCGGCGGTTCAACGCGGTCGATCTTCTCCAGCTTCTTCACCCGGCTTTGCACCTGCGCGGCGTGCGAGGCGCGTGCCTTGAAGCGTTCAATGAAGCTGATTTCCTTTGCCAGCATCGCCTGCTGCCGCTCGAACTGCGCCTGTTGCTGCTTCTCGTTCAGCGCGCGCTGCTGCTCGTAGAATTCGTAGTCGCCGGAGAAGGTCGTCAGGGTGCCGCCATCGATCTCGATCACCTTGTTGATGACGCGATCCATGAATTCGCGGTCGTGCGAGGTCATCAGCAGGGCGCCGTCATGGCCGGCCAGGAACTGCTCCAGCCAGATCAGGCTTTCGAGGTCGAGGTGGTTGCTCGGTTCGTCCAGCAGCATAACGTCGGGGCGCATCAGGAGAATGCGGCCGAGCGCCACCCGCATCTTCCAGCCGCCGGACAGCGCGCCGACATCGCCCTCCATCATCTCCTGGCTGAAACCCAGGCCGTCCAGCACCTCGCGTGCCTTGCCGTCCAGCGCATACCCGCCGAGTTCCTCGAAGCGGGCCTGTGCTTCGCCAAAGCGTTCTATGATCCTATCGAGCTGATCCGCCTGATCGGGATCCGCCATGGCGTGTTCCAGCTCAGCCAGCTCGGCTGCCAGCCCGCTCACCGGCCCGGCCCCTGTCATCACCTCGGCCACCGCGCTGCGGCCCGCCATCTCCCCCGCGTCCTGGCTGAAGAAGCCGATGCTGACGCCGCGGTCGATCAGGACCTGGCCTTCATCGGGTTCCTCCTGGCCGGTGATCATGCGGAAGAGCGTGGTCTTGCCGGCGCCGTTGGGGCCGACCAGGCCGATCTTCTCGCCCTTCTGCAGCGCCGCCGAGGCCTCGACGAAGATCAGACGCTTGCCGTTCTGCTTGCTGATGTTGTCCAGGCGGATCATGGGTCCTCGGTGGCCGGGTCGGTTGCGGCGCGCTTATAGCAACTAGCTCGGGTCGCGAAACGGGGCCGGTGGCAAAATTGCGATGGACGGCCGATCTGGTGGCTGACCCTCCAACGCGGATCGGCAGCTCTCGGACGCACCGCGCCCATGGCGGTCACTTAGCGGCGTATGGCGGCTCCTCCGAGGCGGACGTTCGGTCCGCAGGACGACGCAAGGTGCTTGCCAACCAGTTGGCCACCGTACGCAAGCACGGCGGGCACATGCATGGGTCTCCGTTCATCACTCGCATGTCAGCTCAGATTAAAGTTTGAAGGCGCGGCGTTGCGAATTCGGATTAGATGGCCCGGTCGCCAACGGCTCCCATCGAACGACGCGGCCGCTGCTTCAGCCGACCGATCAACACATAAATGACCGGTGTCGTATACAAAGTCAGCATTTGCGATAGGAGCAAGCCACCGACGATGGCGATGCCCAGGGGCTGACGCAGCTCATGCCCGGCACCGGTTCCCATCGCGAGCGGCAGCGCGCTCAGCACCGCCACCAGCATCGTCATCGTGATCGGGCGCACCCGCAGCAGGGCTGCCCGCCGGACCGCGTGCATCGGCGACAGGCCGTCGATACGCTCGGCCTCCAGCGCGAAATCGACCACCAGGATGGCATTTTTCATCACCATGCCGACCACCAGGATGCAGGCGATTGCGGTCATGATGGTGAACTCGGTGTGCGTCAGCCACAGTGCAAGCAGCGCACCGAACGAGGTAGCGGGTAGCGTCGAAAGAATCGTCAGCGGGTGCGCATAACTTTCATACAGCACGCCTAACACGATGTACACCGCGCACACAGCGCCAAGGAACAGCAGCAACTGCCGCGTCCCCGACGCGCTCGCCTCGCCGGCCTCGCCGGTGAACTCCGTTTTCACCTCGTCGGGGAGGTCCAGCGCCGCCTGCGCCGCGCGGATCGCCGCGATCGCCTGGCCGATCGAGACGCCGGGGCTGGTGTCGAACGACAAGGTCATGGTGGGAAACTGTTGCGCATGGCGTACCCACATCGGAGTGTGCGCGCGCCAGGACCGCGTCAGTTGCGCCAGCGGCACCTCCGCGCCATTGCTGCCCGGGACATACAGGCTGGCGAAACTCGACGGATCGCTTTGGTATTTCGGATCGACCTCCATCACCACGCGCGAATAGCTCAGCGGCAGATAGATCAGCCCGATCTGGCGTTGGCCAAACGCATCGTAGAGTGTGTTGTCCACCGCCTGCGGCGTGATGCCGAAGCGCCCCGCCTGCACGCGGTCGACCGTCAGGCCGGCCTGCAATCCGGCGCGTGTGTCGATGTTCGTGATGACATCCATCAGTTCCGGGAGATGGATCATGCGCTGACGCATCGCCTCCCCGGCCTTCACCACCGCGTCGACATCGGTGCCGGTCAGACGATACTGGTAGCGTGCCGATGTGCTGCCAAGCCCGATATTCAGATCCTGCACCGGCAGTAGGAAGACGCGGATGCCGGCGATCTTGCGCAATTCGTTGCGTAGACGGTTGATCACCGTCTCGATCGGAGCACCCCGCACCTCCAGCGGCTTGAGTCCGACCCACAGGCTGCCGGTGCTCATGACGCCGCCGCCCATGTAGGAACCCAGCGCATCGACGGCCGGGTCAGCCAGCACCAGATCATTTACGCGCTGTTGCAGCTTCTCCATTTCAACGAAGGAAACACTGGGATTGGCGATGGCGATGATGTGCATCACACCGGTGTCCTGCGTCGGCATGAACCCCTTCGGCAACGCCGCATACAGACCGTAGGTGCCGCCGGCGACCAGCAGCGCCGCCACAAGGCAAACCCTGGTGTGCCGCAAGCACCAATCCAGGCTGCGCGTGTAGGCCGCCATGAGCAGGCCGGACAGCCGCCCCAGGCAGTCTAGAGTAGCGGGCCGCGCCTGGTGCGTTAACAGACGCGTGCACATCATCGGCGTCAATGTCAGCGAGATCACGGCGGACAGCGTGATCGCGGCAACCAACGTCAGGCCGAATTCCCGGAAATAGCGGCCGACGATATCGGCCATGAACAGCACCGGGATCATCGCCGCGATCAGTGCCGCGGTGATCGAAACGATCGTCGCCCCCATTTGCCCCAGGGCCCCCAGCGTGGCGGCAACGGCGGTGGCACCGTGCTCCATGCGGCGGATGACGTTCTCGATCACGATCACCGCGTCGTCCACCACGAAGCCGACGGCGATGGTCAGCGCCATCAGCGACAGGTTATCCAGACTGTAGCCGAGCGACGCCATCGCCGCGAGCGTACCGGCCAGTGCGACGGGAATTGTCACGGCCGGAATCACCGTCGCCCAGAACCGACGCATGAACAGCGCGATCACCAACACGACCAGCACGATCGCAATGCCGATGGTGCGCTCCACGTCGACGATCGAGGCGCGGATCAACGTGGTGCGGTCGAATACGACGTGCACCTTGATCGAGGGTGGCATGAAATGCTCGAGCATTGGCAGCGTCGCCAGTATCTGATCTACAGTAGCAACGATATTCGCGTCGGGTTGGCGGAACACCAGCACCGTCACGGCCGGCTTGCGATTGAACCAGCCCGCCTGCAAATCGTTCAGCACGCTGTCGCTCACCTGGGCGATATCGCCCAGCAGGACCGGCGCACCGTTCTTGTAGCTCACCACGACGCGGCGAAAATCCTCGGCGTGGAACAACTGGTCGTTGGCAGCGAGGCCGAAGCTCTGCTCCCCCTGGTCGATACGGCCTTTCGGCATCTCCCGCGTGGTGGAGTAGATCGCCGCTCGCACCGCCTCCAGCGACACCCCGAGGCCGGCGAGACGGCGCGGATCGACACGCACGCGCACCGCCGCGCGCTCGGCCCCGTTGATCACCACGCGCGACACGCCGGCGATCTGCGACAGTTTCTGCGATACCACGCTGTCGGCGAAGTCGTAGACGTCGCCTGGCGGCAGAATGTCGGAGGTCAGCGCCAGCACGATGATCGCCACGCCACCGGGATCGGCCTTGTAGTAGGTCGGCGGTTGCGGCAGGTCCTGGGGCAGGTTCGGCATCGCGGCGTTGATCGCCGCCTGCACCGCGCCGGCGGCGCCGTCGATGGTCTTGTCCAAGGTGAACTGGATGTCGATCTCCTCGCCGTTGGCCATGCTGATCGAACCCATCTCGGCGATACCTGGAATGATGCCGAGCTGGCGTTCCAGCGGCGAACCGACAGAGACCGCCATCGTCTCCGGACTCGCACCCGGTAGATTGGCGTAGACGCTGATGGTGGGCCGATCGACGCTCGGCAGCGCGGCGATCGGCAAATCGAGGTAGGCCAATATGCCAAGCAGCAGCACGCCCAGCATCAGCAGTGTTGTCGCCACCGGGCGGCTGATGCACAGCCGGCTGATCATCACGCGACAGGGGCCGGCTGCCGCAACCGGCGGCCCACCCCATGCTGCAAGCGGCTGAACGCAAGGTAGATGACCGGTGTGGTGTAGAGCGTCAGCACCTGCGACACCAGCAGTCCGCCAACGATGGCGATGCCAAGCGGCTGGCGTAGCTCCGACCCGGTGCCGTGCCCGACTGCTAACGGCAGCGCGCCGAGCAGTGCCGCCATGGTGGTCATCATGATCGGTCGGAAGCGCAGGATGCACGCCTGATGGATCGCGCGCTCGGGGGACATGCCGGACACTCGTTCCGCATCCAGCGCGAAATCGACCATCATGATGGCGTTCTTCTTGACGATGCCGATCAGCAGGATGATGCCAATCAAGGAGATGACATCGAGATCGCGCCCGAACAGCATCAACGCGAGCAGCGCGCCGATCCCGGCTGAGGGCAACGTGGACAGGATCGTGATCGGGTGAATGAAGCTCTCGTACAGCACGCCGAGCACGATGTAGACTGTTACGATGGCGGCTAGGATCAGCATCGGCTCGCTGGTCAGAGAATCAGAAAAAGCGGCGGCGCTGCCGATGACATTGGTGGTGACGCTGTTTGGCATGCCGACGGCCGTTTCGGCCGCGTGCAATGCGGCCACTGCCGCGCCGAGCGACACGCCGGGGGCGAGGTTGAACGACAGTGTGGTGGAAGGGAACAGACCTTGGTGGGTGACCAGTAGCGGTGCATTACCGCGTTCCATCCGCGCGAAAGCTGATAGCGGTACTGGCGCGGCGGCCTGGTGGAAGCCCGCGCCGATGCCGGCCGACAGATCATTGCCGGTGGAACTCTGTGCGACGGAGGCCGTGACGTAAAGCTTGTCCAGCACGCCGGGATCACGGCGGAAGGCCGGATCGACTTGCATCACCACATGGTATTGCTCGGCCGCGGCATAGACGGTCGCGATCTGGCGCTGGCCAAACGCATCGTAGAGCGTCTGGTCGATCGCTGAGAGCGTGACGCCAAACCGCGCGGCGGCTTGGCGATCGATGGTCAACACAAGCTGTTGGCCGTCGGCCTGTTCGTCGGTCGTAACATCCGCAAGCGCCGGCCGCGCGCGAAGCTCGGCCAGCAGCCGCGTACTCCACAGATGCAGCTCCGTCGGATCGAGGTCCTGCAGCACATATTGGTATTGCGTGCGCGAGGTGCGCGTCTCGATCTGAATGTCCTGGGCCGGCTGCAAATGCAGTGCGATCCCATGCACGTGCGCCGTCGCGCGTTGCAGTCGCGCAATCACGGCGGCGAGCTTGTCGCCAGATGCACGGCGATCCGGCGCGCCGATGTTGATGTAAAGCCGGCCACTGTTCAGCGTCGGATTGACCGAGCCGGCCCCGACGAAGCTGTCCACCGACACCACCGCCGGATCGCGCGCGACGATCTCCGCCACCGCGAGCTGGCGCGCCTGCATCGCCGGGAAGGAGATGTCCTGCGCAGCATCGGTGATGCCGACCAGCAGGCCGGTGTCCTGTTCTGGCAGGAAGCCTTTGCTCACCATACCGTAGAGCATCACCGTCGCCACCAGCGTCAGCACGCTGAACACCAGCGTCGCAGGCGGGTGGCGCAGCACCCAGTCCAGACCAGTCTCGTAACCATGCAGCAGCCGGTCAAAGCCGCGCTCGGTCCAGCGGAACAAAGCGCCCGGCGGCGCTTCGTCGGCCTCGGCGTGTAGCAGCTTCGCGCACATCATCGGCGTCAGGGTCAACGAAACGACGCCGGAGATAATCACTGCCAGCGACAAGGTAATAGCGAATTCGCGGAACAGGCGACCAACCACGCCCCCCATCAGCAACAACGGAATGAACACCGCGATCAATGAAATCGTCAGCGAGACGATGGTGAAGCCGATTTGTCTTGCACCCTTCAGCGCGGCCTGCACCGGCGTATCCCCGGCTTCGATGTAGCGCACGATATTTTCGATCATCACGATCGCATCGTCCACCACGAATCCAGCCGCCACGGTCAGCGCCATCAGCGACAGGTTGTCGAGGCTGAACCCCAGCAGCGCCATCCCGCCGAAGGTGGCAATCAGGGAAACCGGCAGCGTGACGCTCGGAATAACAGTGGCCCATACCTTGCGCAGAAACACGAAGATGACCATCACCACCAGCACGACCGCCAGCACCAGGGTGAACTGCACATCGGCGATCGCGGCGCGGATGGTGGTGGTACGATCGGTCACCACATCGATCTTCAGGGCCGGCGGCAGCGACGATTGCAGCTTGGGCAACAGTGCCTTGATGCGGTCTACGACATCGATGATGTTCGCCCCCGGCTGGCGCTGGATATCCAGGATGATCGCCGCCTTGCCGTGGTCGCCGGCGCCGGTGGCGTACCAGCCCGCCAGTTCCGCATTCTCCACGCCGTCCACCGCGGTGCCCACATCACGTAGCAGCACCGGTGCGTTGTTGCGGTACGCGATCACCGCGTTCAGGTAGGCGTCGGCCACGAATAGCTGGTCATTGGAGCCGATCTGAAACGCCTGTCGCTCACCGTTCAGGCTGCCCTTCGGCAAGTCGGACGTCGTTGCCGCAACCGCGTTGCGCACGTCCTCCATCGATAGACCAAGCCCCGCCAGCCTGGCCGGATTGATCTCCAATCGCACCGCGCGGCGCTGGCCACCTTCCGTTGTGACTGCCCCGACGCCGTCGACTTGCGACAACTTCTGTAGCAGCACTGTCTCGGCGTAGTCGTCGACCACATGCAGCGGCAGCGTGTCCGACGTCAGCGCCAGGATCAGCACCGGGGCGTCGGCAGGGTTCACCTCGCGATAGGTCGGCGGCATCGGCAGTTGCGTGGTCGGAACCCAGTCCGCGGCGGCGTTGATCTGCGCCTGCACGTCCTGCGCCGCTGCGTCGATGCGACGCGACAGGTTGAACTGCAACGTGATCTGGCTGGTGCCGTCCGAACTGGTGGAACTCATGGACGTGAGGCCGGCAATCTGGCCAAAATAATGTTCGAGCGGTGCCGTCACTGATGTTGCCATCACGTCGGGCGACGCGCCGGGATAGCCCGTCACCACCTGGATGGTTGGGAAATCGACTTCCGGCAGCGCCGCGACCGGCAACAACTGGTAACCGATCAGCCCGAGCAGCAGCACCGCAACGATCAGCAGCGTGGTTGCGATCGGCCGCAGAATGAACGGTCGCGAAAGGTTCACGCCTGGCTCAGTCGGAAGATGCCGAACGCGCCGGCGGCCGATGCGTGATCTCCACCTTGCTGCCCTCGTCCAGCCGGTACTGACCGTCCACCACGACCTCGGTGCCTTTGGCGAGGCCCTTCTCGATCAGCGTGCGATCCGCGAACGTCTGGCCCACGGTCACGCAACGCGTTACCGCTGTCTGGTCCGCGCGCACGATCCACGCGAAGTCACAGCGCGGGCCATGGCGCACCGCCACCGACGGCACGGTCACGGCACCCTGGTGTGTGTCCACGATCAGGCGCCCGTTGACGAAGTTACCTGGCCAAAGCTTCAGGGCCTCATTGGGAAAATTGGCCTTCAGCTTGATTGTGCCAGTGGTCTGGTCGACCATGTTGTCCACCACATCCGTCGTGCCGCGGTCCAGCTCCGTGGTGTTATCCTGCGCCAGAGCGATCACCGGCACGTGCGCAATTCCCAAGTCGAGTCCGCCGCGCTCGGCCGCCGCGGCAGACACCGTAAAGATCACCGATATCGGCTGCAGCTGCGTGACGACGACAATTGTGGTGCCTTGCGCGGCACGCACGAAGTTGCCGACGTCGACCTGCCTGATGCCGACACGCCCATCGATTGGCGAGGTCATCGACGTGAAGCCGAGTTGCGTCTGCGCATACGCGATCTGCGCCTCGTCGTTCGCGACCGCGCCCTCGTACCGGCCGACCTGCGCCTGCTCCTGGTCCACCTGCTGCTGCGTCGCGTAGTCCTTCTTCACCAGCTCGGCGTAACGTACCAGATCAAGCCGTGCGCCTTGCAGCAGCGCCAGGTCGCGCATGCGGGCGGCGATCTGCTGCTGCAGCTGCGCCTGATACGGCCGCGGATCGATAATCGCCAGCTTGTCACCGGCCTTCACATCCTGCCCCTCGCGGAACAGGATCCGGCTGATCTGCCCGTCCACCTGGGTCTGCACGTTGACGGTGTTGTAGGCCTGCACCGTGCCAATGCCGGACAGGTAGATCGGCACGTCCTCAATACGCGCGGCGGCGACCACGACAGGGACCCCAGCTGGCGGCGTGGGCACGATGGCGGCTGTCGGGGTGGCTGGATGCCAGACACGCGTTACCTGCTTCAGGGACAGCGCCTGGAAATACACCAGACCGCCTACAACCAGGGCGACGACGCCGGTCATGACCAGAACCACACGCAGTGCCACTTTCGACCTCATCAGCGAGTGACTTGAAGGGGGGCGCGCCGTCCGCTACGCTGTGTAGCATTACCGCTGATAGCAGGGCAATGACAGAAAATCCGACGGACCTTGGCGACCTCGAACGGGATGTGATGCAGTTGGTGTGGACCGGCGGTCCGCTGACATCGGAAGCGGTACGCGAGCGGCTATCACGACCGCTGAAGGAGTCGACGGTGCGCACCGTGCTGCGACGATTGGAGGATAAGGGCTTCGTCACCCATTCGGTGCAGGGTCGGACCTATGTGTTCCAGGCGGCCGAAGCACGCCGCGAAGTTGCGGCGCGCGCGGTTCGACGGATTGCCGACTGGCTGTGCAACGGATCGGTTGAGGAAGTGCTTATCGGTATGGTCGATACCGACGTGCTGGATTCGGCCCAACTGCAACGATTTGCCGACAAGATCGCCAAGGCGAAGCAACGGAGGACGTGATGCTGGAGATGCTGGTTGGAGCGGCGCTGCGCTCTCTCTTGCTGGCAGCCGTGGTCGGTCTTGGTCTTACGGCTTGCCGCACGCGCAACCCGCATGTCCGACTGATGGCGTGGACGGTGGTGCTTGTCGTATCGCTGCTCATGCCGGCCATAACCAGACTTGCGGCCTCGACACTTCCCGACATCGCAATTCCCGTGCTGCGTATGACGCCGATGGTGTCCTTTGTGGCCGATGGGTCGGTGGAGGTCGCGCCGCCGTCTCCATACGCCGCATCAGCGGATACGAACGCCCCTGCAAATCAGTATGCATCCACACCGTTGACGGCGGCACGCGACGGGCACCGGCTCGTGCTGCTGCTCTACGTCGCGATATCCGCCACATTGATCGTGCGGCTGATCGCGGGGCTCGCGTTGTCGTGGAGGATCACGCGGTCAGCAACCCCGGTCCGCGAACGCTGGACCGACGGACACGACGTACGAGCCAGCCCGCGTGTCACGGCACCCGCGACGTTCGGATCTGTCATTCTGTTGCCAAATGACTATGTGACCTGGTCGTCGACCAAGCGGTCAGCCGTCCTGGCGCACGAAGGCGCGCATGTCGTACGGTACGATTCAATCGTCCAGATCACTGCCAACGTCAACCGCGCGATCTTCTGGTTCAATCCGCTGAGCTGGTGGCTGCAACGCCACCTCTCGGTGCTGGCCGAGGCGGCCAGCGACGATGCGGCCATCGTCGGTCTGGACGATCGGATCGGCTACGCGGAAATCCTGCTGGACGTATCAAGCAAGGGGCAGCGCCTGCCGGGTGCCATGGCCATGGCGCGTCCGGTGACGGTGGCTACTCGCATCGAGCGGATATTGAGCGAAACCACGGCGAGCATGGGTATCAGCCGTCGCAGCCGCCTGCTGCTGATGGCCAGCATTCTGCCGCTGGCCATAGCCGTCGCGGAGCCACTATCGACAACGACGACCGTCTCGACCGGTGACGAGGTGGGGCTCGGGGATACCCGGGCACCGCATCAGCGGATCGTCATAGATCCCAAGCTGCTGGAAGCCGACGAGGGTTTCTACGAGGACATGGCATCTGGATCGGTCATGATCGTCACGCGCGACGGCGACCACCTGCTGACCGGCCGCATCGGGATGCCGCGAGTCGCGGCGTATCCGTATACGGAGCACGATTTCTTCCTGACCGTAGCGGCGGAGCAGAACACCTTCGTTGCTGACCAATCGGGCAAGATCGATCGCGTCATCCACTGCAAGAATGGTCTTGCAACGCCTCTGGAGCGCATCACCCCGGCTCGCGCTGGCGAGCTGAAGGCGGACTATGAACGGCACATTGCCGAAGAGCTGAAGCCGCACGTGCCGGTACCGATCGACGTCGGCATGCTTGACCGGGATGTCGGATATTATGCACTGACACCAACCTATATCTTTGCGGTCACCCGCGACGGCGACCAGCTTTATGTGCAGGGAACCGGCCGCAAGACGTTTCCCGTCTTTCCCTACAACGACCACGAATTCTTCTACACGGTGGCGGCTGCCCAGCTAACGTTCCTGCCGACGGCAGACGGTCCAGCAACCGCATTGATCCTGCATCAGGATGGCAGAGATCGTCGGGCGGAACGCGTCAGCGCGGACGTCGCGCAGCAGTTGCAGCAGCGCCTTGATGATGAACGCCAGCCACACATGCCGACGCCGATCGCCACGCGCCTGCTCGATGACTATGCGGGCCGATATGCCGACCCCGCCATCACGATGGTCGTTCGGCGGGAGCGTGATCATCTGTCTGCGCAGGTGGCAGGCTACAGCGAGTACGCGATCTACGCGTACACGGAACATGATTTCTACGCCACCACACTCCCAGCCCAAATCAGCTTCGTGAAGGACGCAGCGGGCAAGGTGAAGGGCTTGATACGGCATGAACACGGCGAGGATCACACACTGACCCGCGTTGACTAGAGGGGGGCAGTTCCGGCAATCCGCGCTTGACCCGTCGCGTTCACACCGCCTGCTCGGCAAATCGCTTGATCAACCAACGCGCGGCTGGGCCCGGCGGATCATGCGTTCGATACAAAGCATGCAACGGATACCTTCCAGTGCCGACATCCGGGAGCTCAAGTCTGATGAGCCTCCCGGAAGCGAGGTCGTCGTGCACGCTAGGCTCCGGCATGTTGCCCCAACCTATCCCCGCCAAAAGCAAGGCGTGCTTGGCGCCGAGGTCGGCCAGTCGCCACGCCTCGGCGGCGAAGATGCCAGCATCATCTCCTTCGTCGAAGTGCGACCGCACAGTTAATATGAGCTGGCGGTAGCGGCGCGCATCTCCGGGCTTGGCAACTCTCGTTTGTGCCAGTGGGTGATCAGGTGCGGCGACGGGAATAATCTCGACATCGCCCAGGCTGATCATCTCAAGCCCGGTCTCGACGGTACGCAGGCCGCCACCGAAGCCCACCGCGGCGACGCCACGCTGCACCAGTTGTGGGACAGCGGCTAATGCTTCCATGTAGAGGCGCAATTTCACAGTGGGAAACGCTGTCTCGAATGCCTGCACCGCATCCACCAGGCGTGCCGGTGGGAACATCACATCCACGACCGTGGTGACCTCGGCCTCCAGCCCGTCCAGCAGGCCTTTTACACTTGCGCGGAGATCATCGACGCTGGTCGAGACCACGTGCGCCTTTGCGAGCACCGCTTGGCCCGCATCCGTCAAAACGGGCCGCCTTGTCCGCTCTCGATCGAACAGTTTCATCCCAAGCTGCTGTTCCAGATTGGCAATGGTGTAGCTGACAGCCGAGGTCGCGCGGTTGAGCCTCCGCGCCGCGCCGGCAAAGCTTCCTGTTTCCACCACAATCAGGAAAACCCTGATCTGGTCCAAGCTGGGCGTACCGACAGCGGGCACGTGTCAATTCTCCTGAACAGTACGTCCAAGATTAGGCTGGTTTCGTTGAACGAAGAAGCCTCGACAAGCGCGCGTCGATCAATCGTTCAATATGATTGAATATAACATCCGGCATTATGTGAGTTTTGCCGGATATCTTCGGCGCTTAACTGGGCGGCGAGGGAAGCGACGCGGCTGCGACGCTCCCGCTCGGATCAACTGGTCCCGGGGTGGTCATCCTCCCGGTGGCCGCAGCTAAAGGACCTGATCAATGACCAACACCGCGAACCAAACGGCCGCCATTGGCCGCGTTCTCATTGCCGTCCTGTTCTTGATGAGCGGCATCGGCAAGATCGCAGCTCCGGCTGCCACCCAGGGATTTATCGCCTCGGCGGGCCTGCCAGCGCCGCTGCTCGCCTATATCGGCTCCACACTCATCGAGGTCGGCGGCAGTCTTCTCCTCATCCTGGGCTACCGCGTACGCGCGGTTGCCGCCGGGATGGCGGTCTTCACGATGATCACCGCCTTCGTGTTCCATACCAACTTCGCTAACCCGGACATGATGGTCCACTTCTTCAAGAACGTGGCCATCACGGGCGGGCTGTTGCAGGTCGTTGCTTACGGTGCCGGCGCCTTCAGCCTCGATGCGCGCCGTGCGCCTCGCGAGACCGTGGCCTCGAGCAAACAGCCTCAGCCGCTGTCCGCGTAAGCCAACCAGGACCCGTCGGGTGATGTCGCTTTTGGCATCACCCGGCAGCGTTCCGCCCAAATCTCACTTTCGGAGACCACCGATGTCCGCCACCGCACTGCTGCAACGCTCCGCGCGACCAATCACGCACAAGACCCGCGGCCAAACCCACGGCATGGTAACCCGGCTGATGAGCCCCGGCGATCTCGGCCAACGCCTCAAGCCATTTGTATTTCTTGATCTCTTCGACAATGGCGGCAGGCCGTTCACCGGCTTCAGCCTTCACCCTCACTCGGGCATCGCCACGCTGACCTATATGGCGCAGGGCAACGTGAGCTACGAAGACACCAACGGCGCGACCGGTCTGCTGCCCGAGGGTGGCGTCGAGTGGATGCGCGCCGGCAAGGGCGTTTGGCACGGTGGCGGCGCCGGTGAGCCCGGCCGCGCATGGGGGTTTCAGCTCTGGATCGCGCTGCCGCCGCACCTGGAACTCGGCCCGTCGGTCAGCACGTACCAGGCACCTGCGGACATCCCCGCGATAGGCCCGGCGCGAGTGCTCCTTGGCAGCTATGCCGGCGTCGCTAACGCTATTGAGGCACCGGCGCCCATTACCTATCTCGCCGTGAATCTGCGCGCCGGCGAGCGTTGGGTTTATGACCAACCGGCCGACCACCGGGTGCTTTGGGCCGGCGTCGGACGCGGCTCGGTGGCGGCACCCGGCCTGATCGAAGCCGGCGAGCTGGCGGTCTTCGCGCCGGGCTCGGATCCGGTGGAGTTCAACGCCCTCGAAGATGCCCACCTGGTACTCGGCTCCGCTGTACCGCACAACCATCTGCTCGTCCTGGGCCATTACTCGGTCCACACCTCACCCGCCGCACTCCTGGCTGGCGAAGCCCACATTCGCGAGATCCAGGCCGGCCTTTGGCGCGACGGTCGCCTTTGACCGTCAGGACGGAGAGCCCGTCGTGAAGACCGTCACCGCCAATGGCGCTCATATCCCCGCGGTGGGATTTGGGACCTGCGGCACGTCGCGTGAGGATATGCTGCGGACCCTTCCCGCGGCGCTGGGCGCCGGCTTCCGCCACGTCGACACGGCGCAGATCTATCGAAATGAAGCGGCGGTCGGTGCGTGCGTTCAGGCGTCAGGCCTTGATGGCGCGGATGTCTTTTTTATCACCAAGGTCTGGGTGGCCAACTACGCCAAGGAGACTTTCACGGCTTCAGTCGATGACAGTCTTCGCAAGCTGCGCACCGACTACATCGACCTGCTGCTGCACTGGCCGTCGTATCCGACGGTTCCCCTTGGCGAGCAGATCGCAAGCCTCAACGCCGCGATGAAGGCCGGCAAGGTCCGCCACATCGGCGTCAGCAACTTCACCCGTCAGCTGCTCGCGGAGGCCGTCCGGCTCTCCGAAGCGCCCATCGTGGCCAATCAGTTCGAGTATCATCCCTACCTCGACCAGCGGCCGCTGATCGAGGAATGCCGCCGTCTGGACGTCTCGGTGATGGCCTACTGCCGTATGGCCGTCGACCGGGTGTTCGATGATCCCGTGCTGCTCGGCATTGCGGGCCGGCGCGCAAAAGCGGTGGCGCAGGTCGTCGTGCGCGGGCTGATCCAGCAGGATGGCGGGTCGCGCTGTCGCGCACGACAAATCCCGCGCGGATTGCCGCGAACCTCGACCTGTTCGGACTCGCACTCAGCCCTGAGGAACTGCAGGCGATCAGCCACGTAGCGACGAGCGACAGCCGGATCGTCAGCCCGGCCGGCCTGTCTCCGACGTGGGATCCGACTCCGGCGCTTGCCGCTTGGTCCCGTCCCACATCGCCCAAACAGAAGAGGAGGATTCGTCGTGTGAGGCAGGCTTGCTGGAAAAATCTGTATCGTCACTGGTACGGGCCGGACCGTGGGGCGCGAAGCGGCCCTAACGTTTGCTCGAGAGGGAGGCCTCGTCGTTGGGTGCGGTCTCTGTGCCGACGATGCTGCGGAGACCGTTCAACTGGTGCGCGACGCGGGCGGCACAATGGTGTCCATGCACCCGTGCGATTTGACCCAATCCGCCAACTGCAAGGCGCTTGTCGATCGCGCGGTGGAGACCTTCGGGCGGATCGACGTGCTCTTCAACAACGCCGCCACGACCTATTTCAATTGGATTGAAGACATCACCGACGACGAGTGGGATCGCAATCGCCGGGAAGAGGTCGACCTGGTTTTCTATCTAACCCGTGCGGCGTGGCCGTATCTGGAGGCCAGCCACGGTGTGGTCGTGAACTCTGCCTCGCTCAACGCCCCGATGAGTTTCAAGAACCACCCGTCTCTCGCCCATACCACGGCCAAAGCCGGGATCATCGGCATGACCGGCCAGCTGGCGATGGAGGGACGCGCGCACGGGATCCGCGCCACCTCGATCTCCCCTGGCATGATCGAAACCAATCAGACGCGCGAGCAAATGAAGGATCCCGAGTGGTCCGGTTATATGCTTGGAAAAACCCTGCTCGGCCGTCTCGGACGGCCCGAGGAAGTGGCGAAGGTCGCCCTTTTCCTTGCGTCAGACGACAGCTCCCACGTTACCGGCGCCGACATTGTCGTCGATAGCGGAATGAAGGTCTGGTGATCGTATCGATGGACGTCAATGCCATTGTTCGAAGCACGATGGGTTTCGTCATCTCGCCAGGCTTACCAACGCCTTCTCGTGCGATTAGCAAGGACAACGACGATGTTGAATATCGAATTGCCAACAACATTCGCTCTCGCAAAGCGCATCGTGAATCGCCTCGGCTATGGGGCCATGCAGCTTTCGGGCCCTGGTGTGTTTGGCCCCCCGAAAGACCATGCCAATGCGGTGGCGGTCCTGCGGGAAGCGGTCGAGCGCGGCGTTAATCACATCGACACCAGCGACTTCTACGGCCCGCACGTCACCAACCAGATCATCCGCGAGGCGCTGCGTCCCTATCCCGAAGGCCTGCTGATCGTCACCAAAGTGGGAGCGAAGCGGGGCTCCCTTGGATCGGTCCATCCTGCCATGTCGCGCGAGGACATCACCCAGGCCGTTCACGACAACCTCCGCAATCTTGGCGTCGAGGTGCTTGATGTGGTGAACATGCGCAGCATGCTCCGCAACGATGGACCGGCAGACGGCTCGCTTGAGGCTCCCTTGACCGTACTCGCCGATCTTCAGCGCGAGGGTCTCGTCCGACATATCGGGCTCAGCAACGTCACGCCAGCCGAGGTGGTCGAGGGCCGGAAGATCTGCGAAATCGTCTGTATCCAGAATCTCTACAATGTCTTGCAGCGAGACGACGACACGCTGATCGACGAGCTGGCCACCGCCGGCATCGCCTACGTGCCCTATTTTCCGTTGGGTGGGATGGGCTTGCCGGAATCCGCCACGCTCTTGGCGGTGGCGCGTGTCGAGGCGACGCCTATGCAAGTTGCCCTCGCATGGCTGCTGCTGCGATCGCCAAATATTCTGCCAATTCCGGGCACGGCGTCGCTCGCGCATCTGCGCGAGAACCTCACCGCTGCCGCGCTTGATCTTCCGCCTAGCGAGATCGAGCTGCTCGATGGCATCGTCCCAAGGTGTGGCGGCGTGAAACAGGATTGATCGGGGCCTGCGTTCATCGTTCAAGGACCTTGAACGTTGCGATAGGCCGTTTCCATCGCGTGGTTGCGCCACCGTCGGCGTCGTGTCGGCAGTGAAGTCGATCAACGACCCCGGCATTCCGAGGCTGCGGGCGGCAAGGTCTGGGGATGACGTCGGGCGCACGAAGACGGCAGCTCGGTGCCTTTCCTATTCATCGAGCAGGGGACTCACTTGCGCATTCCCGAGATAGATGCCGCGCGCGTTGGAGAAAAGCACGACACCATCCAGCTTGAGCACGCCCAGGCCGAATTCCAGTGCGCGCGACGCACCATCGACATTGGGCAGCGGGAGCGCCGCGAGGCCGCTGAAGCGGTCGGGACATTCCTGGATCAACGCTGCCGACAGTTCGTTCACCCAGCGGGCATCGACCGCGTGAAACAAGGCTCCACTGTTCACGCCGCGCCGGCGGGTCGAGGAAAGCCTCCACTGGTCAGGGAGCGACACCCGATTGCAAGGTCGCGCGATATGGCTTCGACGGACGAGCCCCTTCTGCTGCGCATCACGCCCGCGTGCAAATTCCCCCCCGGCGAGACCGTATTGCAGTCCTCCACCTCCCCCCATAACCGGCGCGTACTGGACCGGGCAGGCCCATGCACTAATATCAGGCTAGGATAACATGGCGGGAATTGGGCGTCCGCGCCTCGGTATCGAAGGTGATGTCCATGTCGAAGTTGCTATTCAGAAGCAGGCCGGTCGTGGAGAGGACCGCCGTGTATGGTTGATCGTAGCGGCTGGCAGGCAAACAGTGTCATTTCATTTGGACCATTCCGTCTGTATGCGGACGAAAGACTACTGAAGAAAGGGGACGAGACGCTCGCAGTGGGCGGCCGCGCGCTCGACATCCTGATCGCGCTGGTCGAGCGGGCTGGGGAAGTCGTCACGCGGAAGGAGCTGATCTTGCGCGTCTGGCCCGACGTGACAGTCGAAGAGGCAAATCTCCGCGTCCAAATTAATGGTCTTCGGAAGGCACTCGGCGAGGGCCGCGAGGACGCGCGCTACGTCGTAAACGTCCCTGGTCGCGGCTATTGTTTTGTTGCAACATCGATACGATATCTGGCACGACACGTCTCGCCGCCCGTCGAGGCTGTCGCCGCACGCCCGCTCAAGAACCTCCCGGCGCGGCTGACCCGAATGGTCGGCCGCGACGGCATCGTCCGCACCCTATCGGAACAGCTGATGCTGTGGCGCTTCGTCAGCATTGTCGGCCCCGGCGGCATGGGCAAGACTACCGTTGCCGTGTCCGTCGCCCACATGCTGTTAGACGTCTTCGATGGAGCGGTGTTCTTCATTGACCTGGCTGCGCTGACCGATCCCCAACTCGTGCCGACGGCGGTCGCCTCGGCACTCGGGCTGATGGTGCGAACCAAAGACCCGCTCGTCAGTTTGCTGGCCTTTATTAATAGCAAAAAGATGCTCCTGGTGCTCGACAATTGCGAGCACGTGATCGATGTCGCGGCGCCACTAGCTGAGCGCGTCGTTAGCGAGACACCACAGGCGCACGTGCTCGCGACGAGCCGCGAAGCGCTTCGGGCCGAAGGTGAACATGTCCACCTGCTGTACGCGCTCGATTGTCCACCCGACGATGCTGATCTGACCGCGGCGGAGGCGCTCCGGTATCCGGCTGCCCAGCTCTTCATGGAACGGGCCGCGGCGAGCGGCCATGCCTCGGAGCTGAGCGATGCCGATGCGCCGAGCGTTGCCAGGATCTGCCAAGGGCTCGATGGAATCGCCCTGGCCATCGAGGTCGCGGCCAGTCGCGCTGGCTCCTACGGGATTCAGGGTATCGAGAAGTTGCTGGACAATCGCTTTAGTCTGCTCTGG
>DATHNE010000204.1:0-5290 GCA_035486355.1 Acetobacteraceae bacterium
CTGCGCACCATCCACAACGCGGTGGCGGACTATCGTGCCGACGAACCGCGCTACATCCGCCGCTGCCAGGCGATGGCCGATCGCGTGTTCGGGCCGGAGTTCGCAGAGCTGGCGCGCGCCTAATTCACACTGTCCTTGCGAGGGGCACAGCGACGCAATCTCGGGCCAGCGTAGCACGACAGTCCGTGCGCCACCGGCTCGAGATTGCTTCGTCGCTACCCTCCTCGCAATGACATGGGGCCGTCAGCGCCCCAGGACCCGACCCACTTCGTCCAGCGCGGCGGGATCTTCGATCGTCGGTGGCACCGGCGCCGCCTCCCCATCCGCGATCTTCCGGATCGACCCGCGAAGGATCTTCCCCGACCGCGTCTTCGGCAGCCGTGCCACCACGCGGGCATCCTTAAACGCCGCCACTGGACCGATCCGGTCTCGAACCAATACCACCAGCTCGCGGCAGATCTCGTCCTCAGGCCGGTTCACCCCCGCCTTCAATACCACCAGCCCGATCGGCGTCTGTCCCTTCAGCTCATCCTTCGCGCCCACCACGGCACATTCCGCGACATCCTGATGTGACGCCAGCACCTCCTCCATCTGCCCGGTCGACAGCCGATGCCCCGCGACATTGATGATGTCATCGGTCCGCCCCATCACCGACACGTCGCCATTAGGATCAATCACGCCGGCATCTCCCGAGCGATACCAGCCGGGGAAGTCGGCAAGGTAGGCGGTGCGATACCCCGCATCGTTCTGCCATAGCGTCGGCGCGCAACCGGGTGGCAACGGCAGGCGCACCGACAGATTGCCGGTTACCCCGCGCGGCAGCACATGTCCGTCATCGTCCAGCGCATGCAGGTCATAGCCCGGTGCCGGCCGACCACCGGACCCGGGATGCGGCGTGAACAGCCCATACTCGCGGAACCCACTGGTGATCGGCCAACCTGTTTCGGTCTGCCACCAATGATCCACCACGGGCTTGCCCAATTGCTCAGCCGCCCAAATCGCGGTTGGCGGATCGCAGCGTTCGCCCGCCAGGAACAGCGCCTCCAGTGCCGACAGATCGTACTGGCGAAAGAACTTGCCGTCCGGATCCTGCTGCTTGATCGCGCGCATCGCGGTCGGCGCGGTGAACAGCACCTTCGGCTTGTGCTGCGCGCACACCCGCCAGAACGCGCCGGCATCCGGCGTGCCGACTGGCTTGCCCTCATACATCACGCTGGTGCAGCCACGCAGCAGCGGCGCGTAGACGATGTAGCTGTGCCCGACCACCCAGCCGACATCCGATGCGGTCCACATCACCTCGCCCGCCTCGACCCCATAGATCATCCGCATCGAGTGCCACAGCGCGACCGCATGCCCGCCATTGTCGCGCACGATGCCCTTGGGCCGCCCGGTTGTTCCGGAGGTGTAGAGAATATACAGCGGATCGGTGGCATCCACCGGCACCGGGTCATGTGGCGCTGCTTTTTCTTCGGCCTCCACCAAATCAACATCACGTCCCGGCGTCAGCTCGGCCAACGCCTGCTCACGCTGCAGGATCAAACAGGCGTCCGGCTTGTGCGGCGACAGCGCGATCGCCGCATCCAGCAGCGGTTTGTATTTCACCACACGCCCCGGTTCGAGCCCGCACGACGCCGACACGATCACCTTCGGTTGCGCGTCCGCGATGCGGGCTGCCAGCTCCGCCGCCGCGAACCCGCCGAACACCACAGAATGGATCGCGCCCAGCCGCGCGGTCGCCAGCATGGCGATCACTGCCTCCGGCACCATCGGCATGTAGATCACTACGCGGTCGCCGTATGTCACGCCGCGCGCCGCCAGCGCCCCGGCGGTTTTCGCGACCCGCGCCGTCAGTTCGGCATAGGTGAAACGTTCCACCCGCCCGGTCATCGCGCTGTCCCAGATCAGCGCCGTCCGCGCCCCGTGTCCACTAGCGACATGGCGATCGAGGCAGTTATACGCGGTGTTCAGCTTCGCGCCGGGGAACCAGCGCCCATAGGGACCGGTGGCGGGATCGAACACCGCGTCCCACCGCCTGTCCCAGGTGATGCCCTCGGCCGCCGCCGCCCACCACGCGTGCGGATCGCGCTGCCATTGCGCATAGGCGGCGTCGTAGCCGGTTGCGTGCGGGGCATCGTCCATGGCCCGTTCTCCCTGTTGGCGGCGCCTGGCGCCAGCCTCATCAACCTATCACCAGATTGGTGTCAGCCCGAAGCCACGTGATCCCAACGCGGGACGGATCGCGCTAGGTTGGCCGCCATGTCCGCGCACCCGGCACCCCTTCTGCCTGACCCGATCGCGACCAGCCTGATCATCGCGCTGACGCTGCACCACGCGTCACGCGCAGGGCCGGCGGTTGACGTGCTGCGCGATCTCCTGGCCGATAGTTGCAACCGATACGGTATCACGCTGGCCAGCGAGGGCCAACACGCCGCCGCGCTGGACGCGTTCGACATGGCGCTGATAGTCCGCCCCGAGTACGTGGTCGCACTGGGGAATCGCGCCAATGTCCTGCACCTGATGGGCCGGGTTGATGCGGCGCTCGCTGCCAACGACCGGGCGCTGGCGATCGATCCGGACCATATCGACTCACACTACAACCGGGGTCTGATCCTGATCCAGCTGGAACGGTTCGATGAAGCACTGGCGTGTTTCGACCGGATGCTGGCCACGCACCCCGATCACACGGGCGCGCTCGGCAATCGTGGGGTCGTGATGCACGTGCTCGGCCGGTTCCAGGACGCGATCGTCGACTTCGCGCGTGTGCAGGCCCTGCAGCCCGGCGACGCGTCCGCGTGCATGAACGAAAGCCTTGCCCGGCTGGCGATCGGGGATTTCGCCGGCGGGTGGAAGCGCTACGAGGCGCGCTATGGTACGAAGATGCATCCGATCCAGCGCGACTTCGCGCAGCCGCAATGGAAAGGCGAGACATTGCCCCCTGGCCGGAGGATCCTGCTGCATGTCGATCAGGGCTACGGCGACACCATCCAGTTCTGCCGTTACGCGCGGCTGCTGGCGCCTCGCGCCCGCGTGGTGATGGAGGTACCAGCCGCGCTCCGGCGCCTGCTGTCGACGTTGTCCGATGATCTGGACCTCATCACCAAGGGCGACCCTTTGCCCCCGTTCGATCTGCACTGTCCGTTCCTCAGCCTGCCTCTTGCTTTCGGCACGATACTCGAAACGATTCCCGGTGATGTTCCCTATCTGCGGGCCGACCCCGCGCTGGTCGCGGCATGGCGTGCGCGCGTTCAGGCGTTGCCTGGGCTGAAGGTGGGCCTGGTCTGGGCGGGCGATGCCGGCTTGGCGGTGCCCGAGGCCGCCGCGCGCGACCGTCGCCGTTCGATCCCACTCACCCGACTGGTTCCGCTTGGCGCAGTCGCAGGCGTGAGCCTTATTTCGTTGCAGAAAGGTGATGCCACGATGCAGGCGTCGCAGCCCCCGCCAGGTCTGAGGCTGCAGGATTGGACAGCGGAGCTGAGCGATTTCGCTGACACCGCCGCGTTGCTCGCGGCGCTCGATCTGGTGATCACGGTTGATACGTCCGTCGCGCATCTGGCGGGGTCGCTCGGTGCACCGGTCTGGATCCTCAACCGGTTCGACGCGTGCTGGCGTTGGTTGCGTGACCGGACTGACAGCCCGTGGTATCCGAGCGCCCGCCTGTTCCGTCAGCCAGCCCCCGGCGATTGGGATCCCGTGATCCGCGACGTCGCCGCGGCGCTGGCTCAACTGCGGCGGACGAAGGTCCAGTAAAGCGGCGTGCGGCCGGCAGCCAGTGCCTTCGCCTCGTAGCGGGTCGGTGGCCAGTCATCCGCACGCACGACCGCCGGCGCCGGTGCGTCGAACCAGCCCTGTGCCGTCATTACCTCGGCGACCCAAGCCTGATAGGTTGGGTCGTCGCTCGCTACGCGCCATACCGCGCCGGACTGCAGCACCCGCGCCAGTTCCGGCAGCAACGCCGGATGCACGAAGCGACGCTTGGCGTGCCGCGCCTTTGGCCAGGGGTCGGGAAACAGTAGGAATAGCCGGTCCAGGCAACGATCCGGCAGCAGGCGCAGCAGTACCCGCGCATCGTCGGCCCACAGGCGTAGGTTGCCGGGCAGTGGCGCGGTCGCCTCGCCACCTTCCGGCACCACGCGCGACAGCAGCGAGCAGACGCCGTTGTCGAACACCTCGCAGGCGATCAGCGCCGCCTCGGGATGCGCCGCGATCTGGGCCAGAGCGTGCTCACCGCCGCCGAAGCCCACTTCCAGCCACAGCGCGGTGAAACCGGGGCCGAACGCGCCGAGCGGATCGGCCGCCTGCTCCGCCCGCAGCGCCAGCCGCGGCAAGGTCGCCGCCAGCAACGTTTCCTGCCGCGCGCGCAGCTTGTGGCCGCGACCGCGGCCATACAGCCGGTCCGGTGGCGGCTTCAATCGTTCAAGGGACTGGGTCACGCGCCCACACGCACCCCTCATCGTAAGGCGGAATGCGCCGGGCACTCTGCCGGGTTCGGCACACGGGTGGCAGAATGCGCGGAATGCATAATGCATTCCGCCCTGCACACTAGACCAGATGTTCGCCTGAGATAGGGGCGACCCGTCTCACAGTGTGCAGGCTATCGAGGGTTGCACGGGATGGTCCTGTGAGAATTATGCCGATATCGGCATAATGGCCATAATGCCGTAACCTGGATTATGCCGCATGGCGTTGGGAAATGGCGGATTTCCGTCAGCCAGCCATGCAGCGCCTCGGCATAATCAAAGGGATTCGCAAACCCAACTCTGAGGATGGGGGACAAGTAAAGGTGGTTTCCGGTGAGCGCATTGCGGGCGCTACGCGGCAGGAGTGAAAAAAGGAGATCACCAATGCATAATAATCCGGTCCAGTGGGCGCGTGTCCGGCATCGCGTGGCGGATGGTGAATCCATCAGAGGAGTATCTCGGGCAGAGGGAATAGGTCGCAACACAGTCCGAAAAATGCTGCGCCGTGATCAGCCCTCCCGATACGTTCGCCCGAGGCGATCGACGTTGGTCAGCCATTACGAGCGCTCGATCGATGCGATGCTCGCCGAAGATGAGGCTCGACCACAATGCGAACGTCGAAGCGTCGCCGCCATCTTCCGCTCTCTCCGGGATCATCATGGCTACGGCGGCAGCTACGACAGCGTCTGTCGATATTGCCGTAGCGTGCAAGTCCCTGAGATCAACTTCGTGGTTCGGCCGGCCGGTGATATCGGATCACTAGACAGCCTGACCATCGTGAGGGCGCCGCGTACTTACCGGCTCGATCCCCATGCCCCGCAAGGATCAGCCAG
>DATHNE010000205.1:0-25919 GCA_035486355.1 Acetobacteraceae bacterium
ACGAGCAAGACGTGCATCTGTTTGAGCGGCTGGCGTTTCTGGCACGGCGCGGAGGGCATTAGCATGGCGGCCCTCCCCCATTGTCATTGCGAACAGCGCAGCGACGAAGCAATCTCTATCCGCATGCGCACCGGGTGGCCGTGCCACTCCGGCCCGAGATTGCTTCGTCGCTGCGCTCCCCACAATGACGGGGGGTGTGGGGTCGGCTGATGTTCGCGCATTTCATCCTGGCGTTACGGCAGGCGGGGGTACCGGCGTCGATCACTGAGTACCTCGCGCTGATGGGCGCGATGAAGGCGAATGTTGCTGAGTACAACGTGGAGGACTTCTACTATCTGAGCCGCGCCACCTTGGTGAAAGACGAGCGGCATCTGGATCGCTTCGATCGCGTGTTCGGCGCGTGCTTCAAAGGGTTGGACGCGCCAGAGGGCGATCCGGCGCAAGCCATTCCCGAGGAGTGGCTGCGCAAGATGGCGGAGAAGCTGCTGTCGCCGGAGGAGATGAAGCAGATCCAGGCGATGGGTGGGCTGGACGCGCTGATGGATCGGCTGCGGGAGTTGTTGCGGGAGCAGAAGGGGCGCCATCAGGGTGGGTCGAAATGGATCGGCACAGCGGGGACGTCACCGTTTGGCGCGTATGGCTACAATCCCGAAGGCGTGCGCATCGGGCAGGATGGGTCACGGCATCGCAGCGCGGTAAAGGTGTGGGACAAGCGCGAGTTCCGCGACCTGGATGATGACATTGAGATCGGCACGCGGAATATCAAGCTGGCGCTGCGACGGTTGCGGCGGTTCGCGCGGCAGGGCGCGGCAACTGAGCTGGATCTGCCGGACACGATCCGCTCGACGGCGAACAACGCGGGGACGCTAGACCTGAAGCTGGTACCGGAGCGGCATAATGCGGTGAAGGTGCTGCTGTTCCTGGATATCGGCGGGTCGATGGATGAGCATGTGCGGATCTCGGCCGAGCTGTTCAGCGCTGCGCGGAGTGAGTTCAAGCATTTGGAGTATTTCTATTTCCATAATTGCCCATACGAGCGGGTGTGGAAGAACAACCGACGGCGGCATGATGAGCAGCTGTCCACCTGGCAGGTGCTACGGACGTACGGGCCGGACTACAAGCTGATCTTTGTCGGCGATGCGGCGATGAGCCCGTATGAGGTCGAGATGGCGGGTGGCAGCGTGGAGCATTGGAACGAGGAGTCGGGCCGGGTGTGGATCGATCGGCTGACGGGCCATTATCGGCGATCGGCGTGGTTGAATCCGACGCCGCAGCGTGGTTGGGGGCATGTACGGTCGACGAATATGATCCGCTCGCTGATGGAGGGGCGGATGTATCCGCTGACCGTTGGTGGGATCGATGACATGACGCGGGGGCTCAGTCGATAACCACCACCTGTCCTTGCGAAAAGCGAAGCGGCGAAGCAATCTCGATCCAATGACGCATGGATTGCTTCCTCGCTTCGCGCTTCGCAAGGACAATGGGGAAGGAGGAAACACGATGAAGAAGATTCTCAATGATCCGCATGCCTATGTCGAGGAGATGTTGGAAGGCCTCGTGCTGGCGCATCCGGAGTATTACGAACGGGCCGGCAGCGACGGCCGGGTGGTCAAGCGACCGGGCGCGGCGGTTGGCGGCAAGGTCGGCATTGTGTCGGGCGGCGGGTCGGGGCATCTGCCGATCTTCACCGGCTATGTCGGCAAGGGGATGCTGGATGCCTGCGCGATCGGTGAGGTGTTTGCGTCCCCGTCGGTGGATCAGATGGCGGAGGCGATGCGCGCGGCGAATGGTGGCGGCGGCGTGTTGCGGCTGTACGGCAATTACGGTGGCGACTGCATGAACTTCGACATGGCTGGCGACATGCTGGACATGGAGGATATCAAATCGACCACGGTATTGTTGGCGGACGACGTCGCCAGCGCAAAGCCGGAGGAGGCCGGCAAGCGGCGTGGCGTGGCCGGCATGGTGTACGCCTTCAAGATCGCGGGCGCAGCGGCGGAGACACGGGCGGATTTGCAGGAGGTGACGCGCATCGCACAGAAGGCGGCGGATGCGTGCCGATCGATCGGTGCCGCACTGACGCCCTGTACCGTTCCGCAGGCGGGACGGCCTACCTTCTCCATCGGTGATGATGAGATGGAGATGGGTATGGGCATCCACGGCGAGCCGGGCGTGTGGCGTGGCAAGCTGCGCACGGCGGACGCGATCGCGGCGGAAATGCTGGATATGTTGCTGGCGGACCTGCCGGTCGCGCGCGGCGATCACGTGTCGATGCTGGTGAACAGCCTGGGGGCGACGCCGCCAGAGGAGCTTTACATCCTGTACCGGCAGGTGGCGGCGCGGTTCCGGGATATTGGTGCGAGCATCGTGATGCCTCTGGTCGGACGCTATGCGACGTCGATGGAAATGACCGGTGTGTCGTTCACGCTGTGCAAGCTGGATGAAGAGTTGGAGAAACTGCTGAAGGCGCCTGCGGATTGCGCGTTCTGGAGGGTGTGATGGCATTGACGCGTGCGGTGCTGGCCGATGGCGTGCGGCGAATCTCCGAGCATATGGAGACGGTGGCGGAGGCGCTGAACGCGCTGGATGGGCAGTTGGGGGATGGCGACCTTGGCGTGACGATGCAGCGTGGCGGGCGGGAGCTGGTGAAGGTGCTGCCGAATTTGCCGGATGATGTCGGCATGGCCTTGATGGCCTGCGCGCAGGCGGTCACGCGCGTGTCGGGGTCGAGTTACGGCACGCTGCTGGCGACGGGGCTGATGTCGGCAGCGAAGGCGACGCGTGGCCGGACGGACATTCCATGGGAAGAACTGTCGGGTCTGCTGCGCGGGGCGCTGGAGGCGATGATGGCACGTGGCAAGTCGGCACTGGGCGACAAGACCGTGCTTGATGCGTTGGATGCTGCAGCGCGTGCGGTCGACGGTGTGGCATCGTCGGAGATGGCGGCGGCGGCGGGCAAAGCCGTGGACGAGACGATGACACGCATGCGGGGGCAGCAAGCCAGGATCGGGCGCGCGCGGATTTTCGCGGAACGTTCAGTGGGATTGGATGATCCCGGCATGCTCGCGTTACGCGAAATGCTGCGTGGCCTGGCAGGATAAGCACCCCTAGTCATTGTGCGGAGCGCAGCGACGAAGCAATCTCGGTCCGAGTGCGCATCTGTGAGCGTGCCACTACGGCGCAGGATTGCTTCCTCGCTGCGCTTCTTGCAATGACAGTGGAGGGTGCGCCTCGTAACGACGATGGGGAGACAGTGATGGCACGGTTGGATGGCAAGGTGGCATTGATCACCGGCGCGGGCACCGGCATTGGGCGCGAGGCGGCGCTGCTGTTCGCGCGCGAGGGCGCCCAGGTGGTGATCGCGGAGATCAATAAGGTGACCGGAGAGGAGACAGCGCATCTTGCCGGCAATCATGCGATCGCCATTCCGACAGATGTGCGCGATGAGGACAGCATCAAGGCGACAATCCGCACAACGGTGGACAAATTTGGTGCGCTGCATGTGCTGCACAACAACGCGGGCGGCTCGACGCTGGATGACGACACGGTGGTCGATGCGCCGATCAGCGAGTTCTGGCGCGCGATCACGCTGGATCTGTTCGGGTGCTTCCTTGGGTGCCGGCATGGGATTCCTGCGATCATTGCCTCAGGTGGCGGGGCGGTGATCAACATGACATCGAATGTTGCGTTGATGGGGGTGCCGGGGCGCGATTGCTATACGGCGGCGAAGGGTGGCGTGTCCGCCATGACGCGGTCGATGGCGGTGGAGTTCGCGCCGCAGAAGGTGCGGGTGAATGCGATCGCGCCGTCGGTGACGATGACGGATCGGGTGAAGAAGCTGGTGGCGGGCAACGCGGCGCTGGACAAGCTGGCGGCGGCGCATCTGCTGGGGTTGATCCAGCCGACAGATATCGCGGAGATGGTATTGTTCCTGGCGTCCGATGCGTCGCGCATGGTGACGGGGCAGATCTATCCGGTCGACAGCGGCGCAACGATTTCCTGAAGGAGGGCGGTGATGAAGATCAAGCGCGTGGAGCATATCGCGATCGCGGTGGACTCGCTGCAGCAGTCCATGGATTTGATGCGGGACGTGCTGGGCTTAGATGTGGAGTACGAGGAGCAGATCGGTCAGACGCGGCTGGCGATGCTGCCAGTGGGTGAGACCTATGTGGAGCTGCTGGAAGGCCGGGGGCCGGAGTCCGGGGTGACACATTGGATCAAGGAGAAAGGCACCGGGCTGTATCATATTTGTTTCGAGGTCGAGGATATTGACGGTGCGCTGGATGAGCTGCGGGCGAAGGGGGTGAAGATCCAGACAGGATCGCCGCGCATCGGGCATGGTGGGGCGAAGATCGCCTTTCTGGAGCCGGCGTCGACGGGGGGTGTGTTGATCGAGCTGGCGCAATTGCCGGCGGGGCATTGAGGGACGACGTGCATGCCGGGCCTTCGCCCGGCATCCAGGTGGAAGTGGGAGGAGTACGGCCATGTCGGCATCAGGCTTCGTCCATCCAGAATATCTGGTGGAGACTGATTGGCTTGCGGATCATTTGGTGGATCCCAACGTCGTTGTGCTCGACTGCACGACGCATCTGATTCCGGATCCGAAGACCACCTATCAGGTCGTGCCGGGGCGCGAGGATTTCGAGAAGGGCCATATTCCCGGCGCGCAGTTCGTCGACATGCTGCGTGATGTGTCCGATACGTCGCATCGGTTCCGCTTCATGCGGCAGACGCCGGAGGATTTCGCGGCGGCGATGCGGCGGTTCGGGGTGAGCAGCGGCACGCGCGTTGTTACCTACAGCACGGCGAATGCCTGGTGGGCGACGCGCCTGTGGTGGCTGCTGCGTGTGTTCGGGCATGACAATGCCGCGGTGCTGAATGGCGGCTGGCAGAAATGGTCGCGGGAAGGCCGCGCGGTCGAGACCGGAGCGGCGACGGCGCGCGCGGCCGGTGCGTTCGTTGTGCGCGACGTGCGCGACCTGATGGTGGACAAGGCGCAGGTGCTCGGCGCAATCGGTGACAGCGCGGTGTGCACGCTGAATGCGTTGCTACCACAACAGCACACCGGCGGTGGCGGCAACAGCTATGGGCGACCTGGGAGGATTGCTGGCAGTGTCAATCTGCCAGCGGCGCATCTGCTCGATCCGGCGACCAATACGTTCCTGCCGGCGGAGGAACTGCGCAAACGTTTCGCCTCCGTTGGAGCATTGGATCGGCCGGTTATCACCTATTGCGGGGGCGGGATTGCGGCGAGTGCTGATGCGTTGGCGCTGGTGATGCTGGGGCATGAGAATGTGAAACTGTACGACGCCTCACTGTCGGAATGGGCCGTCGATCCGGCGTTGCCGATGGAAACCGGCTGAGTTGCTGCCGGTTTCCATCGTCACCGGTTTCCTGGGCAGCGGGAAGACGACACTCATCGCACGCGTGCTGCGCGACCCTACGTTTGCGCGCACGGCAGTGATCGTCAACGAGTTTGGCGAGATCGGGCTGGATCACGAGCTGGTCACGGCGAGTGATGAGTCGCTGTTGACGCTTAGCACGGGTTGTTTGTGCTGCGCGGTGCGAGCGGATCTCTTGGCCACGCTGCTGGAACTGCGGGCGCGGCGTGCGGCTGGTGAGATCGCGTATGATCGGGTGCTGATCGAAACATCCGGTCTCGCCGATCCGGCGCCGATCCTGCAGGCGCTGATCAATGATCGGGATGTTGCGCAGGATCATGCGATCGACACGCTGATCACGTTGGTCGATGCACAGCACGGCGAAACCTCGTTGGACCATCATCCGGAAGCGCGTCGTCAGGCGGCGCTGGCGGATCGGCTGCTGCTGACCAAGACGGATGTTGCCGGTGCGGTGGATGCGTTACGGGCGCGGCTGGCAGCGCTGAACCCTGGTGCGCCATTGCTCACGTCTGTCGCGGGTGATATCGCGCCGTCCGTGTTGTTCAGCACCTCAGACGCGTCCGGTCGTGAGGCGCGCCTCGCGACGCTGCTCGACGCCTCGGTCGCAGCGCACAGCGACGGAATTGAAACATTCAGCCTGACCCGCGAGACCCCCCTGCCCGCTCTGGCGCTCACCTTGTGGCTGGAAGCCCTGGTGGAGCACGCCGGCGACCGGTTGCTGCGCGTGAAGGGGCTGGTCGATGTCGCGGAACTGCCGGGGCGCCCCGCGTTGATCCAAGGCGTGCGTCACCTGTTCAGCGCGCCTGCGTGGCTTGATCGCTGGCCATCCGGCGACCAGCGCACACGGATCGTGTTCATCGCGGAAGCGATGCCGCGCCACTTTCCGTCCCGCCTGCTCGACGCCATCGTGTCCGAGGTCATGGACGAAACCAGGAGCCAAGCATGGAACTGATCGACCTCAGCCGCGAGATCTTTCACCGCACGCAGACGCATCCGAGCCACCCGCCGGTGGTGATGACGGTGTGGGGCGATCATTCCGAGAAGAAAGTCGCCGGGAATACGATATTTACGTCGAAGGCGTTGTCGATCTCGCTGTCGGATCATGCTGGGACCCATGTGGATGCGCCGGTGCATTTTGATCCCCGGCCGGGGGCGTTGAGCATCGATGAGGTGCCGCTGGAGAAGTTCTATACCGCGGGGATCTGTCTGGATCTTTCGCATGTGCCGTTGAAACATTGCATTACCGTGCCGGAGATGCAGGCGGCGTTGGAGGCCTCAGGGCAGGAGATCCTTGTGGGGGATACAGTGCTGCTGCATATGGCGACCAACGCGCGGTTGTTGGGCACGCCGGGGTATCTGCATGATTTTCCCGGGCTGGCGTTGGAGTCAGTGCACTGGCTGGCAGATCATGCGGTCGGGATGTTTGGGGTGGAGGCGATCAGTCCCGCGCCGGAGGGGGAGCCGAATTTCCTGGCGCATATGGCGTGCGCCGAGCGTGGGATTACGCATATTGAATGTCTGGCGAATCTGGAGACGTTGATTGGGCGGGGGCGGTTCCGGTTTATCGGGTTTCCGTTGAAGATTCGGGGCGGGACGGCGAGCCCGATACGGGCGGTGGCGCTGTTCGAGTAATAGCGCGCGACGGAGGGATTGACCCGTCGGCGCGGAGCCTCGTCATGCCAGACCTGCGCCGGGCATAACCGGGTGCGGCGGTGGTTGGTGTCACCGGGTCGCTCGCACGAGATTGCTTCGGCCCTTTGGGCCTCGCAATGACAGTGCTCCCGCAATGGCAGTGCTATTCTGTCGTTGTCTTCGGCGGCGCAGCCGGCGGTGGTGGGGCTGGCGGTGACGCGGCCGGCGATGGCGGTGGCGGCGGGGCCGCAGCCGGCGGTGGCGCGGCTTGCGGCGACGCCGCTTTCGGCGGGGCGGGCGCGGCACTTGCTATCGGACCTGGGGGCGGCAGCTTCATCATCGCGCCGGTCATTGGGATAAAGAACACACCCATATCGCGCCTGGAATGGATCTTGCCTTCTTCGTCCTTGGTGTAGATGTACAGCACCTGCCCGCGCTTGAACGGCTGGCCGATCGGAATCACCATCCGCCCCCCCGGCTTCATCTGCTTGAACAGCTCCGGCGGCGCATATTGCGCGGCACAGGTCACGATGATGACGTCAAAGCCCCCCTCGACTTCGGGCCAGCCGTAATAGCCGTCGCCAACCTTGGTATGCACATTGTCGTAGCCGATCGGCGCGAAGATCTTGCCCACCGCCTGCCCCAGCGGCTGGATGATCTCGATCGAATAGGCCTGCCCGACGATGCGTGACAGCAATGAACTCTGGAAGCCGGAGCCAGTACCGATTTCCAGCGTCGTCTGGCCGGGCTTCGGCTGGCAGACCTGGGTCATGTAGGCCTGCCCCAGATAGTCCGACAGTGCCGAGCCGTAGCCGATCGCCCACGGCTTCGGTTCCGCCTCATACGCCTCGCCCGGCGTCGCTTGGTGGTCCTGGTAATTGTAATGGAAGTAGTCGCGCGGCACCGCCCGGAACGCCGCCAGCACGGCGGGATCGGCGGAGCCCAGATGCTGCTTCAGATAGGTCTCGATCAGCTTCATCGCCGCGGGCTTGCGGGCCTGGATCGCATCGAACTGTGCTTGGGTCTGGTTCACCGGGCGGCCGGAGGCGGCCATGGCGGCGACATAGGCCTCGTGCGTCCAGGGGCTGGATGCGGCGAACGCTGATCGGCACGCGGCGGCGGCAACAGCGCTTGCGATTACTCCACGACGGGAGATCGTGTGTCCAAACTCGACCAAAGGGGGTTCTTTCTGCTTGCGGGGAAGCTGACCAGCGCCAGCACATATAGCAGACCGGCGGCGAACAGAACCCGGTCAAACCCTGCCTCGCGGGCAATCAAATTGGCGAGCGGGGTGGCAACGACCGAGAAGGCGCCGTTCAATGCCCAGGCCCAGGGCAGCATGGCACCGCCGCCCACACGCGCCAGGCCGAGGGGAAAGGGCAGGCCCAACGCGAGGGAGACGGGGGCGCACACGGCCAGGACCAGCGCGGCGCGCACCGACCAGGGTGTTGCGAGCGTGGCGAGGATCAGCGGCCGCAGTCCGATCATGGTGGCCACGATCCAGAGCAGGGCCAGCAGGATCGCCAGCGCGAGCATCTGTCCGGCCCGCTGATACAGGCGGTCGGCGAGCAGGCTGCCGAGGCCGGAGAACACCAGCATGCCGGTCAGCACCAGGGCGAAGCCGCTGGTCCGGTCGCTCAGCCACAGGCTGGCCTGCTCGATCAGATAAATCTCGATGAACAGGAACGCCAAGCCCAGCGCAGGGAAATACAGGATCGGGCGCAGCACGCCGACGCCTTGATCGACCAGGCGGCGGCGCGCGGCGGCCGGTAGCAGCAGGACCAGCGCGGCGAGCAGTCCGGCCTGCGCGAGCACCGCGAGATTGATCAGGCCGCTGATCTCGGGCTGCGGCAGGATCTCCAGCCGCCGCAGCAGCGTGCCGAGCTGACCGAGCCGCAGCACCGCGTAATAGAAGGGCTGGTCCAGCGTGATCGGGGTCAGGTTGAATGCGGTGCGTGACGCGGTTGGTGCGCCGGTGAGCGCCGCGCCGGCTTCGTCGGCGATGGCGTCGTCGGGGCCGTTCGAGGTCATTTCGCCGGCGGCGAAGGAGACCGCGGGCAGGTCGTTGTAGAGGTTCGACCGCAATGCGGTGACGTCGATGCCGGGATACCACGACACATCGAAGGAACGGTCGTCGCAGAACCTGCGCAGGGTCCCGATGCGGGCGCTGTCCCAGGCGGTGGGGGACAGCAGGATGCGCATGTTCCAGGCCGAGCGGTAGGCCACGACGTGCTGGGACGGGTCCGTCACGCCCGCACGCAGCAAGGCCGCGCGGGCGGTGGCCAGCATGCGCGTGGCGTAGACCGGGAAGTCGCGGATCGAGACCGGGATCGAGACGATGCCGCCCGGCGCGAGGGCGCGCAGATCGCCTGCCAAGGCCTCGACGCTGAACGCCGTCGCATTGACCTCGGCCGCGTCGAGGAAGTCGGACGAGATATCGATGATGTCGTAGGTGCCGCCGGCATCGATCGTGGACAGTGGCCCGGCGGCGGAGAGGCGAACCCGGGGATCGGCCGGCAGGGGCGGCGATCCGCCCAGGCCGTGACGCAGCGCCCACAGCAGTGTCGGTTCCGGCTCCAGCGCGGTGATCTGCGTGGCGCCGAGTGACAGCACCTCCGCAGGACGGAAGCCACCGCCGGCGCCGATCAGTAAGACATGGGCGCGCGGGGTCATCTGATACGGCAACGCATCCAACGCCGCGCCGGCATAGCGGACATCGAGTGGACCCGGATGGGGCAGTGACGCGATGCGATTGCCGTCGCGATACAGGCCGAAGCTGCGTGGTGGACCGGGCAGGTTCAGCATCCCGGCGTCGTTGGAGATGTCGGTGTCCAGCCGCTCGGTGAAATCATCCAGCAGCAGGTAGTCGCCGCGCGGGGACGTGCGTTCGGCGAGGATGTGCGCATCTGGCGTGTGCAGCGGCGCGTAGATCGGCTTGTAGTCGTTGAAATGCGCGTGACTATCGAACAGTAGCACCGACTCGGTGGCCAGCAGCGCAACGATCGCGGCGCTGAATGGCAGCCAGCGCCGTCCCGGCACGAACAGCGCGGCGGCGGCGAGTGCGGGCAACAGCGCCGGCACCAGATTGAACGGGTGCACAACAAACATCAGCGCCAGCACGGCGGCGGCGCCGGCACCGGCGCCGGTCAGATCGAAGGCGTAGACCAGACCGCTGCGGCCGGGGTGCAGCACGAAGCTCAGGCTGACGAACAAGCCCGCCAAGAAGAAGAACGGCAGCAGACACACGTAATATAGGCCGATATTGCCGAGCTGCGGCAGCCAGGTGACCTGATTCTGCAATTGCAACGGGTTGAACGGGTTCAGCGTGGTGAACTGATAGCCCAGCCCGCCGGTCACGATCAGCAATGCCGGCAGCGCGGCCAGCAGCCGGTTGCCATGCCGGCCCAGCGCGTCGCGCCACAGCGCGAGCACAACGCCCGACAGGGCGAAGCCGACCATGACGATGGAGATGACCCAGTAGCCATACTCCGACCACTGGGCGACCGCGAAGTACCGGGTCAGCGCGATCTCGTAGCCGAGCGCCGTCAGCGAGACGAGGAACAGCGACAGCAACGCGGTCACGGCCAGACGTGACGATGGATGAAGTCCAGCACCAGGGCGTTGAAGCGCGCCGCATCGTCGACGAACAAGGCATGGCCGGCGTCGGTGAACACGGATGTTTCGGTGTCAGGCCGGTTTCGCTGCAGGTTGGCCGCCTGCGCCGCGAAGCCGGGACGCACGACGTACAGCACGGGAACATGCGTGGCGTAGATCGCCTCACGCCAATAGGTGCGCGGCACCGGGTAGGACAGCAGGTCACGGGCCGCATACTCGGGCGTGCGCAGCGTGGCGGCGGTCAACTCATCGAGATAGGCCGGGCTCTGGCGGGTGCGGAACATGCCCCGCACGAAAGACCGCATGAAGGCGTCGTGCGACAACGCCGGGCCGTGATGGGGCTTGCCGGCGACAGGCGGCGGCTCCTCGCCCACCGAGTTGTCGACCAGCACCAACCCGGCCAGATGGGCATCGCCGTCCAGATTGATCGCGGCCAGCGTGTCCAGCACGCCCAGCGACCAACCGACCACCAGGCTCGGCGCCGGACCCAGATGGTCCAGCAGCTCCTCGATATCGCGGCCGCGTCGCTCCGGTGTGTAGCCGCTGGGGGCGATTTCGGACTCGCCTTGGCCGCGCGGATCGAACGCCACGACATGATAGGTGCGGTCGAAGGCGAGGATCTGCGGCCGCCAGATCCAGGCCGGCATGGTCCAGCCGGGCACCAGCACGATCGTGCGGCCGGTGCGTGGCCCGGCCTCGAGATAATGCAGGCGGACGCCATCGCTGGTGGTGAAGACGTGGCTTTGGGTGCCGGGGACGGCTTCGGGGATCGATTGGGCGGCCGCCGGCCGGGCGGCGGTCAACGCCAACACCAGCAGGATCACGAGACTCCAGGACCAACGCCATCGCATGCGGCCACAAGATCGGCGGGCAGGCATGCGTGTCAATCGTGCGCAGTTCACGCGATCTCAACCTTTCCCTGGAAATCTTGGCTCCAGCGAACACACCAGGATGGACCGAGATCGGAGCGCACGTGACCGACGCGAACCGACAGCTTCTGGTGGTGGACGACGAGCCGATCCAGTGGCTGATTGTCACACGCGCGGTCGAGTCGCTGGGGTTCGCCGTGGACGGCGCGACGGTGCTGAGGAAGCGGCGGCAGTGGTGGCGAACAAGCCCTATGACGCTGCGGTGCTCGACCTGTTGCTGGGTGCAAACGACGGCATCAGCTTGCCGCACAAGCTGCACGGGCACACGGCCGACCCGCTGGTGGTTGTGGTATCGGGAACGGACGCGCGGGTGCGCGCCGCCAGTTGCCGCATGGCGGATGCGCCCGGGGTCCGTGTCGCCGGGGCGCTGGAAAAGCCAATCGTACCGGCACGGCTGCGGGCGCGGCTGGGCCGTATGCCGAATCACAGCGCCGCACCCCAGACCTACCAGGCACGCCTACCGACCGCCGCCGAGCTGAAAGCGGCACTGGATCAGCAGGCGATATCCGTGGAGTTCCAACCGCAGGTCCGGTTGAACGATGGCAGGGTGTTGGGACTGGAGGCACTGGCGCGTTGGCGGCCGGTGGGCACACAGGACCCGATACACCTGCGCTGTTTGTACCTAAATCGGAACGTCATGGGTTGATCGTTCCGCTGACACGCCGCGTGCTGGATACGTCACTCGCCGCTTGCCGGCGCTGGCGCCAGCGCTTTCCGGACGGTGGTGTCGCGGTGAATATCTCGCCACTGTTGCTGGCGAACCGCGCCTTGCCGGACGCGGTCGAGGACGCGCTGGGGCGTGCCGATATGCCGCCTCGGGTGTTGGCGGCGGAGATCACGGAAAGCGCGGTGGTCAGCGATCCGCTGCTGGCCACCGAGGTGGTGACGCGGCTGCGGATCAAGGGCGTGCGGCTGTCGATTGACGACTTCGGCACCGGGCATTCGTCGCTGCTGTCGCTGATGCGCCTGTTGTTCACCGAGCTGAAGATTGATCGGCCGTTCATTGCCGACTGCGAGGCGGATGCGGAGGCGTGCAACATCCCTCGGGCGACGATTTCGCTGGCGCAGGAACTGGGCTTGCAGGTGGTCGCGGAAGATATCGAGACCGCGTCGGTCGAAGAACGATTGCATGGGGGCTGGATGCGATGTCAGCCGGGGCTGGTATTTCGCACGGTCGATGTCCGAGGACGGGCTGATGGCGTGGTTCGCGGCGCGCGCCGCAGTACTTGTTGGGTAACCCCCGCCCCCTCCCCCCAGCCTTCGGCCTTGGTCCGCTTTGCGGCCCAAGCCCGCGAGGGGAGGGGGAGGGTCGTGGGGGTTTACTCTACGACCGTCTCTTGCTGGCGGTCGGAACCGCCGTCGCCATCCTCGCCGGGCTTCGGCAGAGCGGGCAGCGACGCCTCGACGATCTCGAAGTCGAGCTTGCCGTCCTTCATCGTCACCTTCACCGCGCCGCCGCCGACCAGCTTGCCGAACAGCAGCTCCTCGGCCAGCGGCTTCTTGATGTACTCTTGGATGACGCGGGCGAGCGGCCGCGCGCCATACAGCCTGTCGTAGCCGCGTTCCGCCAGCCATTCCTTTGCCGCCGACGACAGCTCGATTGTCACGTTGCGGTCGGCGAGCTGGGCTTCGAGCTGCATGACGAATTTTTCGACCACCCGCGCGACGATTTCCGGCGTCAGACCGGAGAAGGCGATGGTCGCGTCGAGCCGGTTGCGGAACTCCGGCGTGAACAGGCGCTTGATCGCGTCCTCGTCCTCGCCCGCACGGCTCTCGCGGCCGAAGCCGATGGCTTCCCTGGCGAGGTCGGACGCGCCGGCGTTGGTCGTCATGATCAGGATGACGTTGCGGAAGTCGACCGTCTTGCCGTTGTGGTCGGTCAGCTTCCCGTGGTCCATCACCTGCAACAGGATGTTGAACAGGTCAGGATGCGCCTTCTCGATCTCATCCAGCAGCAGCACGGCGTGCGGATGCTGGTCAATCGCGTCAGTCAGCAACCCGCCCTGGTCGAAGCCGACATAGCCCGGCGGCGCACCGATCAGCCGGCTGATGCTGTGCCGTTCCATGTATTCCGACATGTCGAAGCGGATCAGCTCGATCCCCATGGTGGAGGCGAGCTGGCGCGCGACCTCGGTCTTGCCGACGCCGGTGGGGCCGCTGAACAGGTAGTTGCCAATCGGCTTCTCCGGCTCGCGCAACCCGGCGCGGGCCAGCTTGATCGCGGCGGCCAGCGCGTCGATCGCCTTGTCCTGGCCGAACACCATCGACTTCAGGTCGCGTTCCAGATTGCGCAGCGTTTCCTTGTCGTCGGCCGAGACGCTCTTCGGGGGAATGCGGGCGATCTTGGCGACGATCTCCTCGACATCGCGCAAGGTCACGGTCTTCCGGCGCTTGTTCTCCGGCAGTAACATCCGGCTGGCGCCGACCTCGTCGATCACGTCGATCGCCTTGTCCGGCAGCTTGCGGTCATGGATGTATTTCGCCGACAGCTCCACCGAGGCGCGGATCGCTTCGTCGGTGTAACGGACCTTGTGGTGCTTCTCGTAGTTCACCTTCAGGCCGCGCATGATCTTCACCGCGTCCTCGATCGTCGGCTCGTTGACGTCGATCTTCTGGAAGCGACGGACCAGGGCGCGGTCCTTCTCGAAGTAGTTGCGGAATTCCTTGTAGGTCGTGCTGCCGATACAGCGCAGGTTGCCCGAGGCCAACGCCGGCTTCAGCAGGTTCGACGCGTCCATCGCGCCGCCTGACGTGGCGCCGGCGCCGATGACGGTGTGGATTTCGTCGATCAACAGGATAGCGCTCTGCTGGGCCTCCAGCTCGGTCACCACGGCCTTCAGCCGTTCCTCGAAGTCGCCGCGATAGCGGGTGCCGGCGAGCAGCGCGCCCATGTCGAGCGCGTAGATCGTGGATTTGGCCAGCACTTCCGGCACGTCGCCCTCGACAATGCGCTTGGCCAGGCCCTCGGCGATGGCGGTCTTGCCCACGCCCGGATCACCGACATAGAGCGGATTGTTCTTGGTGCGCCGGCACAGGATCTGGATGGTCCGCTCGATTTCCAGCTCGCGGCCGATCAGCGGGTCGATCTTGCCGGCCATCGCCTTCTTGTTGAGGTTGACGCAGTAGTTCGACAGCGCGTCCTGATTGCGGCGGGATGGCTTTTCCTCGCGTTCCGGCTCGGCCTGGTTTTCCGACGGCTGGCCGGCGCCCTGCACGGGGCGCTGCGTGGCCCGACCCGGCGCCTTGGCGATGCCATGGGCGATGAAATTCACCGCGTCGAGCCGCGTCATGTCCTGCAGTTGCAGGAAGTACACCGCGTGGCTCTCACGCTCGGAGAACAGCGCCACCAGCACATTGGCGCCGGTCACCTCGTCGCGGCCGGAGGATTGCACGTGGATCGCGGCGCGTTGCACCACGCGCTGGAAACCGGCGGTGGGCTTGGGATCGCCGGCGCGATCGGTTGCCAGCCCGGCGAGGTCCTTGTCCAGGAATTCCGACAGGTCCGACCGCAGCTTGTCGAGATCGACACCGCAGGCGCGCAGCACGGTCGCCGCGTCGGTGTCGTCGGTGAGGCCAAGCAGCAGGTGCTCCAGCGTGGCGTATTCGTGGCGGCGTTCGCTCGCCAGCGACAGGGCGCGGTGCAGCGTCTGTTCGAGGTTACGGGACAACATGATCGACTACGCTCCTGCGCACACTGGCCCGCCGCGCGGACCGACTCCGTCTTACGTCAAGGCCCCTGCCACCGATCGTCTCAGACGATGGCACGTGCCGTCACTCCTTTTCGCCCATCACTCTTTTTCAATCGTGCATTGCAGAGGATGCTGATTCTGCCGGGCCAGGTCCATGACCTGGGTTACCTTGGTTTCGGCAACCTCATATGTATAGACACCGCACACCCCGACGCCACGGCGATGGACGTGCAGCATGATGCGGGTGGCCTCCTCACGCGACTTCTGGAAGAACCGTTCCAGCACGTGCACGACGAATTCCATCGGCGTGTAGTCGTCGTTCAGCATCAGGACTTTGTACATCGCCGGCTTGCGCGTCTTCGGACGCGTCTTCACCACGACGCCGGTATTCGGTCCCTCCCCGTCTCGCCTGTCGTTGTCGCTCATCTGCCTTCCGTATCCGCCCGCCGTTGCCGGCGTGTCACTGACGCCTGCTCCAGCCCGATCGACCATCGTCGCCAAGACAGGAACCATATCGGAAGGCATGCACAGGATGAAAGGGCCAACCTTGCGCGGCCCGGCCCCGCGTCCGGATCAAAGCAGGATACCAATCGCCGGAACCAAAGAATGGGACAAACGGACCGGGCAACGGATCGGGCAAAAGAAAAGGCCCGGGCGGGGGGGCCCGGGCCTCTTCGTCACGACACCGCCAACCGGGGGGAGGAGGTGCGGCGGCGCCGTGGATCTGTTGTCGTCGCTCAGACGGCCTTGGAGAACTTCTCCACCGCCAGCGTGGCGCGGGCCGTCAGCGGGGCCAGCACTTGCTCGGTCAGCTTGAGCGAGGCATCGGTGAGCTTGCCGGACTCGGCCAGCGTCTTCTCGATCGTGCCGCGGGCCAGGCTGGCCTGCAGGTCGAACGCGTCCTTCAGCGACTTCGCGGCGGCGATCGCCTTGAAGGCCGCGACCGACTCTTCGAACGAGGCCTGCGCCGTGGCGGCCATCTGCTTCTGCAGATCCTGCACGCCCGCGGCCCAGATCTGGCCGGACTTCACGAACGCTTCCACGTTGCCCTGACCGAACGCAACGAATTCCTCAGCGGTTTTCATGGCCTTCTCCACGCCTTCCTTCATTTTCGCCTGGGTCTTTTCGAAGCCGGCGGCGGCCTGCGCCATCCCGTCCTTCAGGCTGGTGACTGTCTGCTCGAAGCCCTGCTGGGCGGCCGCGGCGGCCGTTTCATTCACCGCGGCAACCGTCTCGGCCATCTTGGTCTTTGTGGTCATCCGATGTTCTCCTGGGTGGAACGCTCCAACGCTGCCCGCATCCGGTCGGCGGCGGCCTTGGAGTGATCGTGCAATCCTGTATTCGCTTTGCTGCAGTGCAGCATGACGACGATATAGGCCGATCGATTTGGTCGATCAAGCGAAATTTTGTGCGATGCACAACAAAAATTCTGGAGCAGGTTACAGTCATGGAACGGTCGCCCCATGGCCGTAGAGTCACCGGATAACTCGTTCAATTTTTTCGTGATTCTGTCGTTTTTCGGCTGGACACGGCAACCAGCACGCTCTTAGGGTGGCGCCCGCCGGACAGGGAGAGCTGGGCGCATGGCTGTATTGCGGTGCTATCTGGGTTCTGGTGCACGCTCGATTGGGGCGGTGCTGGCGGCCCTGGCATTGCTGGTTGTGGTGCCTCAGGCGGCGCACGCGCAGATCGGCTCCGACCGCTACAGTTCAATTATTGTCGACGCGGCAACCGGGAAAGTGCTCGAGCAGGCCAATCCCGATGCGCCGCGCCACCCGGCCAGCCTGACCAAGCTGATGACCTTGTATCTGGTGTTCGAGGCGCTGCGTGATCGGCGCGTCACGCTCAACCAATTGGTTCCGGTGTCCGAGCATGCCGCATCGATGGAGCCGACCAAGCTGGGTCTGGTGCCGGGCACGCGCATCACGGTGGAGCAGGCGATCCTTGGCCTGGTGACGAAATCGGCGAACGACGCCGCCGCGGCGTTGGGGGAGCTGCTGGGTGGCAGCGAGGAACGGTTCGCGCAGATGATGACACTGCGGGCGCGGGCGATGGGGATGTCGCACACGACGTTCACCAACGCGTCGGGCCTGCCGGATCCGGATCAATGGAGTTCGGCGCGTGACCTGGCTGTGCTGGCGCGGCGGCTGATCTCGGATTTTCCGAATGACTATCACTATTTTTCGACCCCAAGCTTCACCTTCAACCGCCAGTTCATTGCCAACCACGATCATATGCTGAACTGGTACCCGGGCGCCGATGGGATGAAGACGGGGTACACCGAGGCCTCAGGGTGCAATCTGGTCACCAGCGCGCTGGACGGCGGCGTGCGGCTGATCGGCGTGGTGCTGGGGGCCAGCACCGGAGCGGAGCGCGATGCCCATATGGGTGTGCTGCTCGATGACGGCTTCGACGAGATGGGGGTGACGATCGTCCGGCACGGCACGACGATGGCCAGCCGCAAAGCGCCGAGCCTGGTGGCCAGCGCGCATGCCGCGACGCTGACGCAAGCGCGGCCGGTTGTCGCGGCGCGGGCGGATGTTCCGGCCGGCGGTTGGGGGATCGAGACCGGCAGCTATGGGGCCGAGAAGACGGCGCGCGAGATTGGCCAGGATGCGCGGCGCGCGGCCGGCGGTGGCGATTTGCGGATCGAGCATGTCACGGTGCGCGGGACGCCGTTGTGGCGGGCGCAGGTGATGGGGCTGACCGAGGCGCGGGCGCAGGGCGCGTGCTCGCAGTTGGCACATGCGCGGACGACCTGCGTGCTGGTGCGGCCGAACGCGCGGCAGGTGGCGAGCCGGTAGAGCCCTCGCCTCATGTGACCCCGCGACACACTGTGCTGCTGCGATTGCAGCACGCGTTTGATTTATATGCGCGGCCAGATATAGAACGTCAGCGTTTCAATGCGATCCGGGTCACCGCGTATTGCCAGCGTCTAAGCAGATGAGGTGGATGACCCCCACTCGCGGCATCTGAGTGCCAAGTTGGTTGCTATCAGGCACACCCAAACAAGGAGCCATCCGCACGGAAGTTGTCACTGTCGGCCTGGATCTGGCTAAGCGTGTGTTTCAGAGTCACGTCGTTGATGCTGCGGGAGGGGTTGTCATCCGCAAGGCGCTGCGTCGTTCGCAAGTGCTGCCGTTCTCCGCCAAACTGCCTCTGTGCACCGTTGGCATAGAAGTGTGCGGCACGTCACATCATTGGGCACGCGAGCTGATCAGCCTTGGGCATGAGGGGCGGATGATGTCACCGGCTTACGTGAAGCCGCATGTGAGGCGCGAAGGCAACGGTGAATCAGATTTCAACCGATTTGGGAAATCTCCCGCGTGAGCTTCGCTCAACGGGGGGTGGTATAACACCGCTGCAGAACTCCAGCGGCGGCAAAGAGCGGCTCGGGCGCATCACTAAGATGGGCGACAAATATCTCCGCAAGCTGCTCGTCGTCGGCGCAACGTCGCCGGTCCGGCGCGCCAGGCACAGGCCTGCGTTCGTGGGCCCGCGGCTCGTCGACTTGCTCGCGCGAAAGCCCATGCGGCTGGCGAGCGTCGCCATGGCCAACAGGATGGCACGGATCGTCTGGGCGGTCATGACGCGCGGTGAGGAATACCGGAAATCCCACGCACCAATGTTGGCAGCTGAGAACTACATGGTTTAGCTAAGGGAATCAACTTCAGGAGGTCGTGAGAGCGACGCGATGTGATGGCGAGATCGGTCAGGCCGGGAACCGGGACAACGCGCCGAATGTCAGAGGCGTCATAGCCTGATAAGCAAAATGGGACCCGGTTCGCGGAGTCCATCAGGGCTAGCAGTCCCTACAGACTGCATCAAAAGGCCGACGGAAGACTGCACCCCCAGTACGCCAGATCAGCGCATCGCACTTGCAATGCGGGAGCCGTCCGAAGAAGACGTTCGTGTGTCTACGCGCGGCACCAGGACATAGCCCCAGCAGCCCAAGTACGGGCGGAATGCCTGAATCACATGCGAGGCGCTCTGGTCGACCCAGCCCCAGAACTCATTATAGTTACGATCCATCACCTCAACGGCAATACTTGGACGATGGGTGACGATCGGTTTCGCCGCGCCAGCCAGTACCTCGAGTTCCATCCCTTCAGTGTCGATCTTGAGTAGGGTGATGTCGCCGTCAAATGCGAGATCGTCGAGCGGGAGGCAGCGCAGCACGTCAATATCGGAGGCATCGGCTGACCGCACGGAGGTGGCACCCTGATTATCTTTCTGTCCAGGAACGATCTGGCATCGCCCTGGCGTCCCAGATATCACGATATCGATATAATCGGTGCGGATTTCCGCACGATAGTCGGCGTTTCGCGCGATACTGTCACGCAACAGCGCGCGCCGAGGGGTTCGGTTCGATCGCATAGACGAGTTTCGCCCAGCTACGCCTGGCGTAGAACATCGTGTGATTGCCAACATAGGAACCGACAGCCACCACGGTTCCGCCCATGGCAATGAGATCCCGATGGATCTGGAGCTGACGGAACTCGTACCACTGGCCATTGACGAGAAAGCTCTGCACATAATCGTGCGGATTGCTGATGCAGAAGACAGTGGTTTGTCCCTCGAAAACACTCGATGCAACGTCACCCGGCAACGGCGCCTGCTCCGCTCCACGCTGGTCCTGCTCGTCGCGCCGGCTCGACGTCCAGGTAGGACACGTCAAACGCGGGACCAAGGTACATGCCCTGAGGATACCCCACGCGGGCGGCTGCCAATGATGGTGGTTGCGCAGGATCTCCGCCACGCGCGTACCGGGGATCACCTTTTCGACGAGGTCCAGCGTGACACAGTAGCGCAGGACACGCCAATCGACGTGCCCGAAGCACAAGTCCTGACGGATCGCATCGATCAGCTTATGCGCACCAGCGGGCGTGAGCAGATAACCGTACAACCCGCAGCCAGGCGTGCCCGATGCCTCAAGCCTGCGCAAACTCTCGTCGATCCCGACCAGGCGCAATAGCCCTTCGGATGTCGCCTGCATCGGCTGCATCTGATCGCTGCGGAATACGGAATAGATCGCACAAGGAATGATGATGCCCACCAGACGCTCCAACCCGTTTAGCTCGACGTCGTCTTCGATGACCACACAAAATCACGCATCCGACGCCGCGACGCATTCCCAGACCGACAGATGTGCAAGAAAGACCCCTAACGTGCCCTTGCCCACGGCATAATCAGGGGTCTTTGTCAGGATGTCGCAGGCCAGCCGCGGCAACGTTGCCCCCGGAACACCGGGGACGCGCTGAAGCGTCACGCCCGCGATGTACGCAATCTGTTTGGTAATCTGTTCCAGCCGTGCCACGTCGGCATCCAGATTGACCACGAACGCGGGAATCGGCGGGCTGTCCGTCATCCGGCGCGCTGCCACGACACTGCTGTATGGCTAATGGGACCCGGATTCCGCCGAGAGGCCTTACTCTCGCAGCTAGCTTGCCAGTAACCACTCGAGTCCCGCCTCCATCACACTCTGCTCCATCCGCCATTCGCGTATCGTGATGTCGCGTTCGTCGGTCGGATCGAAACATCCAAACGCAAAACCATAGACCTTGCCGGTCGATGCATAGATCTTCGCATGCTGTCGGACAGTGACATAGAACGATTCCACGTCCAGCACGTGCGCGCCTTCCGGGGCGAACATCGTGTTGAGCATGCCAGATCCCGACGGACCCACCTCGCGACGCGCCCGGCCGAACAGGGCGATCTGATCGGCAAGCGGCAGGGTCTCCAGATAGATGACCGTGCACCCACGCTGCCGGGCCAGCTGCTCGATCTCCGGATCATTCCGCAGTTGCCGATAGCGCGGTGCACGCAGCGCAACAGCGGCCGGGAGATGTAGAGCTGAGAGGGGCGGTATCCACCGATGGACGTGCCTTGTTGTGCAGCGTCCGCAGAGCGGCAACAGTTGATCGTGGCGCAAAATCTTCCGTGCAGAAATCATTGAAGAACGTCACATTGCTGACAACGTGACCAAAGATCTCCCGCACCAGCAGGATCGGCTTCAGCGGCAGGCCGATCAACCGGATCGCATCCAGGAGCCAATGGCTGCGATCGGAGGTGATGAAGAAGTCGAAGCGCAGACCAAGACGGGCGGCCTCCAGTAGGTGCGGCAAGACCCGAAACAGGATTGACCCATAGTTGCCCGGCGCCAGATTGGGCAGGAAGAGACCAGTGCCCTCGATCCGGCGCTCCGTGCCACTCCTATAGAAAAACGCCGTGGCCATGCCGCCGTCATCGCGCAGGACATAGGCCTGCGTGTTATGGTCGATATGGACCATAACGGTGCGCAGATCCGCGGCCGTCGCGACCTGGTCTGGCCAATACAGCTGCCCTCGCTGTCGATGACCGACGAGTGACCGACCAGTCGTCCTTGGGACACCGTGTATAGCTGCTTCGGCGGGCATTGCAGGTCATATATGCCGACGCGGTCGCGACAGCTCGCATCCTGCGGCGTGCCGAACAGAGCAGCCGGGACGACCAGAGTTGGCGCTTCCGCCGGTTTCAGAACGGTCGCTGGCGTTTTACTGTGGGTCGGCATGACCGCGATCGATGTAAAGGGAATACCTTCGAAGACATCGCGAACGCCACGTTCGATCGCTCTCGAATCGCGCGATTTCCCAAGGGTACTCATCAAGACCGGTTCAGCAGGATGTTGCAGTGCGTCGCATTACGCCCGCACCGCACGAAACACGCGCAGCCAGTTGCCGGCGCAGACCTTCGCGACTTCGTCTTCGGTCATCCCGCGCGCGCGCATCGCGGCCGCGATCTCCTGATGCCGGACGAAATTCGGCATCTCCTTCTCCGCCACGCCGGCCGGCAAATCCGTGCCTATACCGACATGATCGATCCCCACCGCGTCGATCAGGCGGAACAGTTGTCGGATCATCCCCGGCAGTTTCTCCTGCCACAGCACCGCGATCCACGCACCGATCACCCCGCCGCTCTCCACCACCATCCGCGCGTAGTCGGGACTGATGTAGCGCGGGTGATCGCCATCGGGATGCCCCGGCTCCTTCAGATTGGCATGCGTGCATAGGAATGGCCGTTCCGCCACGCGCGCGACGCCTTTCACGGTGTCCTCGGAACAATGCGCGACGTCAACGATCACGCCGAGCCGGTTCATCCGGCGCACAGCGTCGGCACCGAACGCGGTCAGCCCGCCATGCTCGGCCGGCGCGGTCTGGATGTCGCCGGTTTCGTTCACCAAATAATGCGTCAGCTGGATGCTGCGCACGCCGCGCGCCGCCATGGCGTCGAGCCGGTCCAGGTCGCCTTCCAGGAAATCGCAGCCCTCGATCGCCAACACCAACGCCGGGTCGTCGGCGCGGATCTCGTCCGGTTCACGCGCGATGCGCATCCCCGCGGCGGTGAAACTGTCGAGGTAGCCGTCGACGCAGGCCTGGCATTCGCCGGGCTCCGGGTCGCGCACCTTCTCCAGGCGCTTCGTTGTCGGGTTGCGCCGGATCATTGGCAGATCGGCGATCGCCGAGACCACAGCGGCGGCCACGCCGCCCGGACGCATTGTCGCCAGCACCGCGCGATCGACATCGCCGGTGCGGCGCGGTCGGCCGGCATGGGTATGCATATCGATGATCATGCGGTCAGGCTGGACCAGCCGCCCCATCCCGACAAGACACTGATCCCTTGCACACCGCCCGGCGCTTGCGCATGTTGCTGTGCGGGATTGGCGGAGCAGGACTTCGATGGACGGCGGGGCTGACGCGCGGCGCATCACGATTTACGCGCCTGAGGATTTCGCGGGCATGCGCGTCGCTGGCCGGCTGGCGGCCGAAACACTGGACATGATCACCACGCATGTCCGCCCGGGCGTCACGACGGCCGCGCTGGACGAGCTGTGCCACAGCTTCATCACGGATCACGGCGCGGTGCCGGCGCCGTTGAATTACCGCGGATTCCCCAAGTCGATCTGCACCTCGATCAATCATGTCGTGTGCCACGGCATCCCCGGCGAGCGCCGGCTGGACGACGGCGACATCCTGAATATCGACGTGACGGTCATTCTGGACGGCTGGCACGGGGATTCCTCGCGCATGTATGCCGCTGGTACGCCATCCACCAAGGCGCGCAACCTCATGGATGTGACGTATGAGGCGCTGATGCTGGGAGTGCAGGCGGTGAAGCCGGGGGCGACGCTAGGCGATATCGGCCACGTCATTCAAACCTTCGTGGAAGGTCACCGGTTCAGCGTGGTGCGCGACTTCTGCGGCCACGGCATCGGACGGCGCTTCCACGAGCCGCCGAACGTGCTGCATTTTGGCAAGCCCGGCGAAGGCCCGGCGCTGCGGCCCGGCATGTTCTTCACTATCGAACCGATGGTGAATGCCGGCCGGCCCGAGGTGAAGGTGCTGGACGATGGCTGGACCGCGGTCACCCGCGACCGCTCGCTGTCCGCCCAGTTCGAGCACATGATCGGCGTGACCGAGGACGGGGTGGAGATCTTCACCCTGTCGCCCAAGGAGCTGACCAAGCCGCCCTACAAGACCGGCTGAACTGACGCGGCCGGGCAGGAGGAAACCATGAACGATAACATCACCGTCCAGATCCCCACCGTCGCCAAGCTGAGCACGGCGAACTACGTCTCCGGCCGCCGGGCGTTCTTCAAGTATCGCGATCTTGGGGTCACTGCGGCTACCGCGGGCCGGCTACGGGCGCAGGTCACTTCGGCGGACGCCGGGATGTCCCAGCCGACCGGCTGGCATATCCACAAGTGCGAGGCCCAGCTGGTCTATATGCTGAAGGGCTGGATCGAGCTGGAGTTCGCCGGGGAACCGTTGTGCCGGCTGGAGGCGGGGGATTCGATCCTCATCCCAGGCCACACGCCGCATAACGAAATCCGCACCTCGGACACGTTCGAGTTGCTGGAGGTGTCGCTGCCGGCAGAGATGGGCACGGAGCCGTGCGATCCTCCACGGTAACGTGACCGCAGCCGAGCGGCGCACACTCGAAATCCTCGCGCGCCAGCTTGCCGTGGTGCGTCTGCCCGCCGGCGCGGCATTGCCCGCGTGGTTCGGGCAGGCGACCGGCCCGATGGCGTCAATGACGCGTACGGCGGACGAAACCAGCCTGATCTGCGATGCCGCCGTAGTGCCACCCAACGCGCACGCCGAACGCGGATGGCGGGCGATGAAGGTGCGCGGACCACTGGCGTTCTCCCTGACTGGCGTGCTCGCCGGCATTCTCGTCCCGCTGGCGGCCGCCAGGATCAGCGTATTCGCGCTATCGACCTACGACACTGATTACATCCTGGTGCGGACGGCCGACCTGCCAGCGGCCATCAACGCCTTGCGCCCCACGTACGACATCCGGGCACAAGGCCAAGACGATGGCATTATCGTTTCGTAATCGGATAGAAACGATCGGCGCTGGCGGGTTCGGTATTCGAGATGGCGCATCGGAAGCTGTCTAGGTGGCCTGCCGGCGATTGGCCCTTCTGATTGCCGTTGCGGATTCCTTCATCACCCGTGCTGTCACAACGATGGACCCGCAGCGCATGGAATATAGCCGGAGCCTGTTCGTGGTCATGCGGCAATACGGACCGCCATACGATCCGGGCAAGCCGCTGGAGACACAGCCCGCGTGGGAGGAGCACCGCGTCTTCATGAACGCCGCTGGAGGCGCAAGGGATTGCGTGGCTTGCTGGACCGTTGGAAGGCCGCGAGGATGTGCTGCTGGTGTTCCGGGTGGACAGCGCCGACGCGGTTCGTGTGCGTCTGGCGACCGATCCCTGGACCCAATCTGGCATTCTAACGACGACGCGGATGGCGCGCTGGGACCTGCGCCTGGGGCACGTGGACTGAGGCATCCTGACGACGTCGCGCTGGGTACACGTTACCAAATCAAAACTGTTATCCTGCCGGTGCTCGCGTCCGTAGCGGCAGCGGTAGGCGATGACCCGACCAGCACGACGCGCGAGCGGCCTCAGCGAGGACCGCGACCTGTTCGCGCTGACCGGGCAGACCGAGGGCTCGGCTATCGGCGCGGAGGGCCATCGCAGCCGAATGCGTCATCGCCTGATCAGTACCGGGGCCGGGGCGGTCGCGGATCACGAGAGGCTGGGGAGGGTGCTGTTCCGCGCGCTGCCCCGGCGTGACACCAAGCCGCTGGCGCGAGCGCTGACGGGCCAATTTTGCGGGTGCGATCGCTGCGCCACCGACGGAGCTGACCACCATCGACGGGCTGGGGGAGGCGGCGATCGCGGCGCTGATGCTGGTGCAGGCCGCGGCCCTGCGGCTGGCGCGCCGGGGTGATGGACCGTCCGGCGCTGACCAACTGGGACCGGTTGATGGCTTACCTGAACGCCGCCCTCGCGCACGAGCGGGTGGAGCAGTTCCATGTGCGGTTCCCCGACGACCGCAACCGGCTGCTCGGCGAGGAGGCGCAGTCGCGCGGCACCGCGCACCACACGCCGGTGTATCCGCGCGAGGTCGTGACACGCGCGCTGGAGCTGCGCGCGACCGCGCCGATCCTGGCGCGTAATCATCCGAACGGGAGTCCGACACCGGCGAAGGCGGACCTGGAGATGACGCGGGAGATTCGCCTGGCCGCGGAGACACTGTCGATCGTGTTGCCCGACCGCATCATCATTAGCATTACGGAATGGATTGGTTTCCGGCGGGAGG
>DATHNE010000206.1:0-5930 GCA_035486355.1 Acetobacteraceae bacterium
CGCCGGCGCCCTCGATTCCGGTTGCCAGCACCAGCTTGCGGGTCAGCGCGATTTCCGGCCCGGCTGCCGTGCGCAGGTGCAGCGCCAGCAGACCGCCGCTTGGTTCGATCCGTTCCAATCGCACATCGTTGCGGACCGGCAGGCGCAGCGTGTCACGGAACCATACCAGGTAGCGCATCCACTCTTCCTTGCGGATGCGCACCAGGTCCTCCCAGGATCGCTTGCCATACTGCGCCTCGTGCCACGCGCGGAATGTCAGGCTGGGCAGGCCCAGATCGGGGCCGGTGAGAAACTTCAGTGTGCGCAGCGTGATCATGCGCGCGAAGGTCACCCACGGTCCTTCCTCGCCCGGCGGGTTCGCGTCGAGCACCGTCACGCCGCTGATCCGTTCGCGTTGCAGACCGAAAGCGATGGCCAGCCCGGTCTGGCCGCCGCCGACGATGACGACGTTGTGCACCGCCTCGCCATGCGGACCACGCCGAGGCGTCACCCAATCCTTCGTCGGGTATTCGAACAGTGCCAGCTCATCGTGCACCCGGCGCGATAGTGCTTCCAGCGCGGCGACGATCGGTTCCATGCGGCAAGGCTCCCCGGGGGCAGGCGGGCTATTGCGAAGTTCGGCAAAATTTGCCCTTTTCTCTTGTTCGCGCAAAGCCCGTTCTTCAGGATGCCGTCATGCCCCAGCCACCAGGCTCGCCCGACCTGCTTGAAACCATCATCGACGTCGCACCCGGTTCGGCACTGAGCCGGCTGCGCGCGCAGCGCCCCGACATCGTGCGCCATACCCAGGGCAGTCACGATGTGCTGCTGTCGCCGGCCGATCCCGGGGGATTGTCGTTGGCCGAACGCGCATTGATCGCCGCGCGCGTGGCGGAACTGTCAGGCCATGCTGGACTGGCGACGCATTATCGCAGCCTGCTGGCCCGACGTGGCGAGCCACCGCACAGCCAGCGGCAGGACACCATCCTGCGGCACATCGAACGGGTAGCCGTCGCACCGGGCAGCGCGACGCCGGCGCATATCGACACGCTGCGCGACGCCGGGCTGACGCCGCGTGACATCGTCGCACTAACGCAGATCGTGGCATTCGTAAGCTACCAGGTGCGCGCAGCCGTCGGCCTGGCGCTGCTGGTGCAGGAGAAGGCCGCATGAACGCCAAGCATTTTACCCTGGAAGCCGTCGAGTGGGCACCCTGGCTGCCACCGGTCACCCTGGAAACCGCAACGCCGGCCCAACGGGCTGCACTGGATAACAGCCCGCAGGCGAACTCCGCGTATTTTCGCACGCTGGCGAACGATGTGGACTCGCTGGCCGAGCGTTCGCCGCTGTTCCATGCGGTGATGTATGTGCCGCGTGGCCTGAAGCGCGCCGAGCGGGAGTTGGCAACCGTTGTCGTCTCGATCATCAACGGCTGCGTCTATTGTTCGTCGGTACACGCGCGGCGTTTCGTCGAGCTGAGCAAGCAGCCGGAGATCATCCGCGCACTTTACGAGCAAGGGGTGGACACGCCGTTGGAGCCGCGGTTGCGGGCGGTTGTCGACTACGCCGCCAAGCTGACGCGCGAGCCCGCGGCGATGACCGTCGCGGACCTGGCGCCGCTGCGCGCCGTGGGGATGGACGACCTGGAAATCCATGACCTGACCAACGCCGTGGCGATGTTCGCCAATGCCAATCGGCTGATGCAGACGTTGGGCGAGCCGGTGCTGCCGGAGAGTGCGGGTTGATCAGGTCAAAAAACCTGAGCGTGATCGATCTGGTTGTGCATAATGGTGCCTTCGAGCTCTGGGAGGGAGCGAGGCCGCAAGCCGGGTGAACGCCGGCGCGGTTGCGATGCAACAAGGGGAACTCGCATGGCTCTTTCCCGTCGCCTGCTGCTGCTCAGTGCAGCGTCCGTCCTGCCGGCCCGCGCCTTTGCCGCTGAGCAAATACTGGCCGGCGTCAGTGGCCCGCTAACGGGGCCGAACGCGCAGTATGGCGCGCAATGGAAGCGCGGTTTCGACCTGGCGCTGGACGAGATCAACGGCGCCGGCGGTGTGGGAGGCCGTCCGGTGGCGTACACCTTCGAGGACAGCCAGAGCGACCCGCGCCAGTCGGTCGCGATCGCGCAGAAATTTGTTTCCGATCCGCGCATCATCATCGAGCTGGGGGATTTTTCGAGTCCGGCCTCGATGGCCGCAAGCCCGATCTATCAGCGCGGCAAACTGGTGCAATTCGGCTTCACCAATTCGCACCCGGATTTCACCAAGGGCGGCGATTATATGTGGAGCAATTCCACCAATCAGGCGGAGGAGCAACCGAAACTGGCGGAGTACGCGATCCACGCGTTGGGATTGCAACGTCCGGCGGTGCTGCATTTGAACACCGACTGGGGGCGGACGTCGAAGGATGCGTTTGCCAAGGCCGCGGCGGCACTCGGCGCTCCGGTCGTGGCGACCGAGGCGTATCTGCCGACGGACCAGGATTTCCGGCCATCGCTGGTGCGGGTCCGCGATGCGAAGCCCGACAGCCTGGTGCTGTTGTCGTACTATGCCGACGCCGCGTTGCTGGTACGACAGGCGCGCGATCTCGGGTTGAAGCAGGTATTGGTCGGGTCCACCTCGATCTATTCGCCGAAGTTCATCGAACTGGCAGGTTCGGCAGGGAACGGCGTGTTCTGCATGACAAGCTTCTTCCCGGGCGAGACGCGGCCGGAGGTGCGAAAATTCGTCGCCGATTTTCGCGCTAAATACGGGTCGGACCCGGATACGTTCTGCGCGGGGTCATACGACACGATGGTGCTGTTTGCCGCGCTGGTCCGGCAGTTTGGGCCGACGCGCGAGGCCATGCACGACGGGCTGGCGAAGATCCAGGACGTGCCGAGCGTGATCTACGGCAAGGTGCGCTTCAATGCCGAAACGCGGCGGGTGCAGGCGGCGAATTACAAGTACCTGGTGATTGCCGATAACGCATTCACCGTCTGGGACGGCACCAAGCCCGCGCGCCTGGGGCTATAGAGGACGCGGCGTGGGTTCCTGGTTCGACTACACCGTCAACGGGCTGATCATCGGCAACATCTACGCATTGCTCGCGGTTGGGCTGGCGTTGATCTTTGGCGTGTCGCATCTCATCAATTTCGCGCAAGGCTCGATCTACACGGTCGGGGCCTATATCGGTTGGACGTGTGTTACCTATCTGCACACGCCCTTGCCGGTCACGATGCTGATCGTGCTGGTGGGCTGCGCGCTGCTGGGCATGGCTATCGAGCGCATCGGCTTGCGCCCGCTGGCGGGTGCCGCGCGCATCGCACCGTTGCTGGCGACGATCGGCATCAGCTTCGTGCTCGACCAGGTGGTGCAGCTTGTCTTCACGCCCGATCCGCGTGCGCTGCCAAATCCTCTGCCGGACTGGCGCCTGCATGTGGGCAGCGGCACGATCGGTGCGCTGGATCTGCTGATCGCGGCGATTGGCATTGTTAGTGCCGCCGTGCTGTTCGGATTTCTGCGCTTCACCAAGCTGGGCTGGGCGGTGCGTGCGACAGCGCTGGACCGCGACGCGGCGCAGCAGATGGGCGTGGATACCGATGCGGTGAACCGCACCGTGTTTGCGATAGCCGCCGCACTGGGTGGGCTGTCCGGGATGCTGGTCGGCATGTATTTCAATCATATCGATCCGGCGATGAGTTTCCAGGCGACGCTGAAGGGGGTGGTGGCGCAGGTGATCGGCGGCATGGGCAACGTGCCAGGTGCGATTTTCGGTAGTCTGTTGCTGGGCCTTACTGAAAGCTACGGCGTGGCGCTGTTCGGCTCGTCGTATCGCAACCTGTTTGCCTTCGTGCTGCTGCTGGTGATCCTGGTGCTGCGTCCGAACGGCTTGTTCGCACCGTCGCGCCAGGCGCCGCCGGAGCCGCTGACCGGCACGTTCATCGCGCCGAGCAAACCAGTCGTGGTGCCGCCGTTCGTGGTGTTGATCGCCCTCGTCGCGGCGGCCGTGCTGCCGCTGGTACCGAATATTGCCTACGTGTTGCAGACGCTGACCGGGGCATGGCTGTACGCAATTCTGGCGCTGAGCCTCACGCTGGTGGCGGGCACGGTGGGGCAGATCTCGCTGGGTCATGCGGGGCTACTGGCCATCGGGGCTTACGCGTCGGCGCTGCTGGCGCTGGATCTGAACATGCCGGTTGGCTTCGCTGTCCTCTCTGCCGGGGTAATCACTGCATTGCTTGGCACGGCCTTGATCTTTCCGGCGTTCCGGCTGCGTGGCCACTACGTGTCGATCGCAACGCTGGGTATCGGCGAGATCGTCGGGCTGGTCATCTTGAACTGGGAGAGCCTGACGCGCGGCCCGATCGGGGTAAGCGGGATTCCGCCTCTACAGTTGGGCGGCCTGGCTCTGGACTCACCGGTTGGTTCATACTGGGCGTGCCTGGCGGTGCTGGTCGCGCTGGCGCTGCTGCAAAAGCGGCTGCTGGGTTCGCATCTCGGCCGCACGTTCCGTGCCATACGCGACGACGATGTGGCGGCGCGCGCTTACGGGATCAGCCTGAATCGCTACAAGGGGCTGGCGTTCGCGGTGGGCGGCTTTGCCGCGGGCATCAGCGGTGCCATCACCGCGCATCTTTACTCCTACATAAACTATGAAACCTTTACGTCGCAGATTTCCATCCTTGCATTGACCATGGTGATCCTTGGCGGACTGGGCAACATTGCCGGAGCGATCGTCGGGGCGGTCGCGCTGGTTAGTCTGCCGGAACTGTTCCGGTTTACTGCTGAATGGCGGATGTTGCTGTACGGCGTGGTGTTGTTGCTGCTGATCCGCTTTCGCCCGCAGGGCGTGCTGGGGACAGTATGACGGCACTGCTGCAAGTGCAGGGCGTGGTGCGCCGGTTTGGGGGTGTCACCGCGGTGAATCAGCTCGACCTGACGTTCAGCGACGGCGAGTTGCTGTCGGTTATTGGTCCCAACGGCGCCGGCAAGACGACGCTGTTCAACCTGATCACCGGGCATGACGCGCCGGATGCCGGCCGCATTGTGTTTAACGGCCGCGACATTGCCGGCATGCCGCCGGAGCGTATCGCGGCGCTGGGACTCGCGCGCACCTTCCAGCATGGCCGGGTGTTCGCCAATCTGAGTGTACGCGACAACGTGCTGGTCGGCGCGCACACGCGGCTGGATGTGGTGCGGCGGTCGCCGCCCATCATCGGGCCGGCGGTGGAGTTGGTGCTTGCACTGGTACGGCCACCCGGCGTCGCACGTCAGCAGGAGGCACTTGCGGCTGAAGCGCGCGACATTCTTGGCTTGTTCGGCGAGCGGTTGTTGCCGCGCCTTGATGATCCGGCCTTCAGCCTGTCCTACGCCAATCGGCGCCGGCTGGAGATTGCCCGAGCCCTCGCGCTGCATCCGCGCCTGCTGTTGCTCGATGAGCCGACCGCGGGGATGAACGAGACCGAGACTGCGGAGATGTTAGGGATCATCCGCACGCTGAAGCAGCGTGGGCTGTCGATCATGTTGATAGAGCATAAGCTGGACCTGGTCATGGCGCTGTCGGATCGGGTCGTTGTGATGGACGACGGGGCCAAGATCGCTGAGGGACCGCCGGACTTGGTGCGTAACGATCCTGCGGTGGTGGAGGCTTATCTTGGGCACAGCGGAGTGGGGGAGGGGAGTGTGGGGCCCGCTTCGCCTTCATCCTCACCGTCGTCGCTGGGGCAGCGCGACCTCCCGGTCAAGCGCCCGGGGCCGAGCCTCTCCCGCGATGCTGGAGCACCATACGGACGTGCGTTATGACCGTGCCGCTTATTGCGCTTGAGTCGATCGATACGTTCTATGGACCGGTGCAGGTGCATTTCGGCCTGACACTGTCGGTATTGCCGGGGCAGATCGTCTGCCTGCTTGGCGGGAATGCCAGCGGCAAGTCCACGACCATGAAGATCATCCTCGGGATGTTGCGGCCTC
>DATHNE010000207.1:0-65307 GCA_035486355.1 Acetobacteraceae bacterium
ACTGGTCCCGGAACAGACATCCCCCCGAGAATCCTGTGCCAGGAACACCGTGGTATCGCGCCCGACCTCGGGATCGATCGCATGCCGGCACAGCTCCGCCATCGGCACATTGGGCCAGGCGCGCTTGTCCACCTCACTTACTTCAGCCTCGAACCACGCCTGCCACACACGTTTCGAATCCGGGATCAGATTCTCCGTCGTCTCCGCCCCGATCTCACGTGCAAACCGCGCCGCCCCCTCGCCCACCAGCAGCTCATGCGGCAGCCGCCGCATCACCTCCCGCGCGACGCTCACCGGATGCAGATACCCCTTCAACGCCCCCACCGCGCCAGTACGCAGCGTCGTGCCATGCATCACGCAGGCATCCAGCTCCACCTCACCCAGCAGATTGGGCCAGCCGCCGCGTCCAACCGTGCGCACACTGGGATCCGCCTCGATCAGCTTGATGCCCGCCTCGATCGCGTCCAGCGCCTCGCCTCCGTCCGCCAGCCGCTTCGCCGTCGTGGGCACTCCGACGGTGCCTTCATTGTTGGTGACCAGGATCATCGCTATGGTTTCCTCGTGCCGTAACCCCAGCATGCCGAGGGACACCATGACACCGCAAGACTATCAGCTCGACATTCTGGTGCAGGGCTATCCCGGCAAGTCGGTCTGCCACGGCGGCCTGGGCTGGAGCACGATCGTGCTGCTGCGTGGCGCCGCCCGCGTCGCGCTGGTGGATTGCGGCACGTTCAGTCACCGCGCGAACCTGCTCGCTGGCCTGCAACGGCATGGGCTCGGTCCGTCCGAGGTGACCGATGTCATCCTGACCCATTCGCACCACGATCACGCGATCAACTGGGTGCTGTTCGACAAGGCGATGATCTGGCTTGGCGCGGATGAAATCGAATGGGCGGTGAAGGAGCCCTGGGGCCGCACGCCGGTGCCGGAGCTGTACGTGCGCGAGCTGAAGGGATCGCAGCAACTGCGCGTGTTCCGGCATGGCGATACGATCATTCCGGGGATGGTGGCGTACGACGCGCCGGGCCATACGCCCGGCCATATGATCTTCGTGCTGTCCGGCACTGAGCACGACGTGATCTTCACCGGCGACGCCGCCAAAAACCGTGCAGAGCTGCTGACGCGCAGTGCGGATATGACGTACGACCCGGCGGTGACCAAGGCCTCGATCGACGCGATGTGGGATCTGTGGCGCAGGCGGGCGAACACGCTGCTGGTGCCGGGGCATGACATGCCGATGGTGTTGCAGGAGGGGCAGCCGGTGTTCGTCGGCAAGCGCGAGGCGGCGATCACCTCCTGGTTCGGCGACGATCTGGACACTATGACGCGGTTTGAACTCGTTGTGGAACGATAGTGCCGAATGTCAAAGCTGCGCGTTGCGATCCGCATTCCAGTCGGCCGTCCGCTGCCTGAGCTCGCCGCCTTCGCGGCGCGCTGTGAGGCTGCGGGTTTCGACGGCGTCGGCATCCACGACCATCCGTCCAGCGGCCGCGACGCCTATCTGGCGCTGGCATTGGCGGCACAGGCCACGCGGCGCATCCGATTGTTCCCCGCCACGTCCAGCCCGCTGGTGCGCCATCCGCTGGTGCTGGCGTCGCTGGCCCACAGCCTGGACGAGATCGCCCCCGGGCGCTGCTGCCTGACCGTCGGCCCCGGCTTCATCTCCACCCGCACCATGGGCAAGCACCGCGCGCGGGTGGACCAGATGCGCCAGGCGATCCTGGATTTGCGCCAATTACTCACCGGGGACGAAGTCACGTTCGGCCCCGCATCGACCCGTCTGAGGAACAGCAGCGCGACGCCCACACCAGTGTATCTACTCGCCGCCGGCCCACGCATGATCGAACTTGCGGGCGAGGTGGCGGATGGTGCCTTCCTGATGGTCGGTCTGCATCCGGGCAGCGTCACAACCGCACGACAACACTTGGAAGCAGGCGCCAAACGCGCCGGCCGCTCCCTCGCGAATTTCCCGATCACCTTCATCGTCACCCTCGGCCTGGGTGCGGACGCCGAAGCCGGCCCGCGTTGGATGCGGAGTTGGTTCGCGCCCGGCCGACCGTTCCTCGCCTATCCCAGCGTCGCCAACATGCACTGGCTGCGCGCCGGCGGCGGCGCGATCGAGGACAGCCACGATCCCACCGCCCTCACCGAGGCCCACGCCCACGCGCTCGCAGACGCCTTCGGCCTGTTCGGCTCCCCCGCGCGCTGCGCCGACCGCCTGCTGCGCGCACGCGAGGAAGCCGGCATCAACGACGTCTTCTTCTTCCCGGCGCACGACCTCGCCGGCGGCTACCAAATGCCTGAAGCCGAATTGCTGGCCTTCGAACGCATCATCCGCCCGCGCCTGGACGGGTAACATCAATCCAGCGCGAATTTCGGCAGCGTCACGTCATCCGTCGCGCGCTCGAACACCACATGCACCGCCGCGCCCAGCTTCGCCGCATCCGAGCTCCCCACCAGGTTGCTCACCAATAGCGGTCCTTCCGCCAACCGCACCAGGCACACCCGATACGGCAACGCATCATTGAGCCCGCCCCAGTACGCCCGATGGAAATCCACCCACGATTCCAGCGTCGCCTTGCCACTCACCGCTTTCCAGCTCTGCGCACTGCTAAGACACTTCGGGCACACCGGCGACGGTGGAAACCGCACATCGTGGCAATCATCGCAGGTCTGCACGACCAGCTTTTCCGCATGCGCCGCATCCCAGAACGGCTTGTTCAGCGCGTCGATCCGCGGCAGTGGCTTATCGTAGCTCATGGCGCCCTCCCTCAACCGCGCGTGTAGATGATCGACCGTGTGCACGGCGTCGACTGCACGTATTGCACGACCTCGCAATCCGGCACCTGCCGCGCGCCACACTCGCCGCGCAACTGCCGCACCGCTTCCACGTTCAGCGCCCAGCCTTGCATATATGAATTCGACAGATGCCCGCCATCCGTGTTGGTCGGCAGCTTGTTGCCCAGCATGAGCGTGCCGCCTTCCACGAACCGCCCGGCCTCACCCCGCGGACAAAACCCCAGCCCTTCCAGACTGAACAGCACCGTTGGGCTGAAATTGTCATAACACATCAGCGCATCGACATCGTCGTGCGACACCCCCGCCATTGCGTACGCCTGCGTCCCCGCCTTGCGCACCGCCGGATACCACATATTGATATCGAAATTCGAAATCGCCGACTGAGTGAAACTCTCCTGTGCCCCAAACCCCGAGATCAACACCGGCTTCTTGCGAAAATCCTTCGCCCGCTCCGCACTGGTGAGAATCACGCACACCGCACCATCGTTAATCAGACAGTAATCCAGCAGCCGCAGCGGCGCCACGATGTGCCGCGCCGATTCATGATCCTCAATGGTAATAGGGTTCCGCATCACCGCATCAGGATTCAGGCACGCATGATAACGGATTGCCACCGACACTTCCCCCAACTGCCGCGTCGTCGTCCCGTACAGCTCCATATGCCGCCGAAACATCAGCGCATGCGCCGCGCCCGGTGACGTCATCCCCCACGGATCCCAGGTCCCCGGATTCTCATCCCCACCGTAATTCACCCGACGCGACCGCCCGATATTCGCGTACAGCAGCACGACATGCGTCGCATGCCCCGCCTCGATGGCCATCGCCGCCTCGATGATCCCCATGCCGGACATCCGTCCGTGCGGCGGCAGCGTCAGGGTCCACCCCGGATCAAGCCCCAGCACCTCGCCCATCCGCGCGTAATACGGAATGCGACACACCAGCAGCCCATCGATCTTGCTCTTGTCGATGCCGCTATCCTCGACCGCGTTGCGGAATGCTTGCGCTGCCAGCCCGTACTCATCGGTCGCGGGGAAATTGCCATACTTTGTATTGCCGACACCGATAACAGCGATCTTATTCTTCAAACGCGCCAGATCGTTCATAGCACACCTTCCTCCGTCAACCGTTCCACATCCGACGCGCTCATCCCCAGCAGCTCGTTCAGCAGCCACGCATTGTCCTCGCCATAGCACGGCGCACCGCGATCAATTGGTCCACCGATATACGCCGGCGTGTGACTGAACTTCATCGGCAGTTCATACACCGGCCAGGTGCCGATCTTTGTCCCCGTCACCTCGGTCAGCCAGTTCAGATGCCGCAACTGCGGATCATGATCGCAGCGCTCCTCGGCGTTCTGACACACTCCCGCCGGCACACCCGCGCGCTGCAACCGCATCATCAGCTCATACGCATCCTGTCCGCGCGCCCACGCCGTCATCATGGAATCTAACGCATCCTGATGTGCCAACCGATCGGCCAGTGTCGCGAACCGCGGATCGTGCGGCCACTCGCGATGTCCGGCCACCTCGGCCAATGTCCGCCACTCAGCCTCGCTAAAGCACGCGATCGCGATCCAACGATCTTTCCCCGCGCACCGATACGCCCCATGCGGCGCCGCTGGCTTGTACGGCGAGCGATTGCCGTACCGCCGCCATTCGCGCCCATTCGCCGACCAATCGAGAATCGTCGCACCTGTCAGGAACAATCCGGCCTCGCACTGGGATGCATCGATCCACTGCCCTAGCCCCGTGCGTTCGCGATGATACACTGCCCCCAGCAACGCCAGCGCGTAGCCATACGCGCCCATCCAGTCCAGGAACGAATACCCCCACCCAACCGGCATCGCCGGCTCGGGTAGGCCCGACATATCCCCCTGCCCCGCGAACGCCGCGGCCACCGGACCAACCGTGCGCATGCGCCCATAGATGCCGTGCGCCCCCATGCCCGCCTGCTGGATATAGATGATATTCGGCCGGATCTTCCGCATCACGTCGTACCCCAGCCCCAGCCGCTGCAGCACGCCCGGCGAAAACCCCTCCGCGACAATATCGCAGATGCGCACAAGATCCTTCGCAATCTGCAATCCTTTTGGATGACGTATGTTCAACGAGATCCCGCGCTTGCCGGCGTTCTTGTTGTTGAACTGCCCGCCCATATCCGGGTCTTTCACGCCCGGCAGCGGCCCTGTTGCCGCATCGCGCGCCGCGCGTCCGCCCACCGGCGCCATCGCCGCCAGCCGCGTGTCGGGATTGTCCTTCCACTCCACCTTGAAACTTTCCGCGCCCATCGCCGCCAGGAAACGCGTGCCACCGGCCGAGGCCAGGAACCAGGCGAAATCCAGGATCTTCACCCCCTGCAACGGGAACGGCTTGCCATGCCGCGCCGACAGTTCCGGTTTCGCGATGCCGCGTGGCGACGCCGGCACGCTGGGCCGACGCGCCGGGCTACGCAGCACCGCCTCGGTATCCTCCCCCAGCAGCGGCGCACGCCGCCCCACCTGCCAGCTCGTCGCCGTGCTCAACCATTTGCTGGTCGGATAAACAAACTTCCGCCCCAGCTCGGGGTGTTCGATTTCCGCAAAGCTCTTCCGCTTCTGCCAATGCGGATCCAGTGCATTCTCGTGCGGCTTGCGCAGCGGTGCCCACAGCAGCCCGGCGTCCTGCGCTTCCCGCCACGGCAGGTCGGCATAGGTCCACGCCCGCATGAACCGCTGCACCACGTCGAGCATATGCGCGCGCGTCTCATCGCCTGCCGCGGACCCCGGCACCTGCCGCGCCTTCAGATCCGCATCCGGCGGCGGCGGTTGCAGATCCGCCTGCATCCCATACTTCGTCAGCAGCGGCACCAGATTCTTCAGATCGCGCGCACCCATCCCGTGCGAGATGAACCACCGCCCATCCTTGGTATGGCTGATGCTGGGCGAGTGGTTTGGTGTCTCCACAGCGTGCCGGTTGGTCAATCGCCACAACGGCACCCGCCGCATCACCCAGTGCATGATGTCGAGCTCGGGATTCTTCGAAACCGCCTCATGCACCGCGACCGAGACATCCTGCCCTTGCCCGGTGCGATGCCGATGGATCAACGCGGCAATGATCCCTGTCGCCAACTGCTCGCCGGCGATGTGATAGGCATGCCAAACCTGCGGCGCGATCGGCGGCGTGTCGTATTCCAGGTTCGGATCCGGATCATACCCGCAGTTCATCATCACGCCGCCGAGCGCCAGATGAATCAGATCAGATCCATGAAAATCCTTCCACGGCCCGTCATCGCCGAACGGCGTGATCCGCGCCGTGACCAGCGCCGGATACCGCGCCGCCAGCGTCGCACGATCCAGCCCCAGCGCCGCATTCAACGCCCCGCACGACGAATCCAGCAGAATGTCGGCGCCTGCCAGCAATCCCAGCAGCCGCTCGCGCGCCGGCGCCTCGCGCAGATCCAGCACCACGGACTTCTTGTTGCGATTGTAGTTCCAGAAGAACAACGACCTTTCCAGCCCCGGCGCATCCCCCAGGAACGGCCCGATCCGCCGCGTGGCATTGCCTTCCGGTGGCTCGATCTTGATCACCTCGGCGCCCAGGCCCGCCATCAGCAGCCCGGCATATTCCGCCCGCTCGTCCGCCATCTCGATCACGCGCAACCCGGCCAGCATGCCAGGGCCACGATCGCCGAGCATCTCGCCCAGCCCATCATCCGTCATTGATTCCTCCCCCGTGTTGGTCACGGACGCGTTCGTCGTAGCATCTCGCGCAGTGTCGCGTTGAATTCCTCGGGCGCCTCGTATGCCACCCAATGGCCCGCGCCCATCACCATATGGAAATTCACATCCGGCCGCAGTTCACGCAGCGCCGCCTCGCGTTCCCGTGCGCGCGGATTGGCCGGCGCATCGAGCTCTCCCCAGATACCATTCAGTGGCGCCTGCACCTGCCCCAACGCATTCACCAGCGCGTCCCCGCGCGACAGCATCGGCGTCTTCAACCGCGCGTGCCGCGTGTTCCACTCCTGCACTGCCAGTGCCAGCGCGTCGATCTTCATCACATCCGCGATCATCAACCGACTGAGATTGACGCGATGCGCCTCGACGCGTTCCTCGCCCATCAGATGCCGCACCTTCAGCAGCTCGACGCGCGACCCGCGCGGACCGACACCACTCGATCCGACAATGGTCAGTGAGCGTATGCGTGCGCGATGCAACGCGGCGAGACAGCTCGCCGCGGTACCGCCGAACGAAAACCCGCCAACATCATACGTGGCATTTGGCCCCAGAATGATATCGACGCCGCGCGCCAGCAGTTCGCCAACACGCTCAGCGGTCTCCGGATACGGTAGCGCTGAGTCACCCAGCCCCGGCAGATCCGGCAGCAGCACGCGATAATCGCGCGCCAGGTCGTCGATATTGTGCACCCAGTGCCGCCACGACCCTGCGCCACCGTGACACAGCACCAACGCGGGACCCTGCCCCCAGGCGTGCCACACCATCGTGCCGTCGTCGCCTGGCGTTTCCACCCGTTGCGCCGCGCGCTCAAGCCGATCCAGCACCGATGCCGGATCCTCACCGACCAGGTCCATCCGTATCCCTCTTCGTCCCGTTCCATGAGAGTGTGCGCGGCAGCGCAGCAAGCCTCAAGTCCAGGGGCTTGAGACGCCATCGCACGTGTGATCGAATGACCAGCGCTGCGGAACTTGTTCCTTTTCCATGACGATCGTGTTCATCGGTGACATCCATCGCCAATGGTCCAGCGTGACCCGTGGACTGGACGCGCGCGCCACACCGCCCAGCGCTGCCGTGCTGCTGGGGGATATGGAATGTGACCACTCACTGGATAACGCCGCCGCGCCGCTGCTTGACCGCGGCATCCCCGTGTTCTGGATCTACGGCAATCACGACAACGATGGCGGGCCGGAGATGTGGGCCAATCTCACCGATCCCGCGCGCAATTCCCGCACCGCCGCCGGCGCGTTGAACGGCCGCGTGGTTGAGATCGCCGGTCTGCGCATCGCCGGCCTCGGCGGCACGTTTCGTCCGCGGATCTGGAACCCGCCAGAGCCGCCCCGCGTACGGCACCGCGCTGACCTGCCCGCCAATCTCGCCACAATGGGCGCGCAATGGCGCGACGAACATCGCGCGGCACTGGTGCACTCACTTGGAGCCACCGCGATCTGGCCGGAGGATTATGATCGACTCGCATCGCAGCCCGCTGACATATTGGTGACACACGAAGCCCCGAGCAGCCATCCCGTCGGCAATGCCGCACTGGACGCGCTCGCCCGCGCGATGGGCGTGAGCTTAATCATTCATGGCCATCATCATGTGAATTATCGCGCTGTGGCGCCCGACGGATTGCGCGCGATGGGTGTCGCCGCTGCCTGGGGGCTCACGGAAACCGGCGAAGCTCTCTGGTCAGGCGAGGCGCCGCGTCATCTGGGCCAGTTACTGCACCGTTGGTCCCTTGAGACAATGCCCCACACCAGCTAAGAGAAACCAATAACAATCGCCGCTCCCGCACTGGGACGGTACGGGGAAGCGCGGGAACGCCAACAGTGGATTGGGATGTCCTGATCGAAAACGTGATGAACGCGCTCGCGGCGGGCGCGATCATCGGTTGCATCTACGGCCTGATGTGTGTCGGGCTCGGCCTGATTTTTGGCGTCATGAAGGTGATCAATTTCGCCCAGGGCGAGCTGCTGATGCTGGGCATGTATGTCAGCTTGTACCTCGTCGCGAACTGGGGTGTACTGGCCTTTCTGGGTCCGTATGTCGGCCCGTTCGTTGGCGCGATGTTGGCCGGTCCGGTGGTGTTTGTCGGCGGCATGCTGCTGCATCGATTCGTGATCGCGCAAGTCTCTGGCCTGCGCACCGCCGGCTCCCTCGACGACGGACATTTCGGTCAGCTCATCGTCACGCTCGGCGTATCACTCATCCTGCAGAATGGTGGGCTGATGCTGTTCGGCTCCACACCACGCAACGTGCTCACCCCGTTGTCCTCGCGCGCGTTCGAGATCGGGCCGGTGGTTGGCGATGCCACGCTGTTCTTGAACAAGGCGCGCCTGATCGCCTGCGCCATCTCTTTGGTGACCGCGGCCGCTTTGTACTGGCTGTTGGAACACACCAAGCTGGGCAAAGCGTTGCGCGCGGCGGCCGACAATCCGACGGCCGCGACCTACATGGGCATCGACGTGGACCGCGCCTATCGCATCGCCTTCGGCATCGGCAGTGGGGTTACTGCGGTTGCCGGCGGGCTGATCGCGACCTACCTCGCCTTCACCCCCTTTGTCGGATTTGATTACGTCATCATCATGTATTCCGGCGTCGTGCTGGGCGGCATGGGCAGCATCCTGGGCGCGTTCTGGGGCGGGCTGACGGTCGGCTTCGTGCAGCAATGCTCGGCCTTGATCCTGCCGCCGCAGTTGCAGAACGCGGCGATCTTCGTGGTGTTCCTGCTGATCATCATGCTGCGCCCGCAGGGCCTATTCGGCCGCTCGGCAGAACGCGCATGAGGCCGGGTGCCGCGCCACGTTTGCGGCGAGACCGGCTGACGCTAGCCATCGTCATCGCGGCCTATCTCGGCATCTCACTGCTGGTCAGCAACAGCTACTTTCAGTTGATGATGACGCTGGTGCCAATCTGGGCCGTGATGGGCCTGTCGTGGAACCTGTTCTCGGGCTACTCCGGCATGACCTCCTTCGGTCATGCGGCCTTCTTCGGTATCGGCGCGTACACCGTCACGTTGACACTGGTGCACTGGTCCCTGACCCCATGGGTGGGCATTCCACTCGGCATGCTGCTGGCCGCCGGCGCGGCCTTCCTGATCGGCATGCCAACGTTCCGGTTACGTGGGCATTACTTCGCCCTGTCGATGTTGGCCTATCCATTGGCCATCATGTACATCATGGAATACCTGGGATTCCAGGAAGTCTCGATCCCGATGCACAGCCAGCATCCGGTATTCTATCTCCAGTTTACCGACCCGCGTCTGTTCACGGTCCTGGCGGTGGCGCTGCTCGCGGTCGCACTGCTGATCTCGATCGCGGCGGAGAATTCACGCTTCGGCCTGGCGCTGCTGGCCATCCGCCAGAACGAGTTGGCGGCTGAGGCTGCCGGCATCGATGCAAGGCGCTGGAAGATGCGCGGCCTGGTTGCCTCGGGCGCAATGGCCGCGGCGGCCGGCGGATTGTATGCCTGTGTGCTGCTGGTGGTCACGCCGGACTCGGTGTTCGGCATGCTGGTCTCCGCGCAAGCCTTGGTGGTGACGCTGTTCGGTGGCGTGGCGACGGTATGGGGGCCTGTGATCGGCGCCGCCGTCCTGATCCCACTTGCGGAATCCCTCAATGCAGAGCTAGGGAATTATTTTCCCGGCATCCAGGGTGTGGTCTACGGCCTGGCGATCATCGTAATCATCCGATTGGCCCCCGAGGGCCTGTTCTGGTCGATCCGCGACCGCTGGTTTCGTCCGGTGCCACAACAGATCCCGCCTGCGCATGCAGCGGCGCCGCCGCCACGCAAAGCTGACTCCGGTACGCTATTGCAGGTGAAGGACCTGTCTCGCGCCTTCGGTGGCCTGCGCGCGGTGGATGACGTCAGCTTCAGCGTGCAGGCCGGCGAGATCTTAGGCATCATCGGCCCCAACGGCGCCGGCAAGACCACGCTGTTCAACCTACTGAACGGCGTCATCGGCGCCGATGGCGGCACGGCGACACTGGCTGGCGAGTCATTGCTGGGACGGAAGGTGCACCAGGTGTGCCGCATGGGCATCGGCCGCACCTTCCAGGTGGTGCGCAGCTTCCCGCGCCTGTCGGTGTTGGACAATGTCATCGTTGGCGGGTACGGCGCCGGCCTGTCGGATGAGGTCGCCATTGCCACCGCGCAGGCGGCCTTGGCCCGCGTCGGCCTGTCCGCCCAGGCCTGCGACGTCGCCGGCCGGCTCACCAACCGGCAGTTGCGCCTGATGGAGCTGGCGCGCGCTCTTGCGGGCCAACCGCGCATCCTGCTGCTGGATGAAACCCTGGCCGGCCTCGGCCGCGACGAATGCGATGACGTGCTGGCGGTGCTACAACGCCTGCGCGCCGAGGGGATGACCATCGTCATCATCGAACACACGATGCACGCCATGCTGCGCATCGCCGATCATTTCGTCGTGCTGGACCATGGTCGCGTGCTTGCCAGCGGCAAGCCGCGCGACGTGGTGGAACAGGATGCGGTGATCGAAGCTTATCTCGGCAAGAAATTTCTGGCCCGCGTCCATGCTTGAGATCAACGCGGTGTCAGTGGACTACGGCGGCCTCCACGCATTGACCCAGGTCTCGTTGACCGTGCGCGAAGGTCAGTTCGTCACCGTGGTCGGCCCGAACGGCGCCGGCAAATCCACATTGTTCAAGGCGATCAGTGGCGTGGTGCCAACCGTCAACGGCGGCATCCGCTTCAACGGCGCCGACCTGCTGGCCCAGCCCGCCGCACGCCGCGCCCATCTGGGCATCGCGCATGTGCCGGAAGGCCGCCAAGTGTTCCGCACGTTGACCGTGCGCGAAAACCTGGAAATGGGCGCCTACACCGATAGCGGCACGAAACAATGGCGGCACACGCTGGACCGCATCCACACCCTATTCCCCATTCTCGCCGAGCGCGAGGCTCAGCTCGCAGGCACGCTGTCCGGCGGCGAACAACAGATGCTGGCGATTGGACGCGGCCTGGCCTCGGCGCCGCGTCTGCTGATGCTGGACGAGCCGTCGATGGGCCTGGCCCCCGCGGTCACCGACACGATCTTCGAACGCATCTCTCAGGTGCATCGCGAGGATGGGCTGACCATTCTCTTGGTGGAACAACGCGTCGCCGAGGCGCTGGAGCTGTCGGACTACGGCTATGTGCTGGAAGCCGGCCGCGTGGTGCTGGAGGGCGCGTATCAGACCTTGCTTGCCGACGACCGGGTTCGGCGCTCCTATCTGGGCATCGGCGACGAATAGACCGAAAGGTACAACGGGAGGACACAACATGAGCAAATCAATCGGACGACGCACCACGCTGGCGCTGAGCGCCGCGGCGGGTGCCGCCAGCTTGGCGGGACGGGCCCGCGCGCAGGCACCGAAGGAAGTCGAAATCGCCATGCTAGTCCCGCTGTCCGGACCATGGGCGCGGCAGGGCATCCTGGAAAAGATGGGTGCCGAGTTGGCGATCGAGGATGTGAACAACGCCGGCGGCATCAAGGCGTTGGGGGGTGCCAAGCTGAAGCTGGTCGAACTCGACACGCAAGACAGCGCCGAGAAGGCCAAGGATGCCGCGCAGCGCATGATCGCCCAGTACCCCAACCTGGTCGGCGGCTTCGGATGCTGGCTCTCCACCTTCACGCTGGCCGTCACTGAGGTGACGGAGCGTGCGCAACTGCCCTGGCTAACGCTGTCCTATTCAGACCTGATCACCGGGCGCGGCTACAAATACGTATTCCAGTCGTCGCCGACCGCGGACCAGCAATCGCAGGACATGGTGCCGGTGATCATGGCGCTGGCCGAGAAGGCCACCGGCAAACGGCCGACCAAGGTGGGGCTGATCGGCGACAACACCGCGGCGTCCGTCAGCTTCATGAAGCCGATCCGCGATCACGTGCTGAAGGATGAAAAGCTGACGCCAGTAGTCGATCAGACCTACACGCCGCCCCTGAGCGACGCGACTACATTGGTGCAACCGGTGCGTAGCGCACACGCGGATTTCGTGCTGCTGACTTCGACCAACGTGCCGGACGACAAGCTGCTGGTCGACAAGTTCAACGAGTTCAACATGCCCGCGACCAAGGTCCCGCTGATCGGCAATGGCGGGCACTGGGCGGTGCCGGAGCTGCTGAAGGTTACGGGAGCGGACGAAATGGAGGGCGTGCTGGTGGGCCTCGCCAATTGGCCCGGCAAGGACGCCGCCGATATTGCCGCCCGCTTCATGAAGCGCACCGGTGAACCGTGGTTCGGGCATGATTCCATCTTTGCCTATGCGCACGTGATGATCCTGAAGGAGGCACTGGAGAAAGCCGGCGTCGCTGACCGCGTGAAGGTGAACGAGGCACTGCACGCGCTGAACATGACGACTGGCCCGGCGCTGCTGTTCCCTGGTGGCCACCTGCAATACGACGAACGCGGCCGGCGCATCGGCGCGAAGATGGTGATGGTGCAATGGCAAGGCGGCAAGCCGGTGACGGTCTATCCGCCAGAAGTCGCCATCGCCGCCGCGAAGTGGAAGGCGTAGAATGAATTCCTGTTATGGCCGGCCTTCGTCGGCCATAACGGGAAGCCCTACGGTAGAAATGCCCCACCATTCACGTGAATCGTCTGCCCGGTGATGAATCGCGCCGGGGTGGTGATGAGATAATGCACCATCGCGGCGATCTCCTCCGGATAGCCCATTCGCCCGGCCAGATTGTCCGGCAGATGCGCCCGTCCACTGTTCCCCCCAGCGGCGGCGCCGCGGATCGTATTGATTGATCCCGGAACGACAATATTCACCGTGATATGTGACGACGCCAGCTCCTTTGCCAACGCGCGCGTCAGTCCGACCATGCCTGCCTTGGCAGTCACCGCGTGGACGCGGCCGACCGCGCCGATATGCGCAGAAATGCCACCAATATTGATGATGCATCCGCCACCCGCTGCCGCGATATGCGGTGCGGCCGCATGCGCGCAATAGAACGCACCATCCAACGTGCTGCCGAGGATCTCCCGCCATTCCTCCGGCGTCAGCTCCGCGAATTTCGTCTGCCGCCGCACCGAGGCATTGTTCACCAGCACGTCCAGCCGGCCGAACTGCGCCATCGTTGCCTCGACCAGCCCACGCGCCTGGGCCGGATCGGAAATATCTGCCAAATGCACCGCGGCCTCACCACCCGCCTCGCGCACCAGCGCCGCTGTTGTTTCGCAATCGTCACGGGAACTGCGGGCGGTCACCATCACACGCATGCCATCGCGACCGAAGGCGATCGCCGTGGCGCGGCCGATGTTCAAGGCACTGCCGGTGACCAGTGCCACTCTGGGTTCGTCGGTCATACATCCCTCCGTTCGATCGCCCGATTGGACTCGATCAGGCGGTTGGTGTGCAATAGGCGCACCGAGCAAATGGAGGAAATCATGGCCCAAATCCCGACGAGTGCCTCGCGTGACCGCGTGCGCAATACCGTGCCGAAGATGATCGAGCTGACCGAGAAGGTATTGTTTGGCGACGTGTGGGAACGACCGCAATTGTCCAAGCGCGATCGCAGCCTGATCGTCTGTGCGACCTTGATCGCGACCTACCGGCCAGAGCAGTTGCGCGGCCATCTGGAGCGCGCACTGACCAACGGCGTGACCAAGGAAGAGCTGTCCGAGGTGATCACCCATCTCGCCTTCTACGCCGGCTGGCCGGCGGCGATGTCCGCGGCAAACATTGCGCGCGAGGTATTCGAGGCCAATCCGTAAGGAGCGACTGATATGAAGGCGGGGTTCATCGGCCTTGGCACCATGGGTGCCAGCATGGCCGCCAATCTGCAACGCGGCCTGACCGCGCGCGGCGACAGCCTGGTGGTGCACGATGTGCGGCGCGAGGCGGCCCAGCGTCACATCCAGGCCGGCGCACGCTGGGCCGACACACCGGCCGCGCTGGCGGCCGAGTGCGATGTCATTTTCAGTTCGCTGCCCGGACCACCCGAGTTTGAGGCGGTGGTGAATGGCCCCAGCGGTCTGCTGACCGGCATCCGCAGAGGCGCTGCCCATTTCGATCTGACGACGAACTCACCCACCACCATGCGCAAGGCCGCGGCTGACTACGATGCGAAGGGCGCGTTCCTGTTCGATGCCCCGGTCAGCGGTGGGCCGCGCGGTGCGCAAACTGGAAAGCTCGCAGTGTGGTGCGGCGGTGATCAGGCAGGGTTCGATACCTGGAAGCCAACGCTGGATCTGTTCGCCGACCAGGCCAGCTATGTTGGGCCGATCGGTGCCGGATCCGTCGCAAAGCTGGTGCACAACTGCTTCGGCTACATCATGACCGCGGGTGCGGCCGAGGTGTTCACCATGGGGGTAAAGGCTGGTATCGAACCACTGGCAATCTGGGAGGCAGTGCGCCAGGGCGCCATCGGCCGGCGCGGCGCCTTCGACTCGCTTACGGATCAGTTCCTGCCCAACAAATACGAACCCCCCGCCTTCGCGCTGCGGCTGGCACACAAGGACGTTTTCCTCGCCACCCAGGTCGGGCGAGAGCTGAACGTACCGATGCGTCTGGCAAATATCGCGCTGTCAGATTTGACTGAGGCGCTGAATCGCGGCTGGGGCAATCAGGACTCGCGCGCGATCATGAAGTTGCAGATCGAGCGCGCCGGCGTCGAGGTCGCCGTGGATCAGCAGCGCATCGCGGAAGCGTTGGACAAGAACCCGCGGAAGTAGCGACGTACACCTCTCCCGATTCGCGGGAGAGGTCGGCGCGAAGCGCCGGGTGAGGGTGCTTCATGCTCTCCCCCTCACCCGCGTCGTGCTGCTCCCCGGCCTCTCCCGCACGCGGGAGAGGCGTACAGCATCAGGTCACCGGCGGCCGCGGCACGTGAAATCGTGGCTCACGCCACAGGCCACTGCGCATCACATCATCCAGCACCGCCACCGCATCCCATACATCAGCAAACCGCACGTACAACGGTGCCACCCCAAACCGCATCACATCAGGCGCACGGAAATCCCCGATCACACCGCGCGAGATCAGCGCCTGCATGATCGGATACCCATTGGGATGCGCCACCGAAACTTGGCTGCCACGCTCCGACGACCGCGGCGTCAACATACGGAACCCATGCGCGTTGCACAATGGTTCCATTAATGTCATGAACAGCTCGGTCAACCGCAGCGACTTCTCGCGCACCGCCGCACCCGGCGCCTCGTTCATGATATCGACGCCCACATCCAGCGGCACGAGGCTCAGAATCGGTGGTGTGCCCACCACCGCCCGCGCGATCCCTGCCGCCGGCCGATACGCCGCCGCGAATTCGAATGGCGCCGCATGCCCAAGCCACCCTGTCATTGGCGATCGGAACGCCGCCTGCAAGCGTGGCGCAATCATCAGGAACGCGGGCGCCCCCGGGCCACCGTTCAAATATTTGTATCCACACCCCACCGCCAGATCGACATCATCTGCCGCCAATTGCAACGGCACCGCGCCAACCGAGTGCGACAGATCCCACAGCACCAGCGCTCCCACCGCATGCGCTGCCGCCGTCAGCTTCGTCATGTCATGCATCGCACCCGTGCGATAGTTGACGTGTGTCAGCGTCAACACCGCGACATCCGAATCCAGCGCCGCCACCGGATCGTCCACCGCACGCAGCTCATACCCGGGCCCCAGCAGCTCCATCAACCCTTGCGCGATATACAGATCGGTCGGGAAATTGCCCGCTTCGGTCACCATCACACGCCGATCCGGCCGCAACGCCAATGCCCCTGCCAACAGCTTGAACAAATTCACCGAGGTGGAATCTGCCACCACCACACTATCCGGCTCCGCACCAATCAGCCGCCCGATCTTCCCACCCACCTGGAACGGCAGGCCCATCCACCCATGCGCCGTCCATGACCGGATCAGCGATTGCCCCCATTGCCGCGAAAGCACCTCCGCAATGCGCCCCGGCACAGCCTTCGGCACTGGCCCCAGCGAATTGCCATCCAGATAGATCACCCCTTCCGGCAGAGTGAACCGCTCCCGAAACGGTGCCAACACATCCGCCACATCTAGCGCCGCCAGCTCCGCGCGTGAGACCACCACGCTCACTCCTCCTTCTGCATCACGATCCCGGCCGTGGTGCCACCATCCACCACCAACGTTTGCCCGGTCACGAAGCAACCCGCGGTCGACGCCAGGAACACCGCAGCTCCCGCAATATCATCCGGCTCGCCGATCCGCTGCAGCGGCACATCCCTCGTCGCGCGCCGATGCCGCACCGGATCGGTCCACAATGCCTTGGCAAAATCCGTCCGCACCAACCCCGGTGCGATACAGTTTACCCGCACGTTCTTCGGTCCCCACTCCACCGCGAGGTTACGCGCCATCTGCATGTCGGCGGCCTTCGAAATCGCATACAGCCCCAACGAGGCCGACCCACGCAGCCCGCCGATCGACGAAATGATGATGAACGCCCCGCCACCCCGTGCCGCCATCAACGGGCACACCATATTCCCCAGCCAGAAATTGCTGCGCACATTGGCGCCCATCACGCGTTCATACACCTCATCCGAGGCACCCGCCGCTGGCCCCAGATACGGATTCACCGCCGCATTGCTGATGAAGATGTCGATGCCGCCCCACAACGCCACGGTCTGATCCACCAGCGCCTGCAGCTCGTCCTTGCGCGCGATATGGCACGGGATCACCGCCGCCTCACCACCCTTGGCGCGAATTCCTACCGCCACCTCCTCGCACGCATCGGCCTTGCGCGAGGACACCACCACCTTCGCGCCGTGCTCACCCAATCGTTCGGCAATCGCGCGACCGATGCCTTTGCTCGAACCAGTGACGATGGCGACCTTACCGGTGAGATCGAACAGCGACATCACGTTTCCCCTTGCGGCTCTTTATCGAGTATCGGTGGCGTCCCACAAACGTCAATCAGACCTGCGGCCGTAACGCCCGCACCGCGTCATCCACGGTGCGAAACACCTGCTTCGGTCCCAATGCGGCAATCAAACCCGAACGCCCGGCCTGCAATTGCGCGCGCTCGCCCAACAGCCGCGTCAAGGCCACCGTGATACCGCCATCGCGGAGCCGCGCAATGGTCTGCTGCAACACCCGCGAGCCGGTGTAATCGATGTCGATCATACCGCTCGCCTCCAGCACCACCAGTGTCACCGAGTGCCGCATTGCCACCAGCTCCGTCAGGCGACGACACACGTAACTCGCGTTGGTGAAGTTGATCGGCGCCGCCAGCCCGAACACCAGCACGCCCGGCTCACGCTTGCTGGCTGCATCCTCCATCGGCGGCCACCACACCGTGGTGCCGGGCACCCGCAGCAGCTCCGTGCACAGCGGGCGCGCGATGATGGTGAAACTGTGCAAGAGCGACAGCACGATGCTGATCAGCATTCCGGTCTGGATCGGCAACAGGATGACCGAGCCAGCGCTCGCCGCGACCAACAGGATCTCCGTGCCACCATAGCGCAGGATGCGCGCCATCTCCCTCACCTGAAAGATCCGGCAGGCGATCGATATCAGCAGGCCACCCAACGCCGCTTGCGGAATGACCGCCAGCAGCTCAGCTCCAAACAGCGCCAGCACACCCGCCAGCACCACCGCGACCAAGCCGGCGAGCTGCGTATGACCGCCACCCTCCGCCACCACCGAGGTGTTTGGCGGGCTGGCATTCACCGCGAACGCCCCGAACAGCCCAGCCAGCACGCAGCCGGCACCCACGCCACCGAAATCGCGGCTGACATGGCGTGGGCCGCCGGCCTCCGATGGATAGGCACGCAGCACCGCGGCGCTCTGCATCATGCAGACCAGTGCCACGATGAACGCCAATGGCAACAGCGGTTCGAGATCGCGTAGCGTATTAATCGACGGCAGGTGCGGGCGCATCGTGACCGGTGGAAGTGACCCAAGCACGGGCACCACGTCGGCCGATGGATGCAGCACCCACACCACACCTGCCGCCAGCAGCAACGCCAGCAGCGCACCTGGCACGCGCGGCGCCAGATGTGATGTGGCCAATGAAAGCGCCAGCACGCACAGGCCAATGACAATCGTCATCGGGTGCGCCTCCGGCACATGCCGCAGGATGCCAACCAACTGCGATGGGAGCCGCCCTGGCGCATTAGGCACGTTCAGGATCGCAGGCAACTGGCTGATGATGATGTGAACCGCGATGCCAGCCAGGAAGCCGGTGATCACCGGCCCCGACAACAGGTCGGCGATCCAGCCAGCCCGCAGCACCGCCGCGCCGATCAGTATCGCGCCAACCAACAGGGCCAGCAGCGCGGCGGCCTCGGGATAGTTCAACCCACCGCCCGCCGCGACGGTGGCCAGGCCGCCTGCGAAGATCGTTGCGATCGTGGAATCGGAACCCACCGACAGGAAACGATTGCTGCCGAACAGCGCGAAACCAACAGTTCCGCCGATGAAGGCAACCAGCCCGACCGACGGCGACACGCCCACCAGCCGCGCGGTCGCCAGTTGCGCCGGCAAGGCAACGGCGGCAAGCGCCAGCCCGGCCATCAGGTCGCCCCGCAGCCAATCGCGCCGCCATCCGCGCAATGAAGCCACCAACAGCGGCGCGCGGTCAGGTTCTTCGGCGAGTGCCATGTCCAGGAGTCTCGGCCGCAATCGCGGGATGCACAATGGTCCCGTCGCGCGCTAGGCTGACGCGGGGCTCCGGGGGGTGACGATGAGCAGCGTGCTGGACCTGTTACGACCGGGTATGGCCGGCACGGCGCCAACTGCTGCGCCGACGCGCCGCCGCCTGACACTGCCGCATCCAGTCATCATGATGCTGCTGATTATCGTGGCCGCCGTGGTGATGAGCTGGCTGATACCCTCGGGGATGTTCAATCGTTCGCCGAACGGCCACGTGCTGCCCGGCACCTATCACGTGATCCCCAAGCAGTATTCGATGCAGGCGCTGGTCTGGCCGCAGCACGGTACCGCCACCGCCGCCTATCCGGCCGATATCGCCTCCCTGGTCAGCACCATCCCGGTCGGCATGACGCACGCCGCCGGGCTGATCTTCATGATCATGTTCCTGGGCGGCATGTTCGGCGTGCTGCGCGCGTCCGGAGCCTTGGATGCGGGCGTGGAACGGCTGGTCGCTGCGACCGGCGGCAATGTCTACGTGCTGGCGCCGGTGCTGATGATCGTGCTGTCCGCGGGCAGCACTTTCCTTGGTCTGATCTCGGAATATCTGGTGCTGATCCCGATGGCGCTGGTGCTGGCGGAGAAGCTGCGCCTCGGCCCGCTGTTCGCCGTGGCATTGATTGCGATCCCGGCGAAGCTCGGCTACCTGGCCTCAGTGACCAATCCGCTGCCGCTGGTGATCGCACAGCCGATCGTCGGCATGCCGGTGTTCAGCGGCCTGTCCTTCCGCCTGGCGCTATGGGTGGTCTTCCTCGGCCTGGGCATCGCCTATCTGCTGGTGTTGCTGGCGCGCTCCGGCTTCACGCCTTCGCAGGCGGTGCACACCGCCCCGAAACTCACCGGTCGGCAGACCGCGATCCTGCTATCCATCGCACTCGGCGTGGCGGCAATCGTCTACGGCGCCGGCAACCTGCACTGGGGCAACCTTCAGCTCGGCGCCTTCTACATTTTCCTGGGCGTGTTGATCGCGGTCCTCGCCGGGATGGACGCCGAGCACGCCGCCGATTCCTTCATCGACGGCATGAAAGGCATGATGCTCGCCGCACTGCTGGTCGGGCTGGCCGGTGCGGTGGAGGAAGTGCTGCGCAACGCCCAGGTGCTGGATACCATCATCAACGACCTCGCGGCGCTGGCGCAGGACAAGGCGCCGATCCTGGTCGCGCAAACCCTGGTCGGCATCGAGATCATCCTGGACGTGCTGATCCCATCCACCAGCGCCAAGGCCGCCATCTCGATGCCGATCCTATGGCCGATTGCCCAGCTCAGCGGCGTCGGTGGCCAGACGACGGTGCTGGCCTATTTGATCGGCAACGGTTTGACCAACATGGTCACGCCAACGTCAGGCATGTTGCTGGCATATTTGTCGACCGGGCGCGTGCCCTACGGCACGTGGATGCGCTTCATCCTGCCGCTGTGGCTGGCGCTTCTGATGCTGTCGCTGATCGCGGTGGCAATTGCGGTGATGATCGGATACTGACAAGACAGAGCCATGTTAGTCTCGGCGTGCCGACAACAATACCGGCGCGGTTGTGGTCGTTTTCGGAGTGTCCGACCAGGCGACGCTTTGGCTCAAGCGGGGCGTCCCCGCGTACACGGACCCACCCACGCAACTCGCGGAGTTTGACGACCACTGGGTCGTCCAGATGGCGCGGCAGGGCACCAGGTACACGACCGTTTTCCAACCTGCTCGCAACGGTGTGCCCTACCATATGCGGGTCTTCCTGACCCCAAGCGGCGGCAATTGGGGCATTGGCATGCTGCCGGATTTGGCCGGCGCCGGAACCGCCATCGGGTCCTTGCGCTGCGGGCAGATGCCTTTCGCGACGTCGTGTCGACCGCCGCACGACGGCAAGCACCAGCACAGCAGCAGGGGTAAGTTCCTTGACGCAATGCCCCGCCCTACTCCGCGGGCACCGGCCGCGGCTTGCCGTGCTCGTCCACCGCCACCATCACGAACTCGGCGGCCGTCACCTTGTGCCGCTCGCCCAGCCCGCGTGGCAGCGCCCACGCCTCCACAGCCAGCGACATTGACGTGCGTCCGACCCGGATCACCTTGGTATAGACGCACACGATATCCCCGACCTTCACCGGCCTCAGGAAGCTTAGATGCGACACCGCCGCCGTCGCCGTGCGCCCCTTCGCCCGCGCCGCCGCGGCCGTGCCCGCCGCCAGGTCCATCAGCGCCATGATCCACCCGCCGAAGATGTCGCCCGCGGGATTGGTGTCGGCCGGCATCGCCACCATCCGCAGCGCCAGCTCGCCGCTCGGTGAGGTGTCACTCGTCGCCATGGCCTGCGCCTCCGCCGGGGATTACACTGGTCCCATGCTGCGACGAACGACGGCGGAGCGCGAGGCATGAATCCACCAGAGGCGATCCTGCTGCGGCGCGACCAGGAGGGCGTGGCGCATCTGACGCTAAACCGCCCCGCCGCGCGGAACGCGCTCTCCCTCGCCCTGATGGAAGCGCTCGATGCCGAACTCGTGCGCATCGCCGACGACACCACGGTGAAAGTGCTGGTCATTGCCGGCGCTGGCCCTGCCTTCTGCGCCGGCCACGACCTGCGCGAGCTGCGCGCCACGCCCACGCGGGAAACCTACGCGGCCACCTTCGCCCTCTGCTCCCGCCTGATGCAGCGCATCGTCGGCCTGCCGAAGCCGGTGATCGGCCGCGTGCACGGCGTCGCCACTGCCGCTGGCTGCCAGCTCGTCGCCACCTGTGATCTCGCCGTCGCCGCCGACACCGCGCGCTTCGCCACGCCCGGGGCGAACATCGGCCTGTTCTGCTCCACGCCGATGGTCGCGCTGTCGCGTGCCGTCGGGCGCAAGGCGGCGATGGAAATGCTGCTAACCGGTGACTTGGTCGACGCCGCTCGCGCCCACGAACTCGGCCTGGTGAACCGCGTGGTGCCGGAGGCCGAACTGGACAGTGCCGTCGCCGCGCTCGCTGGACTGATCGCGGCGAAAAGCCCGCTCACCATCGCGATTGGCAAGGAAGCCTTCTACCGCCAGGCCGAAATGGACCTTGCCACCGCCTATGCCTACGCCAGCGAGGTTATGACGCGGAATATGCTGGCGCGTGATGCCGCGGAGGGCATCGATGCATTCCTGACCCGCCGTCCGCCGGCATGGACGGGGACTTGATGTCCGGCACACCCTCGCCTTCATTCTGGGCATGAAGGATCCCTACGACATCCTGGGCGTGCAGAAGACCGACAGCGCGGACGCCATCCGCGCGGCTTATCGCAAGCTGGCGAAGACGCACCATCCCGACCTGAACCCTGGCAAGCCGGAAGCCGCTGAGAGGTTCAAGGAAATCTCGGTCGCCTACGACCTGTTGTCGGACGCCGACAAGCGTGCCCGCTACGATCGCGGCGAGATCGACGCTTCGGGCAACGAAGTGCCGCCGCAGCGTCCGTTCTATCGCGACTTCGCCGAGGCCGGCGGCCAGGGACGCTATCGCGGCCACACCGGCTTCGACCCCGACCATCTGGAGGACATCCTGGCCCAGGCATTCGGCGGACGCGGCTTCGGCGGGCGCGGCGGGGAGCAGAATTTCAAAACGCGCGGCAGCGACGCCCGCTACGCGCTGACGGTGGGCTTCCTCGATGCCGCCAACGGCACCACGCGCCGCATCACCATGCCCGATGGCAAGACGCTCGACGTGCGCATCCCCGCCGGCGTGCGCGATGGTCATGTGCTGCGCCTGAAACGCCAGGGCATGCCCGGCAGCGGCGGCGGTGAGCCTGGCGACGCGCTGGTGGAGGTCGTCGTCGCGCCGCACCCGTTCTTCCGCCGCGAGGGCGACGACGTCGTCATCGAGCTGCCGGTGAGCATCCAGGAAGCGGTCGTCGGCACCACGCTGGAGGTGCCCACCATCAAGGGCAAGGTGCGGCTGACCATTCCGCCGAACTCGGGCACCGGCACGCGCCTGCGCTTGCGCGGCCGCGGCATCCACCAGGGCCATCAGTTCGTTCAGTTGCACGTGGTGCTGCCGCCGGCGGAGGAGCCGGAACTGGCGGAGTTCCTGAAGGCCTGGGAACCCCACCATCCCTTCAACCCGCGCGCCGGCCTGGAGGAGGTCTGATGCAGCTCACCTCGGTCCTCGCGCTGTTTGCCGATCTGGAGGAGACGGAGCTTTCGGTGTGGATCGCCCGCGGCTGGGTGCTACCGGAAGAGGCCGACAGCGGCTGGGAGTTTGGCGAGATCGACATCGCCCGCGTGCGGCTGATCCACGATCTGCGGCACGGCATGGCGGTGGGCGAGGATGCGATGCCGGTGGTGCTGTCGCTGCTGGATCAGGTGTACGAGCTGCGTGGTACGTTGCGCACGCTGATGCGCGCATTGGAAACGCAGCCGGAACCAGTGCGATCGACGGTGCTGGCGGCGCTGCGTCGCAACTGAATACGCCTCTTCCGCTGGGAGAGGCCGGTGCGCGCAGCACGGCGGCTGCGGGCGATGGCATACCCTCACCCGCGTCGCACGCTCCGCGACCTCTGCCGCAGTGTGGGAGATGTGACTGCGGAAACTACACTGCCTCGGTTGACTGCGGCCGGGGGATCTCCTCTCCGCTCAGCGTCTCGTGCGCCAGTAGCGCCGCCGCGCCCTCATCCAACGCCGCTCGGTTCGCTCGCAGAATATCCAGTGCCCGTCCCAGCGCCCTGTCGAGACGCGCCCGGACCGCCTGATCGATTTCGCGCGCGGTCTCCTCAGAATACCGCCGCCGCTGCCAGAACATGCCCGGCTGCTGCAGGAAGTTCCCCTGCTCGGTGTCCCACGCCACCGGCCCCAGCTTGTCGTCCATGCCGAACCGCAACACCATGCCGCGCGCGATATCCGTCGCCTTCGCCAGATCATCCGACGCACCCGTGGACACATCCGTGCCGATGGTCATTTCCGCCGCGCGACCGCCCATCAGCACCGCCATCTTGTCCTCCAGCTCCTGGCGGCTCATCAGGAACCGGTCCTCGCCCGGCCGCTGCATCGTGTAGCCCAGTGCCCCGATCCCGCGTGGAATGATCGAGACCTTCTGCACCGGATCCGTTCCCGGAATCGCCAGCGCCACCAGCGCATGCCCCATCTCGTGATACGCCACGCTACGCCGCTCTTTTGGAATCAGGATGCGCGACCGCTTTTCCAGTCCAGCAACGATCCGTTCCACCGCCGCGGTGAAATCCTCCATCGCAATCGCCGGCGCGCGCCGCCGCGTTGCGACGACCGCCGCCTCATTGCCGAGATTGGCCAGATCGGCCCCGGTGAACCCGGGCGTCAGCGCGGCGATCTCGTCCAGCTTCACGTCGTCGGCCAGGGTCAGCTTCTTCAGGTGGATCCCCAAGATCTCGATACGCCCCTTCTTGTCCGGCCGATCCACCAGCACCTGGCGATCGAACCGCCCGGCACGCATCAGCGCGGGATCCAGGACCTCCGGCCGGTTGGTCGCCGCCAGGATCACGATCGCCACCGAGCGGTCGAACCCATCCATCTCCGCCAGCAACTGGTTGAGCATCTGCTCCTTCTCGTCCTGCCCGCCCATTGGATTGGCGCCCCGGGAGCGACCCAGCGCGTCCAACTCGTCAATGAAAATGATGCACGGCGAAGACTTGCGAGCCTGCTCGAACATGTCGCGCACGCGCGCCGCGCCGACGCCCACGAACATTTCGACGAACTCGGCGCCGTTGGTGGAATAGAACGGCACCCCGGCCTCACCCGCCACCGCACGGGCCAGCAGCGTTTTGCCGGTGCCGGGCGGGCCGACCAGCAGGATGCCGCGCGGAATATGCGCGCCCAGCCGGGTGTACTCGTCCGGCTTCTTCAGGAAGTCGACGATCTCATGCAGTTCGTCCTTTGCCTCATCCACGCCGGCGACATCAGCAAAGCTGACCGTCACATCGGTCTCGGCAATCAGCTTGGCGCGTGACCGCCCGACCGACAGCAGCCCGCCACCGAAGCCGCCCATTCCGCCGCCACGCCCGCCCCCCATGGCGCGCGAGGCCAGCATCCAGATGCCAACGAACAGCAATGGTGGCAGCACCCACGACAGCAGCGTGCCGAACTGCGAACTTGTCGCGACCGCAGAATACTCCACGTGATGCTTGGCCAACGTGTCGGCGAGGTCTTGCGGGACCTGGGTGGTGGTGAAGTTGGCCGCACCATTCGGGAGCTTTTCAGACAGTGTGCCGCGGATCGTGTCGCCTGCGATCGTGACCTTGCTGACCTTGCCGTCGTTCAGCAATTGCTGGAACTGGCTGTAGGGGATCACATCGGTGGCGCCGCCGGTATTCTGCGTTGCCAGCACGCTGATGCCCAAAGCGGCCAGCAGCCCGAGCGCGAGCAGCCAGAGTGGGAACTGCGGTTGTGGTTTGGCAGCCGGCACGGCCGGGGCCCCCTTCAATTGTCCTCGGGATCAGCAATGACGCAGCCACTGGGGCAACGCAACAGTCGCAAAGTTGACAAGCGCGGACACGCCCCACCAACGTCGCGGCCATGCGCACGCCCGGCCTGATCGACCTGCAGGTGAACGGCTTTGCCGGGGTCGATTTCAACAGTGCCGCACTGACCGCCGACGCGCTGGACCACGCCCTAGCGGCGATGCGGCGCACCGGCGTGATCACCTGCCTGCCGACCCTGATCACCGCGACCGAAGCGGACCTGGCCGCCCGCTTCGCGGCACTTGACGCGGCCGTAGCGACCTCGCACCTCGGTCCGGCCATGGTTCCCGGCTATCACCTGGAAGGCCCGTTCCTGAACCCCGCGCCGGGCTACGCCGGCTGCCACCCGCCCGAGCCGATGATCGCCGGCGATCCGGATTTGCTCGACCGGCTGCAAGCCCCACTGCGCAGGCCGATCCTGTTGCTGACCCTGGCACCCGAGCGCCCCGGCGCCGAGGCACTGCTCGCCTGGGCACACCGTCACAGCACCGTTGTCGCGATCGGCCATTCCGCCGCCCGCGCACCTGAGGTCGCTCGCGCCGCCGATCTCGGCGCGACCCTCAGCACGCATCTAGGCAACGCGCTGCCGCAGCTCCTGCCGAAGTTCGACAATCCGTTGCTGGCGCAACTGTCCGAAGACCGCCTGCACGCCAGCTTCATCGCCGATGGCCTGCACATTCCCCCCTTCGCGCTGAAGGCACTGATCCGGTCCAAGGGCATGGCGCGCACGATCCTGGTCACCGATGCCACAGCCGCGGCTGCCGCACCCACCGGCTGCTATCAACTGGCCGGCATGGGTATCGAACGATCCGTGGATGGATCAGTCCGCGTCCCCGGTGCGCCGATGCTGGCGGGTTCCTCGCTGGAGCTGGATCAGGCCATCCGCAATCTCATCACCTGGGGCATCGCGACGTTCGAGGCTGCACTGCGCATGGCGTCCATCAATCCGGCGACGCTACTTGCCAATGCATTGACGGCGCACAACGTCACTCTGGCGAAAACAGAGATCACCTGGTCCGACACGCTTCACCCGGCCAACCCGTCCATCGCCACCCGATAGTACCGTGCGCCGTCTTGCCGCCTTCTTCGTGATGCCTGCGGACGCAGGCATCCACGACAGGACACCAACAGATCGGGGAGACATCGACACCTGCTTTCGCAGGTATGACGAGGACGACTAGAACGTTGCTGTGCCGGCACAACAGTGCGGAACGACCGCTCACCTCGCCCGCAACCGCATCGAGCTGACAAGCATCGCCATTGCCGCCGACACGATTGCCATCGACAGCGCCAACGTCGTGCCATGCGCCACATCCGACCCGACATGTGACCCCGTCAGCCCAAACGACAGCGCCACCAGCGCACTGCCGAGCGTCTGCCCTGTCAGCCGCGCGGTCGCCAGCATCCCCGACCCCGCACCACTCCGCTCTCGCGGCGCGCTGCCCACCAGCAGCCGGTTGTTGGGTGACTGAAAGAACCCGAATCCCAGCCCGCACAGGACCATCCGCCAGGCGACATCGGGGTAACTCGCGCCCACTGGAAGCAGCAGCAGACACACCAGCCCGGCGGTCATCACGGCCAGCCCCGCCGTGCCCAGCACCCCCGCCGGATACTTGTCCGACAGCCGCCCCGCGATCGGCGCCACGATCACCACGATCGCCGGCCAGGGCGTCATCAGCAGCCCGGTCTCGATCGGCGTCCGCCCGCCGACATACTGAAAGTAGAACGGCAAGCAGACATAGACACTGGTCTGCGCAATGTAGGAACAGACCGAGGTCCCCACCGACAGCGCGAAGATTGGCCGGCGAAACAGGTCCACCGGCAGCAGCGGCACCGGCAGATGCAGTTGCCGGTACAGGAATACCGCCCCAACCACCACCGCCAGCACCAGCTCCACCAGCTCGCGCTTGCCCGGATGGCCCAGGCCGTCCACCAGAGTGATCACCAGCCCGAAGGTCATCGCATTCAGCAGGGCACTCAGCAGGTCGAACCGATGCGTCGCCTGCGGTGTCATCGGCAACACCCGTGCCGCCAGCCACAGCGCGATCCCGCCCAGCGGCACGTTGATCAGGAACAGCCAATGCCAGGTGGCGATCGACAGGATGCCGGCCGCGATAGAGGGTCCCAGCGCCGAGAATGTCGCCACCACGAACGCGTTGAACCCAAGGCCGCGCCCCAGCTCCGCCCGTGGAAAGATGAAGCGGATCAAGGCGGTATTGACGCTCATGATGCCGGCACCGCCAAACCCCTGCACCACGCGAGCCGCCACCAGCAGCGGCAGGGTTGGCGCCAAGGCGCAGCCCAGCGAGGCGATGCTGAACACCACCAGCCCGGCCATGTAGACCCGCTTGTAGCCCAGGATATCACCCAGGAACGCCAGCGGCAGCAGGGAGACCGCAACCGCGAACTGATAGGCGTTCACCACCCAGACGGTCGCCGCCGGGGTGGTCGCCATGTCATGGGCGATGGTCGGCAGCGCGATGTTGGCGATGGCGCTGTCGAGGACCGCCATCGAGACCGCAATCGCGATCGTGACCATGGCGCGACGCCGCGCGCCCGGCGGAAGGCCTTCCCCGAGTTCCATCAAGTCCGATCCATGCTGCACCTGCTAACTTGACCCGGACTTGGGGTGTCAACAAGCTGCCGGCATCTCATCCTTCCCCGGAGCAGCGATGCATCTGCCGCAGACCGAGGCTGTTGTGCGCCCCGACTGGATCGACTCGAATGGTCACCTCAATCTTGCGTACTACGTCGTGATGTTCGACCAGGCGACCGATGCGATGTACGAGGCGCTCGACATCGGCCAAGCCTATCGCGAGGGCACCGGCAATTCCTGCTTCACCGCCGAGACACACACGATCTACGAGCGCGAATTACGGCTGGGCGAGCGGGTGCGGATCACCAGCCATCTGCTGGCGGTAGATGCCAAGCGGATGCTGTATTTCCACGAGATGTTCCACGCCGAACAGGGGCACCGGTGCGCGGCGCAGGAGCTGATCGCGCTGCATGTGGATTTGCAGGTGAGGAAAACCGCGCCTTGGCCGGCGGAGGTGCTGGCACGGCTGCAGGACGGGGTGCGGGCGCGGGAGGGGATGCCAATGCCCGAGGGCGTAGGGCGACGGATCACGATGCCCGCACCGAAATGACGTGCATCTCTCCCGCTTGCGGGTCGGCAACCGACGCGACGCGGATGAGGGTCGTGCCGCGGGTGAGACCCTGACCCGCGGCGCGACGCGCCGCGACCTCTCCCACTGTGTGGGAAAGGTGTGCTATCCACCCTTCGTCGCGTTCCGGAACGTCACCACCAGCACGTCCCGATGCGCCGGACGCTGCGGATCGAGCGGCACCACCGGCGTGACCCCGTGATACACCCGCGCGTCATCCACCAACGCCGCATCGAACGAACGCGTCAGCGTGAAGCTCCCCAGCTCCCGCTTCTCCAGGTCGTGGATCGTCGTCGTTCCGCTGGCAATATTGTGGCGGCCCACCAGCAGCACCAACACATAATCCACCCCATCCCGATGCAGCCCCTCCGGCGTCGGCTGACCCGCCTCGCCCGGCCGGGCCTCGATGCGGAACTGATGCACCTCGACATGCCAGGTGCGTACGGCCGGCGCGAGGCCGCCGAATAGCCCGTGGCAAAAGCCCAAGATGGTGCGCAGACTCGCGCCATCACCAATCTCAGGCGAGATCGGCGAGAACCAACGTGCGATCCCACCATTGAGCTGATTGTAATTCAGCGTCTGATAGTGCGCCTGATGGGGCTGACGGGTGATCGCGCCATCCGCCGCGGCAAACACCGCATGACGCCGCCGCCGATAGCGCCCGCCATCCGCCATGTAGGTATCGAGATCGAGCGCATCCCAACTGCTGACGAAATCGCCCCATTCGTTCAGGCTGCCGGCCGTCAGCAGCGCTTGGTGCATCGCCTCCGCCGCGACGAACACGTACCCGGCGCGGCTGAGATGTTCCTCCAGCCGATCGTCCGGATGCAAAACGAGTTCGCTCATGCCGCCGCCTGGTACGGCGCGACTTCGAGCCAGGTGCTCTGATAGGTCGCGCCCTCGCCCATGTCGGTGTAGCGATCGGCGCACAGCATATTGATGGTGCCCGACACTGCCTCACTGTCCGGCCGTTGGCCCACCACCAGCGCGACACCGGGCTGGGTTTCGTCGCTGATCTTCAGCGTGAACACCACGCTGCCCAGGTCGTTGAACAGACGCACCTGCGCGCCGTCGTTCAGATCGCGTGAGATCGCATCGTCAGGATGCAGGATGCACAGCGGCGGGCCTTCGCGGTGGCGTAGAAATTCGACGCGCGAATACACGGTGTGGCTCTGGAAATACCCGGGCGCGGTCAGCAGGCGCAGCGGCCAGCGTGCGGCGTCCCGTTGTTCGGCCGGATCAAGTTCCCAATCCGGCATCGGCGACAGGCCCTGTGCGGCAAGGCTCGCCGAGTAGAACTCGAGCTTGCCGGACGGCGTCTTGAACTGCTGCGCCCCCTCGGGCGAGATGTTAATCGGCCCGGCTGATTTGATCGCCACCGGATCGATCGCCGCCTTCCCGCCGGCCCCGTCCAGCAGCGCCCGAAGCATCTCGTCGGGCGAGGCGCCGAAGATCGGATCATTCAGCCCCATGCGCTGCGCGAGTTCCTGCGCGATCTCGATGTTCGAGCGCGTGCCCGGCAGCGGCGCCACGGCGCGCGGCCCGTACTGCATATAATAGGCACCGTACGCGCGGTACAGATCTTCCGTCTCCAGATACAGCGTCGCCGGCAGCACGATATCGGCGTAGCGCGCGGTGACCGACAGGAACGGGTCATGCACCACGGTGAACAGGTCCTCGCGCATCAGCCCGCGCCGCACCTTGGCGGAATCCGGACATGTCACCGCCGGATTGTTCGCCGACACAAACAACCCGCGGATCGGCGGATCGCGCAGCTCGAGCAGCGCCTCGCCGATGCGCAGGTGATTGACCATCCGCGTCGTCGCCGGGCCGGACGGCTTCTTCACCGCGTCGTAGTTCAGCACGCAGGACGCCGCCGTCATCAGCAACGCGCCACCCCCGCGCTTGCCGTAAGCGCCGGTGACACCTGGCAACAGCGCGACCGCGCGCATTGCCTGCCCGCCGCGCAGCATGCGCGTCATGCCCTCGCCCAGCCGGATGAACGGCGTCTTCGCGTTGCCATATAGCGCCGCAAACCGCTCGATGTCCGCCACCGCCAGCCCGGTGATCGCGGCTGTCGCCTCGGGCGTGAAGCGCGGCAGCACCTCGCGCTCGAGCCGTTCGAAGCCGACCGTCTGCGCGGCGATGTAAGCGCGGTCGCACAGCCCATCACGCACCACGATGTGCATCACACCCAGCGCCAGCGCGGCATCCGTGCCGACCCGCAGCTTGACGTGCCAATCCGCCCGCGCGGCGGTGCGGCTGCGGCGTGGATCGATGACCACGAGTTGCACACCCGTACGGCGCCGCCGCTCTACGCGTGCGAAGAAATGCACATTCGTGGTGACAAGGTCCGCGCCCCAGGCGATCACGAGATCCGAATCATCCACGGTTTCCGGATCGGCCCCACCGACCGCGCCAACCGTCGCATCCCACGCCGCCTCACAGCACGTGTCGCACACCGTGCCCGGCTGCAGCCGGCTGGCGCCGAGAGCATGAAACAGCCCGTTCACCAGCCCACGGTTCATCTGGCCCTGATGCGCACTGTAGGCGTAGCCGAACAATGCCTGCGGCCCGGACTCCGCGATGATCGCCGTCCAGTGCGCGGTGATCTCGTCCAGCGCCTCATCCCAGGTGATCGGCGCGAACTGGCCCTCGCCCTTCGCCCCGACGCGACGCAACGGTGAGATCAATCGGTCCGGCGCATTCACCAGATCGGCGTCGCGGTTGACCCGCGAGCAGGCGAAACCGGCGGTGAAAGGCTGGTCGGGATCGCCTTCCACGCACACCACGCGGCCGTTGTCCACGTGCGCCAGCAGCGAGCACATGTCCGGGCAATCGTGCCCGCAGACCACGCGAACGGTTTCCATTGTCCCCTCCGGACAGGTTCAGCCTGCCAGTAGGGCAAAGAATTGGCCCAGGAGACAGGGCCGTTTGTGCAGGGGTGATCAGACCACTCGCAATGACACGGGGGCTACCCGCCCAAGAACCGCTCCGTCCAGCTCTTGTAATCCCCTTCCCGCGTCACCCGCGCCATCGTCTCCGCTGACGCGACCCCTGTCAGCTCGCTCGGCTTCGTCCCCTCGCGCAGCGCCTTCAGCGTGTTGTAGGTGGCTTGCACCGCCGCCGAGAACGGCTGGTGCCCCTGCAACGCGATCCGTACCCCACGGCTGGCGAGATACGCCTTGTCCAGCATGTCCCCGCTCACGCCGCCCAGCACGATCGGCAGCGTCACCTCCGACGCGATCGCATCGAGCTGATCGCGCGTCATCCTGCCGGCGAAGAACAGCGCATCGACGCCGGTCGTCTGGTAGGCCTTGGCCCGCTTGATCGCCTCCGCCGTGCCCGCAATCGCCGCAGCGCTCGTGCGCCCGACCACGACGAAACTCTTATCCTCTCGTGCCGCCACAGCCGCACGCATCTTCCCCACGCCCTCGTCGATCGAGATCAGCGTCGGCGCCTTCTCCCCATACGCACGCGGCAGCAACGTGTCCTCGATCGACGCCGCCGCCACGCCCGCCGTTTCCAGCTCCTGGACCGTGCGCATCACGTTCAGCGCATTGCCATAGCCATGATCGGCATCCACCAGCAGCGGCAGCTTGCCCGCGCGGTTGATGCGATAGGCCTGCTCGGCAAACTCGGTCAGCGTCAGCACGATAAGATCCGGCGCACCCAGCACCGTGAACGACGCGATCGAGCCAGCGAACATCCCAATCTCGAACCCCAGCTCCTCAGCGATCCGTGCCGAGAGCGCATCGAATACCGAGCCGGGATGCACGCACTCCTTGGCTTGCAGCACCGCGCGGAAACGCTCGCGCCGATCGGTCCAATGCATGTGTACCTCCTTTAGCTTAGCCGCAGGCCGATCTGTTGCGGCATCGACAGGAAATCGAAGCTGTTCCAGGCCTCGGCAATTTGACCATCACGGATGTAAGCGATGCAGATGCCGATGAAATCGACCTCGTTGCCCGTTGGCGTTGCCATTAATCCGCGTCCGTTGTGGGTGCCGGTGACCCGACAACGTACGACAATCCTGTCGCCGTCAACCAGTGTGTCCTCAATTGCAATGTGGATGTCCGGGAAGGCGGTACGGTATTGATGAAACAGGGGTTTGTATCCGGCCGGACCGCGGACCTGTTGGCCATCAGGCCCGGCGATACCCTGCGCGATCGCATCCACGGCGAGCAGTTCGTCGATCGCCGCCTCATGCCCCTGGTTCCACACTTCCTCAAACCAACGACGAACAACCGCGGTGTATTGATTGGGCATTGCCTGATCCCTTCATGCCGCCGCCACAAACCCATCGCGCCGCGGATCGCAGCCACCGGTCATCACCCCCGTCGCCGGATTGATCGCGATACCATGCATGCCGCCAACCGAGGTAGTCCACGCTGTGGTTGCCTCCACCGCATGCCCACGCGCGCGCAGTGCGGCGATGACCTCGGCGGCAACCCGCGATTCTACCTGCACACGCCGTCCGTCCCACAGCCGCGCGCGCGGCGCATCGATCGCGTCCTGCATGCCCAGGCCGAAATCGACATGCTGCACCAAAGCCTGCGGCTGCGTCTGGCAGATACCGTAGCTGCCCGGCGTGCCCAGCGACAACACAGGCTTGCCGTCACGCGTGGCGATGCTCGGCGCCGTCGGCAATGCCAGCGGCGCGCCTGGCTTCAGCGGATTGGTGCCGCGCAGATCGACCTCGCCCCAATACAGGAAATTGTTGAGGCACACGCCAAAGCCCGGCACCACGACCCCACAGCCGAACTTCGCTCCCAGGCTCTGCGTGACGCACACCACGTTGCCATGCCGGTCCGCAACCGAAAGAGATGTCGTATGCCGGCCCGCCGCCGGCGTGCCGGATGGCCGCAGCCATTGCTCGGTCGGCCCCTCGACCGGCTTGCCATCGCGCAGGCGCACTCGCAGCGCGTCCACCGACGCCGCGCTCATCAGCTCCGCCAGACGTTCCGCAGGTGGGTTATTGTTGGCGATCCGCGCACCCGCCGCCAGCCGGATCGCGCGATACATCGCGTCGAGATGTTCTACCCCATTGCGCTCCATCGCTCCCAGCGCGACATCATCCAGCATTGCCAAGGTCAGCAAGTACTGAAACCCCTCGCACGGCGGCGGCAGCGTGTTCACCGACAGACCGCGATAGGACACCGCTAGCGGATCCAGCCACACCGGGTGCACCGCCGCTAGGTCGCCCATCGTCAGACAGCCACCCAGTGACCGCACATGCGCCACCAGCGCCGCACCGAGCTTACCACCGTACAGATAACCCGGCCCGTCGGCCGCGATCGCCGCAAACGTGCGCGCCAGGTCCGGCTGCCGCAGCACGCCACCCAGCACGACGTCACCTGATGTGTAAGTACGCGCCCATTCTTCATAGAACGCCTGCTTGCCCTTGAACTCCGCCGCGATCTCGTGCAGCGAATACACATTGTAGTCGACCAGCGGGAACCCCTCGCCCGCCAGTGTGATCGCCGGCGCGAACACCTCGCCCAGCGACTTGCTGCCATACGCGTGCACCAGCTCGCACCATCCCGCGAGATTGCCCGGTGTGCCCGACGCGATCGCGCCGCGCGCCAACTGCTCGCGCTTGCGGAACTTGCCCGCGGGGAATTCGTTCGGCACGCGCGTGACATAATCCAGTGTGCGGATGCGCTGCTCCGCCGCGATGTAGCAGGTCGCCATCCCCATGCCGGCGAGGCCGGACATGTATGGCTCGACCACATTCAACGCCGCCGCGGTGGCCGCCGCCGCATCGAACGCATTGCCGCCCGCGCGCAAGATCGCCGCACCCGCCTGCGCCGCCTGCGGATGCGCCGCCGCGACGATGCCGCGCAGCGAGGAGACTGTTGGCCGCTTGCCGTCCATGACCTGCCCTTCCCGTTCACGCCACAGTGGAAGGCGCTGCGGGTGAGGTCAAATGCGACTCACGCGCCGATCCACCCCACAACCGCGCCGCTCATGCAGGTCGCCAGCGTCCCGGAGATGATCGAGCGCATGCCCAACTGCGCAACCTCCGCCCGCCGCTCCGGGATCATGATGCCGATCCCGCCGATCATGATCCCCGCGCTGCCGAAATTGGCAAACCCGCACAGCGCGTAGCTCATGATCAGCCGCGTCCGCGGGTCGAACATGTCGGCCGGCAGCTTGGCGAAGTCCACATACGCAACGAATTCGTTCAGCACCGTTTTTGTGCCCATCAGCGCAGCGGCCGTTCCCGCCTCCTGCCATGGCACGCCGATCAGCCACATCACCAGCATGAACGGCCAGGCAAAGATCCGCTCCAGCGTCAGCGCCGCGCCACCCCAATGTGGCAGCAACCCCAACGCGGTGTTGACCAGCGCCACCACCGCGATCGTTACCACCAGCGTCGCAATGATGCCGACCAGCACCGGCACGCCGTCCGCCGTGCCCTTCACCAGCGCGTCGATCGATCCATGTGGCGGGTCGTGGATCACCAGTGTCTCCTCGCCGCGCGTTTCGCGCTGGAACGGCACCATCAGTGCCGCCACCGCCAGCGCCGCCGGTGTACTGATCACCGAGGCAATGAGGATATTGCCTAACGCATTGGGAATGAGCGGTGTCAGGAACTGGGCATAGATCACCATCACGGTGCCGGCGACGCCCGCCATCCCCGCGCTCATCAGCGCGAACAGCTCCCCGCGTGACATCCGATGGAGATAGGGCCGCACCAGCAGTGGCGCCTCAACCATACCGACGAAAATGTGCACCGCCGCACCCAACGCCAACGCGCCGCTGATCCCCATCCAGCGCCGCAGCAGCCAGGCAAACGCGCCGGTGACCCGCTGCATCACGCCCCAATAGAACAGCAACGACGCCAGCGCGCTGATCACCAACACCATCGGCAGCGCCTTGAACGCCAGGATGAAGCTTGCGCCCGGCTGCGTTTCCTGGAACGGCAGCGGACCACCACCCAGATAGCCGAACACGAATCCCGTTCCGGCCGTGGTCGCGCGCTCCACCGCGTGCGCCACGCGATTGACGAAGAACACCACCGACACTGCCGGCGGGAATTTCAACAGCAGCATCGCCAACGCGATCTGCAGCACGACGCCCGTACCAACCGTGCGCCACGGAACGGCGCGGCGATTTTCGCTCAACAGCCAGGCGAGCGCCAGCAGTGCCACCTCGCCTAACGCAGCATGCAGCATCAGGCGGCGCGCTGGTTGAACGGGTAGTAGGCCGGGAATTCGCCGACCGAGGTCATATCAACCTCAACCATGCTGGGCCCGCAATGCGCGATCGATTTCGCAACCGTCGCGCCGAAGTCCTCGGCCCGGGACACTTTCCAGAACGGAATGTTCGCAATGCCCGCGAGCTGCCCCAGATCGGGCCCTTGCAGATCAGCGAAGAATCGGCGGCCGTGCTGGAACGTGTCTTGGATGCGCTTGATCACGCCGTAGCCGCGATCGTTCATCACCACGATGCTGATATCCAGCTTCTCCTGCACCGCGGTCCACAGCTCGCCCACGTTCAGGAAAAACCCGCCATCGCCCGTCATCACGATTGTCTTGCGCCCACCCGCCGCCACAGCCGCGCCAATGCCCAACGACAATCCCTGACCAATGCCAGCGCCGACCGGAAAAACGTTCTGTTGTGGCGAGTCGATCGGGAACGTACGATTGCCCCAAGTGGTGTTGTTCTGCGTGACGTCGCGCGCCCAGATTGCATCCTTCGGCAGCACCGATGCCAACTGTGCCGGGAACGACCCATAGACGCCGAGCGTGGCCAGGAAATCCGCTCGTGCCACCTCTCGCAACGCACGGAATTCGGCCGGATAGGCAGGGTCGATCGCCATGCGTCCCGGCAAGCGCTCCACCAACGCCGCCAGTGTCGTCGCCGCATCGGCACACACGAACCAGGAATTCGCGTAAGTGCGGCCATTCGCCATTGGATCGGCATCGATCTGGACGATATTCGTAGGCAGTTTCACCGCGAAATCCCCGGTCTCTTGCCCACGTAGCCGCGTACCTACCGCCAGCAACAGGTCCACACCCTGATAGAATTCCTGCACTTTCGGCATGCCGTTGCCATGCAGTCCGCCCAGGTTCATCGGATGCGCGTCCGACACGATGCCCTTGCCATTGATGCTGTTCAGCATCCCGCAGCCCAGATCCAGCAACCGTTTCGCCGCCGGTCCCGCCGCCTTCGCCCCCGACCCCAGCCACAGCAGTGGCCGCTTCGCCGCCGCGACACGCGCCACCAGCTCCTCTAGCTCTGCCCCACTCGGCAGCCGCGGTGGTGGCATCGGCAGCACGAAATTGTCCAACATCGCCGGCCGCGCGATCGATGCACGCTGGATGTCGATCGGCAGCTCCACGCTCACCGGCCCGGTGGGTGCGCTCAGCGCGGCAACGGCCGCCTGTGTCAACACACCCAGCGCCTGCTGGGCGGACCGGATCCGCCACGCGGCCTTCCCAACCGCACGCAGCATACCGAGCTGATCAGCGGGATCGTGCACCGTGCCCATGCCGCGATCGACGAAGCGCGTCGCGGTCTGCCCAGTGATGTGCAGCACCGGCGAGCCAGCGAACTGCGCCTCGATCAGCCCGCCCACCGCATTCGCAGCGCCCGGACCGGTGCTGCTGAAGAACACACCCAGGCCACCGCTGGTCCGCGCATAGCCATCGGCCATGTGCACCCCACCCAGCTCCCCGCGCGTCATCACGAAGCGGATCGCGTTGCGCCGGCCAATGGCGTCCAGCATCGGGATGTTGTGCACAGACGCAATGCCGAACACCGTCGTCACACCGCAGGCGGTGAGAAACTCCGCCACCAGGTCGCCCACCGTATACGCGCCCGCCATGCAGCCCTCCCGTCGATTGACGCGAGGCTGAAACAGTGGCCGGTGCAGGTCAATCGCACGTCTGTCAATCACACGTCTGTCAATCGCACGTCTTGGCCGACGCGGCACCCGGTGCTAGAACGCGGGCGATGTTGCACGGATCGCGCAAGAAGATGGTGCCGCAGACGATCGGCCGGCGCGCTGTGTTGTGTGCCGCCGCGGTCGGTTTCGTGCGCCCAGCCACCGCCGCGCTGCCGGTGCCCCCGCACAACGCACTGGGGTTCCGCATGATCCGCCACGGCGATGAGATCGGCACGCATCGCCTGACCTTCGAGCACGGCGGCGACACGCTGACCGTGCACATCGCGGTTGACGCCGTGGTCACGCTGCTCTCGATCCCCATCGTCCGCTACACCCATCGCGGCGTGGAGACCTGGCAAGGCACCACGCTGGTTGGCCTCGCCGGCGAGACCAACAAGAACGGCGAGCACGAATGGGTGAAGGCAGGCCGCACCAGCGAAGGGCTGCTGGTGCAGGGCAGCCAATCACAGCCGTACATCGCACCCGAGACAGCGATTCCGACATCGTATTGGAATAAGCGGATGCTGGACGGGCGCATGATCAGCTTGGAAGACGGTGTGCTGCTGGCCCCGAAAGTGGCCGCTCTGCGCACCGAGAGCATTCGCGTCGCTTCGGGCAATGTCATCCCCGCCAACCACTACGCTCTCAGCGGCCCGTTCTCGCTCGATCTGTGGTACGATGATGCGGAAGCGTGGGCTGGCATGGCGATGACCGTCGCTGACGGCTCCGAGGTGCGCTACGAGAGATTGTAACCGTGCCGGTGTCGCGACAGCCAGTGTCGCGCCGGTTGCCGCGCCCGGCACCTAGCGCCATGCTGAGCCGATGGATCACATCGCCCCATCCCGCACCGCCGCCACCGCGCGCTTCACCGCCGAGGACATCGCGCAGTATCGCCGCGATGGCTACGTCGTCGCCCGCGGGATCATGGGCCCGCGCTCAATCACCGCCTGCGCCACAGCACTGAGCGATCTCGCCACTGGGCGGATCGCAGCGCGCAACACCGTGCTGATGTATGAAGCGGGCCGGGACGCGGTCACGCTGCCGCCTGACGAGCGTGAGTTTGCCATCCGCAAATACATGGATTTCTGCGCCGACGCGCCAGCACTGATGATGGCGGCGATGAACCGCCGGCTGCACACGCTGCTGGACCACCTCCTCGGCGACGGCCGCGTGCTGTTCCAGGAAATGGCGCTGGTGAAGCCGCCACATATCGGCGCGGAAAAACCGTGGCACCAGGACGCCTCCTACTTCCGCCTGACCGATCCTGCGTTGATCGTCGGCGTGTGGATCGCCCTGGATCCCGCGCTGCGCGAGAATGGCTGCATGGAGCTGGTCCCAGGGTCTCACCTTGAAGGGCCGGTGCCGCACCAGCACGAGAATGACTTCAATCGCTGCCGCATAACCCCGCGCCATGTCCGCGCGGCCGACCGCATCGCGATCGAGATGCAGCCGGGCGACGCGCTGATCTTCCACGCCCTGCTGCACCACTACACCGCGCCCAACGCGTCCCCGCTGCGCCGCCGCGCCATCCAGTTCCATTATCACCAGACCGGCGCTATCTGGGGCGATCTTGCGGCGCATCAGCGCCGGTTCCACTTCGCCGATGGACGTTATGCCGGCTGCACGGTGCCGCATGAACCCGCTCCACCCGGAGGCTATGTGCATCGCGAAGGGTTGAACCGCCCGGTGGTGCCGATGGATCCGCTCGATTGAACCCCATGCGCGTCGCGCTGATCGTTCCTGCGCCATTCGAGACGATTTCCGGCGGCTACGGCTACGACCGGCATATCGTCGCCGGGCTGCGCACGGCGAGTCACACGGTGAAGGTCGTCGAACTGCCGGGCACCTTTCCGCTGGCCGATGAGACCACGCGTAACGCCGCCTGTGCGGCCTGGGACGCGCTGCCGGACGCCACGCCGGTGATCGATGGGCTGGCATTGCCCGCCCTGCAGGGCATGGATGACGCCATCGCGGCGCGCGGCACGGTCGGGTTGATCCATCATCCGACATCGCTCGAGACCGGTTTCGGCGACGCCGAACGCGACCGCCTGCGCACCGTCGAACAGCGTCTGATCTCACGCATGGCGCGGGTGATCGTCACCAGTGACGCGACCGCCGAGCAGCTCATCAGCGGCTTCGGCATCGCGCGGGACCGCATCGCCGTGGTGATGCCGGGCACCGATGACGCACCGCGCGGTGTCGGCTCAGGCAGCGCGACCTGCGAGATCCTGTCGATCGGTACGCTGGTGCCGCGCAAGGGGCATGACCTGCTGCTGCGCGCGCTGGCGCGGCTGTTCGATCTCGACTGGCACCTGACCATCGTCGGCTCGCCGCTGCGCGATCCGGCGCATGCGCAGACCCTGCAGGCGCTCGCCCAGGAGCTGCGCATCACCCGCCAGGTGCGCTTCGCCGGCGAGCTGACGGGCGACGCGCTGGAATCCCTGTGGCAGCGCGCCGACCTGTTCGCGCTCGCCTCGCAGTATGAAGGCTACGGCATGGCCACCGCGGAGGCATTGAAGCGCGGCGTGCCCGTGGCGGTGACCGGCGTTGGCATCGCCCCCACGTTGGTGACACCCCAGGTGGGAACGCTGGTACAGCCTGGCGACCGCGACACGTTGTCGAAATCATTGCGCCGCGTCATCTTTAGCGCGGCCCTGCGCCATGACATGGCCGAGGCCGCGTGGCAGGCGGGCCGGGCTTTGCCGTCTTGGGACGCACAGGCGCGCGCCTTCGCCGCGGCGCTGGCCATGAAGGACTGAACATCATGCTGCTGGGTTGCATCGCCGACGATTTCACCGGCGCCACCGATCTGGCGTCGATGCTGGTGAAGCACGGCATGCGCACGGTGCAGTGCATCGGCGTGCCACGCGCCGATGAGGTGGCACCGGACGTCGACGCCGTCGTGGTGGCGCTGAAATCGCGCACCGTGCCAGCGCGCCAGGCGGTCGGCGAAAGCCTCGCCGCGCTCGACTGGCTGCGTGCCGCCGGCGGCCGGCAGTTCTTTTTCAAATACTGCTCGACCTTCGACAGCACCGACGACGGCAACATCGGACCCGTGGCGGATGCGTTGCTGGCCGCGCTGGGGTCAGGCTTCGCGCTCGCCTGTCCGGCGTTCCCAGCCAATGCGCGCAGCGTCTATCAGGGTCATTTGTTCGTCGGTACCGGGCTGCTGAATGAGAGCGGCATGGAAAATCATCCGCTGACACCGATGAAGGATGCCAACCTGGTGCGTGTGCTGTCGCGCCAGACCGATGGTACTGTGGGGCTGGTACCCTACGCGGTGGTGGAACAGGGCGCGGCGGTGGTGCGTGCGACGATGGCGTCGCTGGCAGAGCAGGGCCGGCGCTATGCGATCGTCGATGCCGTGAACGATGGGCATCTGCTGACGATTGGCGAGGCCGCCGCGCATCACACGCTGATCACCGGCGGCTCTGGCGTGGCCATGGGGCTACCGGCGAATTTCCGCGCCGCGGGTTTGTTGCCGGAGCGGGCCGACTCTGGCGCGCTGCCGGTGGTTCAGGGCGCGGCTGCGGTGCTGGCGGGATCCTGCTCGCGCGCCACCCTCGGGCAGATCGGTTACGCCCGCGAGCGCGCACCGGTGTATGAGCTGGATCCACTGGCGCAGCCGGATGCCGGCGCACTGGCAGCCGGTGCGATCGACTGGATGCGCGATCGCCTCGGCGCCACGCCGGTGGTGATCGCCGCCTCCGCGCCGCCCGACAAGGTTGCTGCGGTGCAGCAACGGTTCGGCCGCGATGCCGCCGGCGCGTTGATCGAGGACGCATTGGCCCGCGTCGCCGAGGCCCTCGTCGCGCGCGGGGTGCGCCGGTTGGTCGTCGCGGGCGGCGAAACCTCCGGTGCGGCGGTCGCGCGCCTTGGCGTGCGCCGCCTGCGGATCGGCACTGAAATCGACACAGGCGTACCGTGGACCTATGCCGAAGGCAGCGGCACACCGCTGCTGCTCGCGCTGAAGTCTGGCAATTTCGGCGCGCGTGATTTCTTCCTGAGAGCGTTCGAGAGGTTGACCTGATGGACGCACCGATCGCGGAACCGGTCGCACGCGGGCTGCTTGTGGAACTCGCGGCGAGCCTGTTCGCACGCGGCTATTCGGTCGGCAGCGCCGGCAATATCAGCGTGCGCCTGGCTGACGGCATCCTGATCACGCCGACCAATTCGAGCCTGGGGCGGCTCGATCCGGCGCGGCTGTCGAAGCTCGACCAGGACTTCCGCCACGTCTCCGGCGACGTGCCGTCGAAGGAGGTGTTCATGCACCGCGCCTTCTACACGGCGCGTGAGGATGCGGGCGCGGTGGTGCATCTGCACTCCACCATGGCGACCGCGGTGTGCTGTCTGCCGGATCTCGACCCGATCAACCCGCTGCCGCCGCTGACGCCGTATTTCGTCATGCGAATCGGCAAGCGGCTGCCGACGGTGCCGTACTATCGGCCGGGCAATCCGCAGATGGAGCCGGCGATTCACAATGCCGCGCGTCTTGCCCGCGGCGTGCTGCTGGCCAACCATGGGCCCGTGGTGTCGGCGCCAACGCTCATCGACGCGGTGAACGCGGCGGAGGAGCTGGAGGAGGCCTCGAAGCTGTTCCTGCTGCTGCGCGGGGCGAATGCACGCCTGCTGACAGCGGCGCATGTGGACGACCTGCTGAAGACGTTCGGCTGAGATTGACGCCGCACGCAGACGAAAAAGGGCGCCGTGTGGCGCCCTTTTCCTTGGCAGGCCGGTGTGGCCTGTGTCGTGGTGGGCTTAGCTCGGCATGCCGCCCATCGGCTCGGGCATTGGCATCGGCTTTTTTGCAGCCTTCTTTTTTGCCGCCTTCTTTTTGGCTGCCTTCTTCTTCGGAGCGGCCTTCTTCTTCGCCGCTGCTTTCTTCTTCGGCGCCGCCTTCTTCTTCGCTGCCGCCTTCTTCTTCGGCGCAGCCTTCTTCGCCGCCTTCTTCGCCGCCTTCTTCTTCGGCGCCGCCTTCTTCTTCGCGGCCCGCATGGCCAGCGCCTGAGCGCGCGGCTGTTCGGTGCTCATGGTTTCAGTGCTCACCTGGTGAAACTCCTTCTCAAGCCAGTGTTGGAGGTGCGCGGAGAACGAGCGGCCGCACATGCAGCCGGTCCCGCAAGGCGCCCGCCATCTCCAGTGTGTAGTTCTGGCGGACCAGTTTCGTCGGGCCGGCGACCGGATCGGAACCACCGTTCTGCGCCGAAGCGCGCCATGCTTCGGCCAGGGAACGATGTCCGACGTATCCGCCATGGGGTGCACGTACTCCCATGCGCCATGTCCGCACGCATCCCGGCAAATATCCGGCGCTGGCAGAACACGATAACCGGTGTGCTGCCGCATTCGCCAAGCTTCGCACGATGCTGGTCCCGTCAGCGGGATGTGATCGGCGTTGCTTCACCAGGACGAGGCTGCGGTCCATGGACCGTCCTTCTGTTGTGTGGTTGCTTGCGTCGATCGGCTGAAACAGCGATGAACTGATCCATCAGCGCGAATCGGGCGCACGCACACCAGATTCGCTATTCATCGTCGCGCATCGTCCTGTCAACAAAAAGCAACCGATTTGTCGTACGAAGCATGAAAAAATATCGATGCGTGACCGTGAGCACGCAATGCACCAACAAAAACCGCCGCGACGTGATCGTCGCGGCGGTGGTTTGAAGCGGTGAATCGCACCGCTGCGATCGTTCAGTGTCGTGCTGCGATCGGTATGAAGGGCACATTCTCCGGGCCAACGTAGTTCGCCGTGGGACGAATGAGCTTGTTGTCGATTCGCTGCTCGATGACATGCGCGGACCAGCCGGAGGTGCGCGCGATCACGAATAATGGCGTGAACATCGACGTCGGCACGCCAAGCATGTGGTAGCTGATCGCACTGAACCAATCGAGATTGGCGAACATCTTCTTCGCGTCCGCCATCGTCGCCTCGATCCGGTCAGCGATATCGAACAGCTTCATGCTGCCCGCCGCCTGCGACAAACGCCGCGCGACCTCCTTGATCACTTTGTTCCGCGGATCGGCGATCGTGTAGACGGCATGGCCGAATCCGATCACCACTTCGCGATTGGCGATGCGCCGGCGGATGTCCGCCTCTGCGTCGTCCGGAGTCGCGTAGCGATTCTGGATCTCGAAAGAGACCTCGTTGGCACCACCATGTTTCGGACCGCGCAGCGCGCCGATGCCTGCCGTGATCGCCGAATGCATGTCCGCGCCAGTGCCCGCAACGACGCGACAGGTGAAGGTGGAGGCGTTGAATTCGTGCTCGGCATAGAGGATCAGGGAGGTGTGCATGGCGCGCACGAACGTGTCCGACGGCGGCTTGCCATGCAGCAGATGCAGGAAGTGCCCGCCGATCGAATCGTCATCGGTTTCCACGTCGATCCGCTTGCCGTTATGGGCGTAGTGGAACCAGTAGAGCAGCGCGGAACCGAGTGAGGCCATTAGCCGATCGGCGATATCGCGTGCGCCCGGCTGGTTCTGATCTTCCTTCTCCGGCAGCGCGCACCCCAGCGCGGACACTGCGGTGCGCATCACATCCATCGGATGTGCCGCGGGGGGCAGCGCCTCCATGGTGCGCTTCACGGTCAGCGGCAGACCGCGCAACGCGCGCAGCTTCGCCTTGTAGCCAGCCAGCTCGGCCAGTGTGGGCAGCTTACCGTGCACCAGCAGATAGGCGATCTCCTCGAACTCGCACTGCTCTGCGACGTCGAGAATGTCATAGCCGCGATAGTGCAGGTCGTTGCCAGTGCGTCCGACGGTGCACAACGCGGTGTTGCCGGCGGTGACGCCGGACAGGCCCACGCCCTTCTTCGCCCGATTCGGAATGGCGGCGGTGTCGCTCATGATGTGCTCCCTTCAACAGATCGTCGCTGCGTCTATCCCCACGTCATGGTGGGCGAAGGCCCGGCATCCACGTCTTTGCTTGCTGCACAACGGCGAGGCGTGGATGCCGGCTGGCGCCGGCATGACGCGCGGGACGGTCAGAAAATTCCCGGCTTGCCGACAGCGAGTTTCCCCGCCGGCAGCGCGATGTTCAGCAAATGCAGCTCGTCCGCCGTCAGCCGCGGCAGGTTCTGCACCACCTCCAGGAAGCGCTCGGCCTCGCGTGGTGCGATGATCCCCTCGGTCAACGTGCGGAACTTGCCGATGTAGTCGGGACGCTTGAACGGACTGGCGCCCAGCGTATGCGCGTTCGCCACCGCCATCTCATCCACCAGCGTGCTGCCGTCCTTCATGATGATATCGACCCGTCCGCCGAATGCCAGCTCGTTCGGATCAGTGGTCAGGTAGCGGCGTTCCCACTCCGCGTCCTCGGTCGTCTCGATCTTGTGCCACAGCCGGACCGTGTCAGCGCGGCCGGCGCGTTTCGGCGTATAGCTGTCGACGTGGTGCCAGTGCCCGTCCTGCAGCGCGACCGCAAAGATGTACATGATCGAATGATCCAGCGTCTCGCGGCTGGCTTTCGGATCCATCTTCTGCGGATCATTGGCACCAGTGCCGATCACCGCATGCGTGTGATGGCTGGTGTGGATCACGATGCGATCTATCTGCTCGACATCGGTGATCTTCTCGCGCATGCGAAACGCCAGATCGATCAGCGCCTGCGACTGGTATTCCGCGCTGTGCTGCTTGGTGAAGCTGTCGAGGATCGCGCGCTTCGGCTCACCCGCCGCCGGCAGCGGCACGCGATAATGCGCCTTTGGACCATCCAGCACCCAGGCAATCACGCTGTCCTCGCCCTCATAAATCGGGCTCGGCGCGCCTTCGCCGCGCATCACGCGATCGACCGCTTCCACCGCAAGCTTGCCCGCATGCGCCGGCGCGAATGCCTTCCACGAGCTGATCTGACCCTTGCGCGATTGCCGCGTGGTGACGCTGACGTGCACTGCCTGCTGCACCGCCTGGTAGATCGTTTCGACCGGTAGGCGCAGCAAGGTTCCGATGCCGGCCGCCTGGCCGGCGGCGAGATGGGTGATGTGATCGATCTTGTGCTTGTGCAGTGAGATCGCCTTCACCAGGTTCACGTGGATCTCGTAGCCAGTTGCGATGCCGCGGATTGCATCACGGCCTGCCTTTCCCATGGTCTGCGCGACCGCGAGGATCGGCGGGATGTTGTCGGCGGGATGTGAGTAGTCCTCGGCCAGGAATGTGTCGTGCATATCCAGTTCGCGCACCGCGGTGCCGTTCGCCCAGGCGGCGTATTCCGGGCTAACCCGCTTCGTTGACGCCGCGCCGAACACTGTCGCGCCACCCTTGCGTGGATGGCCCAACGCCATGTCGCGTGCCGACACCACGGGATGACGGTTGATCGCGGCGATCGCGACCGCGGCGTTGTCGATCATCCGGTTGATGATCATCTCCGCCACGTCCTTCTCCACCGGAACCTTGTCGGCGGCGACAGCGGCGATCTTCCAGGCGAGCTGATCCTCGCGCTTCAACTTGTCCTTGGACAGGTGGACCGTGACATCATGCAGTATCATGCGCATCCTCCGGTTGGCGTCCGCCTTCACGCGGTCTAGCTTTGCCTCGGCCCTTCGTAGGAGCGCGCCGCGATCCCGGCAAGCCGGGGGCGTACTGCGCAAGCGCGGGAGACTATATATAAGTGTCTACTCCGTTTGAGTGCGTGATCATCGGCGACGTCGTCAGCACCCATCGCGTGCTGCGCGATGGGTATGTCGCGGTGCGCGGTGAGACGATCGCCGCGATTGGTGAAGGCGCGCCACCGCCGTCCAGTACGGTGCTGGATCATCGTGGCAAGCTGATCCTGCCAGGCCTGGTCGACGGACATATGCACACGTCATCCGCGGTCGGCTGGGCGGGCATTGAGGGCACGACCCGCAGCGCAGCCGCTGGTGGCGTGACAACTTGCGTCGACATGCCGTACGACGTGCCGCATCCGGTAACCGATGCGGCGAAGCTGGAAGACAAGATTGGGTGGGTCAACCGCACGGCGTATGTCGACATGGCGCTGTATGGCACCATCCTGAAGATCGGTGGCGGCGGTGCGATCCCTGATCTCGCCGCCGCCGGCATCTCGGCGTTCAAGCTCTCCACCTATGAATATGACGCGGTGCGGTTTCCGCGCATCGATCATCCGACGATGGTTGAGGCGTTCGCGGCCATCGCGAAAACCGGGCTGCCGGTCGCGGTGCACAATGAAGACCAGGAACTTGTCGAGCGGCTGACGAACGACGCGCGCACGGCGGGTCAGACCGAACCGATCATGCATTGCCGCACGCGTCCACCCTTGGCCGAAACAATGGCGGATCTGGAGATTTTCGAGATCGGCCTACAGACCGGCGCGCATGTGCATATCGCGCATTCGTCGCTGGCACGCGGCTTCGCGCTGGCCGAGCTGTTCCGCGGCATGGGCATGCAGGCGACCGGCGAAGCGTGCGTCCAATATCTGTGCATGACCGAGGACGACATCGTCCGCCTGGCCGGCCGCGGCAAGTGCAACCCACCGTTCCGCACGAAAACGGAAGTCGAACGGATGTGGGCGGCGTTGCAGGACGACAAGATTGCCTATGTCTCCACCGATCACGCACCGTGGCCGCTGGAACGCAAGACGCTGCCAGACATCTTTGCTTGCGGCGCAGGCCTCGTCGGCATGCAGAGCTTCGCGCCGCTGATGTTCACCTTGCTCGACGAACGAAGCCTGCCACCGACGCTGCTGGCCACCTATTGCGCGGAACGCGCCGCACAGCTGCACGGGCTGTGGCCGCGCAAGGGCGCGCTGCGTGTCGGCTCGGATGCAGATCTGTGCGTGTTGGAACGCGGCAGCTTCACCTTCGATGAGGCCAACATTGTCGACCGGCCGGAGCTGCGCTGGTCGCCGTACCACGGCCGTGCGATGCGCGCGCGCGTCGCCACGACGATGCAGCGCGGCCGCGTGATTTGGGATGGCGCGCAGGTGCTGGCGAAGCCCGGCGACGGCCGCTTCATCCGTCGTGAGGTCCACTGAGCGATCTGCCACCGGATCGACGGCGCCGCATCGGCTGGCGCTGGCCGACAGCCAGCATTGGCGTGCTGTGTGTCTTGCTCTGGATCGCCGCGGTGGCATACCATCGCCGTTACACGCCGCCCAACTGCGCCGATCCTCGCACGCTGGCACTGGTGCACAACAGCCTCACCACGTTCTTCCACCTGCCGGACACGACGACACTGGAGCTGATCCACACCGTTGCCGGCGGGTATATTGCGTTTCGCTACGTCTGCTCAGCACATCCGATCGGATTCACGCGCGAACAGTTGCCGCCTGGCACCATCGTGCCCGCCGGTGTGCGCTATGTCAGCGAGCTGTCGCCGGATGGCTTGCGTCATGTCGTGCATGTTAGCATCTCCCCGAACCTGATCCTGGAGCCAGTCGATTGACCGAACGCGGCCTCACCGTCGCTGCCGCCCAGCTCGGGCCGATCCAGCAAGCCGAACCGCGCAGTGTCGCGGTGGAGCGCATGGTGCGATTGATGGCGCGCGCGCATCAGCGTGGCGTGGAGCTGGTGGTGTTCCCCGAGTTGGCGCTGACCACCTTCTTCCCGCGGCACGATCACGCCGATATCGCCGAGGCGGATCATTGGTTCGAGACGGCGATGCCGTCGAATGAGACCGCACCACTGTTCGCGGCGGCGCGTAAATATGGCATCGGCTTTCACCTCGGCTACGCCGAGATCGCGCACGAGCCAGATGAGAACGGCACGGTGCAGAAGCGCCGCTTCAACACCTCGATCCTGGTGAACCCGGACGGCGACATCCTGCTGAAGTACCGCAAAGTGCACCTGCCAGGTCATGCCGAATTCGATCCGAAGCGCAAGGTGCAGCATCTGGAGAAGCGCTATTTCGAGGTGGGCAATCTCGGTTTTCCGGTGATCCGCGCGCCAATGGGTGGGCTGCCAGGGATCAACATGGGGATGATGATCTGCAATGACCGTCGCTGGCCGGAGGCGTGGCGTGTGCTGGGACTGCAAAGCGTCGAGCTGGTCATGCTGGGATACAACACCCCAAGCCTCAACATGGAGTCTGGCGGGTTCGAGGCGCATCATCTGCGCGTGTTCCACTCGCATCTGTCGATCCAGGCGGGGTGTTATCAGAATGCCTGTTTCGCCGTGGCAACGGCGAAGGCGGGGACCGAGGATGGGTGCGAGCTGTTCGGGCATTCGATTATCGTCAATCCACAGGGCGAGATCATCGCCATGGCGACGAGCTGGGACGACGAGCTGATCACCGCAGACTGCAATCTGGACATGTGCACGCTGGGGCGCACGACGATCTTCGCGTTTGACAAGCACCGGCGGCCGGAGGCGTATACGCGGATCACCGGACAGGTAGGAGCGGTTGCGCCTCCGGAATGGTATAAGCGCGCGGCGGAGTAGCCGGGCCTCCGTTCCCGTGTCATTGCGAGGAGTGCCGCGACGACGCAATCTCGATCCGGGGTGGCACCTCCGCGCGGAGTGCTCCATCACCGAGATGGCTTCGTCGTTGCGCTGCTCGCGATGATCGTCGCGGGTGCCCTACTCGCGAGTTCCCCACGTTCGCATTTCAGTAAGAATTTCGTGCCACTTTGCCCGCGCGGCGACCCGGTCGAACCGCGATTTCGGCAAGACGCGCCGGTCCATCACAGTCTCGGAGTTGTTCCCATGCGTTCGATCGGCGCTGTCACCAGCCAACCGTGGCCGTCTGCCCCACCGCCGCGGACCACGAAAGTCGATCGAGATGGCGACCACGACAACAACGCGCCCGACCACGATGCAGCGCAGGCGCAGGGCGCATCGGGGGGCCCCCGCGCGGGCACACGACGGCCTGATCAGCCCCCGGTCGGGGCCATCGCCAGCGCCAATGCGGCAGCGGCCTGGCAGGGCTCGATCACCGGCACGCCGGCTTCGCGTTCGACGATGGCGCGGTGATGCGCCATGCCGGTGCAGCCCAGGATCACCGTCCCGGCGCCCGCCGCCGCGCAGGCACGGGCCGCGTTGATCAGCCGCACACGCGCCGTCTCGGGCTCCAGCAGCGCGTCCATTGTCACGTTCAGTGCGACCTCGGCCGCGAGCCGTGCCTCCAGGCCCATCGCCCGCAGCGCCGCTATATGGCGCGCCTTCGATGCATCGACGATGGCGATGACGCCGAACCGCTCCGCCCGCGCCACCGCAGCCGCGACCGCCGACCGGAACACGCCCAGCACCGGGCGCGGCGTGACGCTACGCACCGCCTCGATCCCCGGATCCGACGCACAGGCGATCACGTAGACATCGGCTGTCTCGCGCTCGACGCGGCGGCACAGCGGCTCCACCACCGCATGCCAATCGCGCCACGTGTAGATCGCGGGCGGCCCATCCGGGAGATCCACCACGTCAATTGCCGGCCCGCCCACACGCCGAAATCCTGCGACAGCGGCATTGATCCCCGCCGTGCAATTGGACGATCTGTTCGGATTGATCAGCAGAATACGTGCCATGCAAGCAGTCTTCCGCCTCTGGCGCCGTTCGGCAAGCGCGCCGATATGGAGTGGGCGTCCCAGCTGGACTATGCCGGGCGCCGCCCTTCCGCCGCAAGGACACCGCGATGGCCATCACGCGCTGGCAGCCCGACCGCACGAGCCCCCTGCCGCCCTGGCCGGTGCCCACCGTCGGCACGGCGCTGGCCCGCGGCCTGCTGGGCCGCTGCCCCGCCTGCGGCAAAACGCATCTGTTCGCCGGCTTCTTGCGCGTGGTGAATGAATGCGCCAACTGCCACGCCCCGCTGGGCAGCGCGCGGGCCGATGATGCGCCGCCGTATTTCGTCACCCTGATTTCCGGCCACATCATCATCCCGGCGATGCTGGTCACACAAAAGCTGGCCAACCCGTCCAACCTGGCGCTGACCCTGGTGTTTGTGCCGTTGACAGTGGTGCTCGCCCTGGGCTTGCTGCGCCCGGTCAAGGGCGGGGTGCTGGCGGTGATGGTGGCGATGGGAATGCTGGAACCGACACCGACGACGGAATGACCAAGCCGGAGGCCACCCGGCTGCTGCGCGTGTTACTGGAAGGCGAGGCGCTCACCCGCCTGTCGCCGATCCTTGAAGCCGACCGTGCGCAGGCGGTCGCCGATCTGGAAGCCGAGAACAATTTCGCGCCCGTGGCGAAATCGGTGGCGCGTGCCCCCGGCGGACCATACGACCTGCGTCTGTCGATCTGGGAAGGCCGGCTGATGTTCGATGTGCGTGGTGCGGATGGCACGAAGGTGCAGACGCTAGGCTTGGCGCTTGGACCGTTTCGCGGCCTGATCAAGGACTACCAGATGTTGATGGACAGCCATGTCAAGGCGGTCGAAGAGGGGCGCGAGGCACGCATCCAGGCGATCGACATGGGGCGTCGCGGACTACACAACGAAGGCGCGACGCTGCTGCGGCAGCGACTGGACGGACGGATCGCGATCGACTTCGACACCGCGCGCCGCCTGTTCACGCTGGTCTGCGTGCTGCACGCGCGGCGCTGACGGGCGTGCGGGAGGATCGGTGTCATGCGCGTTGATGGCGTTGCCTATCGCACCATCTGGGTTGACCCGGCGGATGGCTGGTCGGTGCGCATCATCGACCAGACCAAGCTGCCCTGGGCGATGGAGACTCCGCGCCTGACCGAGCCCGGCCAGATGGTCCACGCGATCAAATCGATGCAGGTGCGCGGCGCGCCGCTGATTGGCGCGGCGGCGGCATATGGCCTGGCGCTGGCGCTACGCCAGGACGCCTCGACCGAGGCGATGGAAAGCGCGGCGGCGCGGCTCGCTGGCGCGCGGCCCACCGCGATCAATCTGCGCTGGGCCATCACGCGCATGCTCACGCGGCTGCGCAACACCGCGCCGTCGGGCCGCGTTGCCGCGGCCTATGCTGAGGCGGCAGCGATCGCGGATGAGGATGTGGCACACTGTGAGGCGATCGGTCGGCACGGGGCCGAATTGATCACCGCGGCTGCGGATGGCGCGCCGGGCCGGCCGGTGAACGTGCTGACGCATTGCAATGCCGGCTGGCTCGCGACAGTGGATTGGGGCACCGCGCTGGCGCCGATCTATCGCGCGCAGGAGCAGGGTATCGACCTGCATGTCTGGGTCGATGAAACGCGGCCGCGCAATCAGGGCGCCGCGCTGACGGCCTGGGAACTCGGCAGCCACGGCGTGGCGCACACGGTCGTCGCGGACAATGCTGGTGGGCATCTGATGCAGCACGGCCAGGTCGATCTCGCAATCGTCGGCGCCGATCGCGTCACGCGCGCCGGCGATGTGGCCAACAAGGTCGGCACCTATCTGAAGGCGCTGGCCGCGCGCGATAACGCGGTGCCGTTCTGGGTCGCGGTGCCCGGCTCGACGATCGACTGGACCGTGTCCGACGGCGTGGCGGAAATTCCGATCGAGGAACGCGACACTGCCGAAGTGACCGACATCACCGGTCGTGCGGCGGATGGCACCATCACCACGGTGCGCATCGCCGCCGCCGGCAGTCCCGCCGCCAATCCGGCCTTCGATGTGACGCCGGCGCGGCTCGTCACCGGCCTGATCACCGAACGTGGTCGCTGCGATGCCAGTGCCGCCGGGTTGGCGGGGCTGTTTCCTGAGCTCGCGTGATCCGCCGCCCGATGGCACCGGCCTGTCGCGCTCTCAGACCATGGTGTATGGCGTGATGCTGGAAATGGTGTCCAACATGCTGAAGGTGGGGAAGCTGGCCTTGATCGTGCGTATTGTTGCAACTCCGGAATGTCTTGTCCAAGCCCGACAGGCACAGAATGTCACCGGTAACCCATCGACGATCGGGGAGTGGCGATGAAGCGCATCCTGCTGCTGATGCTGCTGGGCGGCCTCGCCGCCTGCGCAACGCCAACCCCGCCCGACGCGCGCGTCCCGCCTTTCGCGCGCGTGCCCTACGAGCCGATCAGTCGCGACGCGGTGGTGGCGATTGCTCTGCGCGAATGGCGCCTGTTTAGCTCGCCCGTCGATGACGATCCACCCGGCACGCGCCCAGCCCCCCTGCCCGACGACAAGCCCGAGCGCGTGCAGGGCCTGTGGCAGCGCGTGGGTGAATACTGGTGGCTGGGGATGAATGTCGGCAGCCCGGAAGCCGCGTGGACCGGCAAACATGACGCGCAGGGCACTGTGTTTCCCGCGAATGTCGATGGGGACTACGCCTGGTCGGCCGCGTTCGTGTCGTACGTGATGCGCATCGCCGGCGCCGGCAGCCGCTTTCCGTACGCCCCCAATCACGCGACCTATATTAACATCGCCAAGCAGATGGCGCTCGGGCAGACCTCCGGCTGGATCATCACCGCCGAGCGGCCCGAGAGCTATGCGCCCCAACCGGGTGACCTGATCTGCGAAGCCCGCGGCAGCGCCCGTGCGCTGCGCTATGACGATCTGCCGGCACCGTCATTTCCCGGCCATTGCGATATTGTAGTGGATACGAGCGTTCCGGGAGCGATCTCAGTGATCGGCGGCAATGTTGATGATGCCGTCACAATGAAACATGTGCCGGTGACGCAGGATGGCAAGCTGGCGATGCCGAATGGGCAAGTGCTGGACACCCGCTATCCGTGGATGGTGGTGCTGCGATTGCTGGCGCCGGCGCCAGTCGCATAGCCGCGCCGCCGGCTCGCCTCGGGCCGTCGGCCGCGCGTGGCTACCGGCGTTCGATCACCGTGACCGCACACGTGATCCGCGGCGACGGTCGAGAACTCGCCGCCGTGTTCGCGGATGATCTGACGACCATTGAGCGGATCGACCGTGCCTTGGAGGCGCTCGTACCACTGGCTGTGGCGGCGCAAGCGAAGCTCTCAGACGAGCCGCCCGCGTCAGGCCTACCGCAGTGACGATCAGCGCGGCTCCAGGCTGCGCCATCGTTTCACGTTCACATCATGCTGCGCCAGCGTGCGCGCGAACACATGCCCGCCGGTCCCATCCGCGACGAAATACAGATCATCGCTCACCATCGGATGCAGCACTGCGTTCAGGCTTGCCAGTCCCGGCGCACAGATCGGCCCCGGCGGCAGCCCTTTCATCCGATATGTATTATACGGACTGTCGAGTTCCAACTCCGCGCGCGTCAGCGGATGATCCAGCACCCCCAGCCCATCACTCGCCGCATACACCACGGTTGAATCCGCCTGCAGCCGCATCCTCAGCCGCAACCGGTTGAGAAGCACCGCCGCGATATGTGCCCGCTCCTCCGGATTCGCTGTCTCACGTTCCACGATGCTGGCGAGGATCACCGCATCGCGCGGTGACGCCGGCGGCAAATTCGGTGCACGCCCGGCCCAAGCCGTCGCCAATGCCTGGGCTTGCGCCGCCGCGGCCCGCGCCAGCAATTGCGCCCGCGTCGCGCCGTACTCATAGGCATAGGTCTGCGGCAGCAGCACGCCCTCGGCCGATACATCCGCCGAACCAGTCAGCGCCTCGGCATGCGCCAGCAGTGCCGTGATCTGCCGCGCGGTCAGCCCTTCCGGAATCGTCAACCGATGCTCGACGGGCCGTGCAGTGCGCAGGATCGTCAGCACCTCGCGCAACGACGCATGCGCCGGAAACGCCAGCTCCGCCGCATGGATCGGGCCGGCGCGCACCGTGGCCAGCATCGCCAACCGGAATGCCAATTGCGTACCGATCACCCGCGCCGCATGCAGTGCCTTCGCGACACGCGGCGTGCCGGCCCGCGGCACCACCACATCACGCGCCTCGGCCAACGGCCCTGGCATGGTGTAGACATGCCGTGCGCCCAGCGCCGCACCGCCGGCCACCGCCGCCAGCACGGCCACGGTCACAACAACGGAAACACCCCAGCGATGACGGCGCGTTGGCGGCGGACCGTCCTTCGGTGGTGCGTCCTCAGGCGGCGGCGCGGAAGATGACAGAGGCGTTGGTTCCGCCGAACCCAAAACTATTGGACAGGGCCACGTTGATCTTGCGCGGCTGCGCCTGGTTCGCCACCCGATCGATCACGCTCGCGCGGCTGGGTGCATCCAGGTTCAGCGTCGGCGGCGCTACGCCATCGCGAATCGCCAGGATCGAGAAGATCCCCTCTACCGCGCCGGCCGCGCCCAGCAGATGCCCGACCGCCGATTTGGTTGACGACATCGCCAATCCATTTGCCGCATCGCCGAACAGCCGCTCCACCGCTTCCAGCTCCAGATCGTCGCCCAGCGGCGTCGACGTGCCGTGCGCATTCACGTACTGGATGTCCGCCGGGGTGAACCCGCCATTCTTCATTGCGGCACGCATCGAGCGGAACGCGCCGTCATGGCCCTCAGCCGGCGCGGTGATGTGATACGCGTCGCCCGACATACCGTAGCCCGCAACTTCGGCATAGACCTTCGCGCCGCGCGCCTTGGCGTGCTCGTATTCTTCCAGCACGACCACGCCCGCGCCCTCGCCCATCACGAAGCCGTCACGATCCTTGTCCCACGGCCGCGACGCCTTTGCCGGCTGATCGTTGAACGCGGTCGACAGCGCGCGCGACGCGCAGAACCCGGCAATGCCGATCTCGCACACCGCCGCCTCGGCGCCGCCCGCCACCATCACATCGGCATCGCCCAGCATGATCAGCCGCGACGCGTCACCGATCGCATGCACGCCGGTCGCACACGCGGTCACGGCCGAATGGTTCGGCCCCTTGAAGCCGTACTTGATCGAAACGTGGCCGGAACCAAGATTGATCAGCGAGGACGGAATGAAGAACGGTGACAGCCGCCGCGCCTTGCCCGACGCCACCTGCAGCGCAGCTTCATAAATGGTCTGCAAGCCACCGATGCCGGAGCCGATCATCACGCCCGTGGCACAACGATCGTCCTCGTCTGTGGGCATCCAGCCGGAATCCTCCACCGCCTCGGTCGCCGCGACCAAGGCAAAATGGATGAACCGATCCATTTTCTTCACATCTTTGACCGGGATCCACTCGGCGATGTCCAGCCGCCCATCGGCCTTGGTGCCCTGTGGCACCTGGCCGGCAACCTTGCACGGCAGATCCTTGGTATCGAACGATTGGATCGCGGAGAGGCCCGATTCGCCGTTGATCAGGCGACGCCAGACATTCTCGACGCCCAGGCCAAGGGGACAGGCAATGCCCATGCCCGTCACCACCACGCGGCGCATTGTTACCGTACTCCTGAACGGACCTGAATCAGGGCACTTTCTGCTTCTCGATATATTCGATCGCATCCTTCACGGTGGCGATCTTCTCGGCCGCATCCTCGGGGATTTCGACGCTGAACGCCTCCTCGAAGGCCATCACCAGCTCGACCGTGTCGAGACTGTCCGCACCGAGATCATCGATGAACGATGCCTCCGGCGTGACCTTCGCCTCCTCCACACCGAGGTGTTCGACCACGATCTTCTTCACCCGGTCCGCGATCTCGCTCATCGGCGCTACCACTCCTGCCTGATTCGATGGGGTCAAAACCGACCCTGATTTATGTTGCCGTCCGGCGACGCTGCCCGGCGCTTAGCATGGTTTCCCCGCCGCCGCCAACACGCAGAGGGACCCGGGCGGGGTCGTCATATCATTGCCATGCCGCCATTGACATGCAGCGTGGCGCCGGTGATCCAGCCGGCCTCGTCCGAGGCGAGGAAGACGACTGCGGCGGCGATGTCGGCTGGTACCCCGAGTCGGCCCAGCGGGATGGCGCTGGTTAGCTTTGTGCGCTGCGCCTCGCCCAGGGCGTCGGTCATCGGCGTGACGATGAAGCCCGGCGCCACGGCGTTCACGGTGATGCCGCGGGAGGCAACCTCCTGCGCCAGCGCCTTGGTCATGCCGATCAACCCGGCCTTGGCTGCGGCATAATTGGCCTGGCCGGGGTTGCCGGTCGCGCCGACGATGCTGCCGATATTGATGATCCGCCCGGCACGCCGCCGCAGCATGCCGCGCAGTGTGGCGCGTGCCAGGCGGAACGGGGCGGCCAGATCGACGTTCAGCACGGCGTCCCAGTCCGCGTCGAGGATCCGCAGCGCCAGCCGGTCGCGCGTCAGGCCGGCATTGTTCACCAGGATCGTCAGCGGCCCGGCCGCGGCCTCGGCGGCCTCGATCAGCGTCTCCGCGGCGGCGGGATCGCTCAGATCGGCTGGGCACACATGCGCGCGATCCCCCAACTCTCCCGCGAGCGAGTCGAGCACATCGCGGCGCGTGCCGGACAGCACCACAGCGGCACCCTGGGCGTTCAGGGCCCGCGCGATGCCCGCCCCGATGCCGCCCGAGGCGCCGGTCACCAGCGCGGTCTTGCCATCCAGTTGGAACATGGCAGCGATCCCTCAGAGGGTTTTCAGCACCGTCTCGATCTCAGCCGGCGTACCGGCTGCGGCGATCGCGGCGTCGGGGGCAATGCGGCGGCTCAGGCCGGACAGCACCTTGCCGGCGCCAAGTTCGAGGAAACTGTCGACGCCGAGCGCGGTCATCGCCAGCACGCATTCCCGCCAGCGCACGGTCGCGGTGACCTGGCGGACCAGCAGGGCGCGGATTTGCGCCGGATCGGTGACCTTGGCCGCGATCACGTTGGCGATCAGCGGCACGGCGGGGGCGAGCGGCGGGGTTTGCTCCAGCGCCGCGGCCATCGCATCCGCGGCCGGCGCCATCAGCGCGCAATGGAAGGGGGCGGAAACCGGCAGCAGCATCGCGCGGCGCACGCCCTTTGCCTTGGCGATTTCCACCGCGCGCTCCACCGCTGCCCGCGCGCCGGAAATCACCACCTGGCCACCGCCATTGTCGTTGGCGGCCTCGACCACGTCGGTCGCCTTGGTCTCGCTGTCCGGAACCGGCGCGGCCGCGGCGCAAATTTCGCGCGCCAGATCCATCTCGGCGCCGAGCAACGCGGCCATCGCCCCGGTGCCGGCCGGCACTGCCTTCTGCATCGCCTGCCCACGCAGCTTCAGCAGTCGCGCGGCATCGGCGACGCTGAACGCGCCAGCAGCCGCCAGCGCGCTGTATTCGCCCAGCGAATGGCCCGCCACCACCACCGCCTTCTGGCGCAGGGCGAACCCGCCTTCCTTCTCCAGCACCCGCAGCACCGCGAGCGACATCGCCATCAACGCCGGCTGCGCGTTCTCGGTCAGTGTCAGTTCTTCGCCCGGCCCCTCGAACATCAGCTTGGACAGCTTCTGCTTCAGGACCTCGTCGACTTCCTCGAACACCTCGCGCGCCGGCGCGAAGGCGGCGGCCAGATCGCGGCCCATGCCGACCACCTGGCTACCCTGGCCGGGGAAGACGAACGCGTGGACCGGCATACAGGGGAACTCCCGCCCAGTGGCTGGCGCGGCAAGCCGCGATGAGAACGGATTACGGCGAACTGTGGCGGGGCGGGGTACAGGGGGGTTCGGGGGCTGTCAATGGAGCGGGATGGTTGGCGCGACGGTTGCCCGCCGTCTGGTGTTGCTCATCACGATCCGCCCCTTCCCTGCCGTCCGTGGCCTTGCCCCTACGACGCCCACGCGGGACGGCAATGTTCGCAAAGCGGTGCGAACGCCCGTGCTTTCTGCTATGTCCCACGCTCGGCTTCACACCGGCGGAGCGTTGCAATCCCATGTGCCGATTCCTCGCCTATCACGGCGAGCCGATCTTGCTGGAGACGCTGGTCGCCTCGCCCAGCCATTCGCTGATCAAGCAGTCGCAGCACGCGGCGGAGAGCAAGACCGAAACCAACGGCGATGGGTTCGGGGTCGGCTGGTACGGCGAGCGGTCAGAGCCGGGCCTGTATCGGGAGCTGCGCCCGGCCTGGTCGGACGAGAATTTGTGGTCGATCTGCTCCCAGGTGCGCTCGTCGCTGTTCTTCGCCCATGTCCGCGCCGCGACCGGCACCGCGACCACGCGCGCCAACTGCCATCCGTTCGCGCTCGGCCGTTTCATGTTCATGCACAACGGCCAGATCGGTGGCTACCGCGCGATCCGCCGACGGGTGGAGGCACTGGTGCCGGACGAGCTGTACACTGTGCGCACCGGAACGACCGACACCGAGGCGATTTTCCTCGCCGCCGCGGCGCGTGGCCTGGAGACCGATCCGGTCGGCGCGATCAGTGAGACGCTGGGCCTGGTGCTGGCGGAAATGCGTCGGTCCGACGTGACGGCGCCGCTGCGCTTCACCGCGGCCCTGACTGATGGCACCGGCATCTGGGCCTTCCGCTGGTCCAGCGATGCCGCGCCGCCGACGCTGTACTATCGCCAACAGGACTGCGGGTTGGTGGTGGTGTCGGAGCCGATCGACGACGATCGTGAGGATTGGCATGCAGTGCCTGCCGGCCATGCTCTGATCGCCGCGCATGGGCGGACGGCGGAGCTGCGGCGGATGGAACTGCGCGTCACGCTGGCGGCGTAACGATCCGCCGCCGCGGCGCAGCGCTTACTCGGCTGCGGCAGCCTCCGGTTCCGCCTTCGGACCGGTATACAGATGCGGCCAGCGGCGCAGGACCACCGGGCTGTCGGTGCCGTAGGCGAGACAGGTCCCGACAATGGCCGGCGCGCCGCCCATCTTTTCGGCGATCTTTGCATCGAATTTGTCGCTGCCGGCTGGCACACTGCCTTCCTTGACCTCGTTGCGCGCACGCGCCGGATTGATCGTCTGGAACGCCGTGGTCGCCATCTGCTGCAGCATTTCGCGCAGATGGGTGCAGCCCAGCGTGCCGCGCACCCGGTTCGTCGCCTCGCGCAGAAAGCCCGGACGAATGTGCAGTCCCGTCAGCGCCGCGAAGTTCGGTGCGGCTTGCGGACACACCGCGTACGGCGTGCGGTCCGACGCGGCCTCGCACGCGACGATCAGCATCGTCTCATCGACCGTCACGCGCATCCACAGGTCGTGCACCGGCTCATCAGCCGCGATGTAGCCGCGATCCTGGTTTGGAAATCCGTACGGCTTGGTGTCGACCAGGCGGCCTTCGATGTCGAACAGCCCATCGGCACGGCGATAGCCGTTGATCTCGATCCGGCGGGTGTGCAGCGACTCGCGCGGGGCGGGTGGGGTCAGCGGCATCGGCGTCTCCGGCACATGCTGCGGTGCAGCAGGATGCCTAACAAGCGGGTGCGGTGCGCGCAAGGCTATCGCGCGCATGGCTGGGACAAGCCGGCGTTGACCGAGCCGTCAACGCGCGATAAGATATATTTCAAATAAATCTTCTGGTGCAGCATGACCCCGCAAACCGACACGCAGCGATTTCGCCGCATCACCGAGGAATCGATCACGCTTCTGGTCGACGCATTCTACGCGCGGGTACGGCGCGATCTGCGCCTGGGCCCGGTGTTCGAGGCCGCGATCGTCGAGGCGGATTGGCCCGCCCATCTGGCGACGATGCAACGCTTCTGGTCGTCGGTGATGCTCACCTCCGGTCGCTATTCCGGCAATCCGGTCGCTGTGCACCGTGTGGTGCAAGGGATGGATCGCGCGCTGTTCCCCCGCTGGCTGGCGCTGTTCGAAGCGACGGCGCGCGACCTGTTTGCCGCCGACCTCGCCGCCGCATTCGCGCGCAAGGCGCAGCGTATTGCCACAAGCCTCCAGCTCGCGCTGTTCCACCGGCTCGGCCAACCGCCGGAGGGCCTGGAACGACGCGCGCCGGAGGCGACATGAAGCTCACGGCCTACACCGACTACACGCTGCGCACGCTGATCTATCTGGCGATCCGGGCACCGCACCCCACCACCATCGCCGAGATCGCGCGCACCTATCGGATCTCCGAGGCACACCTCACCAAGGTGGTGCATCAGCTCGGCCTCAGCGGCGACATTGAGACGGTGCGCGGCAAGGGCGGCGGCGTGCGGCTGAAACGGCCCGCCGGCCAGATCAACCTTGGCGCCGTCGTGCGACGCACCGAACCCGACCTTGCCCTGGTCGCCTGCTTTGACCACGCGGAGGCCTGCGCGATCGGCCCCGCCTGCGTGCTACAGACAGCGCTGTACGACGCCCTGGCGGCGTTCCTGGCGGTGCTCGACGGCTATTCCCTGGCCGACTTGATCGCCCCGCGTCGCCGGCTCGCCGCGCTGCTGGGCCTCGCGGTCGTGGCGACATGACGCCGGCCGAGATCGCAGCCTGGCGCCGCGCCAAGCGGGCAGAGCTGCTGGCACGCCGTCAGGACCTGCGACCCGAGGATCGCAAGCGCGCCGCGGATATCATCGCAAGCAAGCTGGATCGTCTCTGCGCCGACACGACCCCGACGATAGTCGGCCTGTATTGGCCGATCCAGCAGGAGCCGAGCCTGTTGCCCTGGGGTCGTGCGCTGGCGCAGCACCGGCAGATCAGCCTCTGCCTGCCGGTGGTGGTGAGGCGGCAAGCGCCACTGGAATACTGGCGCTGGGCACCGGGTGAGGCGACGGTGCCGGGCTTCTGGAACATTCCTGTTCCGGCACATCGTGATCGGGTGATGCCGGATCTGATCCTGGCCCCGCTGGTCGGTTTCGATCGCGCGCGGTACCGTCTGGGCTATGGCGGCGGCTATTTCGACCGTACGCTCGCCGCCCTGCCCCAGCGCGCCTTCGTCGTCGGCGTCGGCTACCAGTTCGGCGCGCTCGAAACCATCTTCCCGCAGCCACATGACATCGCCATGGATGCCATCGCCACCGATGCCACCACCGATGCACGTGCCCGGGGCACCTGATGGACCTGACCCAATTTGCCATCACCTTGGTGGCGAAGATGGCGGACGCATTGGTCTATGCCGATGCTGACGGCACGATCCGGGTCTGGAACGACGGTGCCACCCGCGTGTTCGGCCATGTCGCCGCCGAGGCGATCGGCCAGTCACTCGACCTGATCATCCCGACGGGGTTGCGTGCGCGGCATTGGCAGGGCTATCGCGAGACTGTGCGCACCGGCCAGACCCGCTACGGCGGTGGCCAGGTGCTGTCAGTGCCAGCCCTGCGCAAGGATGGCACACGCGTCTCGGTGGAATTCACCGTCGTGCCATTCACCGACACCACCGGACAGATGACAGGCATCGCGGCGATCATGCGTGATACGAGCCGGACGTTCGAAGAACTGCGGGCGCTGCGTAAGGAGCTGGCCGCCCGGCGGGAAGCCTTCCCCCGATGACACGACCACTATGCCGTCCAGCCAGTTACCGCACGCGGTAGAGCACCACGCGGTCCCGTTCCTCGGCCTGCAGCCGGGTGCGCACATTCATCAGATCCCGCCAGCCGATATAACCGAGCAGATGCTCGTCCTCGCGCGAGACCACCGGAATATGCGCCACATTCGCCCGCGTCATGCGATCGATCAGCCCATCGAGATACTCATCCGGGTAGGCAACAATCGCACGGGCTTTACCGGCCAGCCGCCCCAGGGTCTCATCCCGGTGCTTGCCAGCACGCCGCCAGCGCAGCACCGCCGGCGGATCGATAATGCCCAGCACGCGCCGCGCGGCATCCACCACCGGAAAGCTCGGATGCGCCGTGCCCGGATCGGTCAGGAACGACGCGGCCTGATGCAGCGTCATACTGTCCGGCACCGTCTGCACCTCGGTGGTCATCACATCGTCCGCCCGCGTCAAGGTGAATGGATCAACGCGATACTCACGCGACAGATGATGCCCGCGCCGTGCCACTTTCTCGGTCAGGATCGATCGGCGCATCAGCAGCACGGTGACCAGATGCGCGGTGACGCAGGCCGCCAGCAACGGCAGCAGTACATGCGTGTTGCCCGTCAGCTCCGTGGCGAAAAACGTCGCCGTCAGCGGGGACCGCATGGTGCCACCCATCGTCGCCGCCATCGCCAGCAGCGCCCAGAATCCCGGGCTGGCCGCCGGCAACACATGCGCCAGCGCCATGCCCATGCCGCCGCCCATGATCCGCAGCGGCGCCAGCACACCGCCCGAGGTGCCGGACCCCAAGGCCACCCCCCAGATGATCGCCTTCACCGCCAACAACAGCAGCGCCGAAGCCGGCGGCATCGTGCCTTGCAGCATCTGCGCGATGTTGTCGTAGCCGACACTGAGTGCCCGCGGATCGATCCAGCCGCCGACGCCGACCACCACGCCACCCAGCATTGGCCACCACATCCAATGGATCGGCAGCTTCAGGAATCCGTCTTCACACGCATAGACCAGCCGCGTCAGCAGGCCGGACAGCAGACCCACCAGTACCCAGCACAGCGTCGCGATCAGTGTGACGTCCATTGCGCCCAGGAACGGAAACAATGGCGAGGGCAAGCCGAGCCAGGTGCGCTCGACCTCGGCGGTGATCGCCGCGACCGCCACCGGAACGAAACTGCGCGGCGTCCATTCGAACAGCAGCAGCTCCACCGCCAGCATGACCGCGGCGATCGGCGTGCCGAACACCGTGGTCATGCCCGCCGCCGCGCCGGCCACCAGCAGCGTCTTCCGCTCGTTGTCGCTGACCGGCAGCAATTGCGCGATCAGGGAGCCGATCGCCCCGCCCGTCATGATGATCGGCCCCTCGGCACCGAACGGCCCGCCGGTGCCAATCGAGATCGCCGACGACAGCGGCTTCAGGATCGCCACCTTCGGGTCTAGCCGCGAGCGCCCGAGCAGGATTGCCTCGATCGCCTCCGGGATCCCGTGACCGCGGATCTTGTCACTGCCGTAGCGTGCCATCAGGCCGATGATCAGCGCGCCGGCCACCGGCACCAGAACGGCGAACGGCCCCAGCGGCGAGTGGCCGAGCGGCAGGTCGGCCAAGCTGAAGGCGCCGAAATACGCGATGTTGGTGCACAGGCGGATCAGCTTCAGCAGGATGACACCCGAGATCACGCCGCCGGTGCCCACGAGGAGGGCGATCGCCACGATCACCAGGACGCGCGGATCGGTGGTGAAATCGCCCAGATGGCGAATTCCTTTGCTCATGGCATGGTCGAGCGTATCGGCGCCGCTCGCAGATCGTGCGGTCTGTGTCACCCTGACGGATCCTTATGGAGGCGGGCGTGCGCGCTGCGCGGCAAATACATCGTATCACGATATGTAATTCGCAAGCGGCGAACCCGCCGCGCGCAGACCAGCCATGACCGGGATGGACACCGCCGAATACCGGCGATTGGCGGAATTCCGCTACCTGATTCGCTGCTTCCTGGAGTTCAGCGAGGCGGCGGCGGCGCGAGAGGGTCTGACACCGCGCCAGCATCAGGCGCTGCTGGCGATCAAGGGCGCGCCGGAGGCGGCCATCCCGACCATCGGCTACCTGGCCGAGCGGTTGCGCATTCAGCACCACAGCGCGGTGGAGCTGGCGGACCGTCTGGTCGAGGGCGGGTTGCTGTTGCGCGTGCCCGACACGCACGACCGGCGGCGCGTGCGGCTGGCGCTGACGGCGACCGCCGAAGCCCGTCTGGCCGCGCTGTCGGCCAACCACCTGGAGGAGCTGCACCGCGTGCGGCCGGCGTTGTTGGAGATCCTGGATCAGGCCCGCGACGGCGCGGGCAGCCAGGGTGGCCACCCCTAGTCGCCTCTTCCGCTGTGCGGGAGAGGTGTTGGCCGGGGCGCTTGACTTCCCACCCACCCGCTGAAACTGTTCCGTCTGACCGGGGTGCCCCAGCGCGGGGCTGAGATCATACCCGTTGAACCTGATCTGGGTCATGCCAGCGAAGGGAGGCAAACGATGCGCGCGATTGTCGTCGGGGCCGGCGTGTTGGGCGCTAGCGCCGCCTATCACCTGGCGCGTGCGGGGGCGCAGGTGATCGTGATTGATGCGGCGCGCGACGGGCGCGCCACCGCGGCGGGTGCCGGCCTCATCTGTCCCTGGGTGTCCGGTGTGGACGACGCCGTGTTCTACGCGTTGTATGCCGACGGGGGTCGTTACTATACCGACCTGGTCCCCGCACTGGCAGAGCTCGGTGAGACCGATCTTGGCTTCCGGCGCAGCGGCGCGTTGGTGGTATCCGCCGACGCCGCGGAGCTGGCCTGCATCGAACGTTTCGCGCGACAGCGTCAGGCGGATGCGCCGGAGATGGGTGCGATCAGCCGGCTCGCCCCGCGCGAGGCGCGCGCCTTGTTCCCGCCGCTGCGGCAGGAGTACGGCGCCGTGCACGTGGCCGGCGGTGCACGCGTCGACGGGCGCCGTCTGGCGGCGGCCCTGCTGCGGGCGGCGCAGAAACATGGTGCCACACTGCATCCGGGCGAGGCCACGTTGCGCGCCGACGGCAATCGTGTCCTGGGCGTGATCGTCGCGGGTGAAACCATCACGGCAGACGAGGTGATCGTCACCGCCGGTGTCTGGGCGCCCGAGTTGTTGCACCGCCTCGGCATTCCCTTGCCGATCGCGCCACAGCGCGGGCAGATCATACATTTGCGCGTGGCCGGGTACGATACGCGCGACTGGCCGGTGATCCTGCCGCCCGGCAGCCACTATCTGGTGACGTTCGACGACGCACGCGTGGTGGCGGGTGCGACGCGCGAGCCGGGCGCGGGCTTCGCCTATCGCGTCACCGCGGCAGGCCAGGCTGAGGTGTTGGCGCACGCGTTGGACGTGGCGCCCGGGCTGGCCGGTGCGGAGCTGATCGAGACCCGCGTCGGGTTCCGCCCCGTGGGGCCGGAGGTACGGCCGCTGCTTGGCCGCGTGCGCGGGGTGGACGGGCTGGTGATCGGCAATGGGTTGGGTGCGGCGGGACTGACGATCGGGCCGCTGGCGGGACGATTGCTGGCGGAGGTTGCGTTAGGGCAGCAAACGCGCGTGGACCTGGTGCCGTTCGATCCGTTGCGACGCAGCGGCAGCCAAAGACCCCACGACGTTGCGCTACGATAAGGCATTCATGGCGCGCGCCGCGCTTTCACGCCGCGTGCGTCAGCTTCC
>DATHNE010000208.1:0-9970 GCA_035486355.1 Acetobacteraceae bacterium
TTTGGTACAAGGCATGGTGCGGCCGGCATGCTGCACTGCGGCGATTGCCATTGCTTCAAAATATAAGAATGAAATAAAAAAGTGCGACAGACCAAAGAGCCTGGTACCCATTGCCCACTAAACCAGACCATCGGTGGAAGGGCGTCGCGGCGTGTTGGCTCGGTGGCAGATCGCGATCGTCGCGGCGGTGAGCCTTTTGGGCAGTGTGCCCGCGCGGGCGCAAACCCTGACGGCGGCCCAAATCCTGCCAGCCTCAGTGTTCTGGGGGGCGGGCTGGTCGGGCTCCTTGTCGCGCGGCGGCGCAAGCATCGGCGGGCGAGCGCCCTATAGCGGCACCCCTGCGAGCGACCGGCTGGTGCGGATCGTCTGCAGCGTCTGCACCCGGCTGACGCTCGGCGACCCGGTCAGCTTCTGGGTCAACTGGTTCTCGTGCGCCGTGTCGCGCGCCACCAGCTTCAACAGGAAATCGCCGCCACCGCGGATCATGTGGCACTCACGCACCTCGGGCCAACCGGCCACCAGTTGCTCGAAGGCCGACAACACCGCTTCCTTCTGGCTCTCCAGCCCGACCACCGCGAAGAACGTGATTTCCCATCCCAGCCGCTGCGGGTCCGTGTCGGCGTGATAGCCGCGGATGATTCCGGCTTCCTCCAGCCGCCGTACCCGTCGCAGACAGGGGGGGGCCGAGATGCCGGCCCGGCTGGCCAGCTCGACATTCGTCATCCGCCCATCCGCCTGCAGCTCGGCCAGTATCCGGCGGTCGATCGCATCAAGGATCGGCGTTTCGTCGAGCGCGGTCTTCATGGGGGGCGCGGGAACCTGTTGACTCTAGGAATGCGGATCGCGGTCTTCGCGCAATATTATTGCACACTCGCGCCGGGGCAAGCCCAGGCGCACCGGGTCCGGCGTCGCTTCCTTGTCTCGCAGGGAACCCGCCCGATATGGTCGCACCAACCGAAGACGGATCGATTCGATGCCTGAGACCCACCGCACGCGGCTGCTGATCATAGGCGCGGGCCCCGCCGGCTATACCGCGGCCATCTACGCGGCGCGCGCCAGCCTGGCGCCGATCATGGTCGCCGGCCTACAGCCGGGTGGCCAACTGATGATCACCACGGATGTCGAGAATTATCCCGGCTACGCCGAGATTATCCAGGGCCCCTGGCTGATGGAGCAAATGGCACAACAGGCCGCGCACGTTGGCACCCGGATCGTGCACGACATCATCACTTCGGTGGACCTGTTGGCCCGGCCATTCCGCTGCATCGCCGATTCCGGCGATGTGTTCCTCGCCGACGCGCTGGTGATCGCGACGGGCGCCGAGGCGCGCTGGCTTGGTCTGCCGTCCGAGGCACATCTGCGCGGCGCCGGCGTGTCGGCCTGCGCAACCTGCGATGGCTTCTTCTTCCGCGGTAAGAACGTGGCGGTGGTGGGCGGCGGCAACACCGCGGTTGAGGAGGCGCTCTATCTGACCCATCACGCCGCGCATGTGACGCTGATTCACCGCCGCGACAGTCTGCGCGCTGAGAAGATCCTGCAGGCCCGACTGCTGGCACATCCGAAGATCAGCGTGGTGTGGGACAGCGTGGTGCAGGAGATCCTGGGCGAGGGCACGCCCGAGACCGTCACCGGCGTGCGCCTGCGCAATACCCGCACCGGCGCTGAGCACCGTCTGCCGGCCGAAGGCGTGTTCATCGCTATCGGCCATTCGCCCAACACCGCCATTTTCAAGGGCCAGATGACGATGGACGCCGAGGGCTATATTGTGACAACGCCCGGCAGCACCCGTACCTCGGTGCTGGGGGTGTTCGCGGCCGGCGATGTGCAGGACAAGGTCTTCCGACAGGCGGTGACCGCGGCTGGAACCGGGTGCATGGCGGCATTGGAGGCGGAGAAATATCTGGCGGGGCAGACCGAGACTGCGGCGCGCGAAGCCGCCTGAAGGCAAATTTGGTGCACCAATTGTTCCAGGAAGGTCGATTTCCTGGCGCCCAACTCGGAAAACATCGTCTAAGGTGACGCGCCGCGCTGGCACGACTCGCTGGGGAGGGGAGAGGCTCCAACATGGACTGGGACAAGCTGCGCGTCTTCCACGCGGTCGCTGAAGCAGGCAGCTTCACGCATGCGGGCGAGACGCTCAACCTGAGCCAATCAGCCGTGTCACGGCAGATCTCGGCGCTGGAAGAAGCGCTGCAGGTCCCGCTGTTCCATCGCCATGCCCGCGGCCTGATCCTGACCGAGCAGGGCGAGCAGTTGAATCGCACCGTGCGCGAGGTGTTCGCCAAGCTTGCCATCACCGAGGCGCTGCTGACCGAGAGCAAGGAGAAGCCCGCCGGCCGATTGAAGGTGACCACCACCGCCGGCTTCGGTGCGTCCTGGCTGGCACCGCGCATTCACGAGTTCTTCGATATGTACCCCGAGGTCTCGGTCACGCTGCTGCTGGATGATCTCGATCTGGACCTGGCGATGCGCGAGGCCGACGTCGCCATCCGCATGCATCCGCCGAAGCAGCCGGATTTGGTACAGCGGCACCTGATGACGATCGACTGGCAGATCGTCGCGTCGCCCGATTACCTGAAGAAGCACGGCGTGCCGCAACGTGCCGAGGATTTGGATGCGCACCGGCTGGTGCAGTTCGGCGAGTACCATCCACCGGTGCCGGACATCAACTGGCTGGCGGAGGCGGGACGCCGGCCCGGTAATCCGCGCCGCGCGTCGCTGGAAGTTAACAGCCTGCAGGCCGTGTTGCTGGCGGTTCGTTCTGGATTGGGAATAGGTGTGCTGCCCGATTATACGATGGCGGAGAACCAGGACCTGGTGCGCGTGCTGCCCGATCTGAAGGGACCGAAGGTCGAGGTTTTCTTCGTGTATCCCGAGGAGCTGCGCAATTCGAAGCGCGTCGCCGTGTTCCGTGATTTCCTGCTGACGCGACTTGCCGAGCGCCACTGATTTGTAACAGAACACCACGCCTCCTCGTGGCGTCAGTGGCTAGAACATCCCTGCCATAATTGGCCCGAATTGGTGCGCCGCGTCATGCGATCCGAGCATGGCGGCATTTCGGGTTTCGACGTTGGCAAATCGGGGGGTGCGTCACTACTTTCCCTATTACGGTTACGGCGGCTTGGCCGCCAGTGTTCCAGCCCTTGTGGTTGGAAAGGGGTCTCTGACCCCTGCGTCTCCCAGACGTGAAGCCTCCCTGTTTACCTGCCCCCGGTCTCTGACCGGGGGCTTTTCTTTTGAAACGTTACTTTGACGCAGGGTTTATGCTGCACTGTGACTGTCCCGCGGCAAATCGTTTGCATCCCCGGATGGTTGCACGATCGTACGATCGCGGGCTTGCCTCACTTTCTGCCGTTCAATTCCGTGCGGTGCGCAGCGCGATATCGCGTGTCGACGGCGTGGTGTGTGGATCGATGCCGAAACCCATTTGATCGTCGTATCCCCAAAGCGCCCATCCAATACCGTTGCGTTCACAGGCCTGTCGCACCTCGCAGAACCATGCCAACTGTGCGGTCACATTGCGTTGGCTCTCGCGCCGAACATCCCCAGCAACACGGATACGTGATGAGCGGTGGCCCAGTCCGCAACGCGGCCAATTTGCGCATCAACACGCAGCGTTCCAACGCAAGCCACAAGTAAATGTGATCAGCGTGCGCGTGTCGGCGTTCGCACACGATGGCTCGGCTAGCCCAAGGATGCCGGTCCATCGGAAACGGCAGCCGTGCCAATGCCGCGCGATCCAGACCTTGGCGATGCGCGGCGCGTGCCGTCAGCTCCGTCGGCTCATAGCTGTGGATGCTATCGATCCCATTTGGGTCGCGGACCGGCGTCAGCACCAACAGGCCATCCACGCCGTCCCGGTTCGCTCCGGTCAGCACCAGTGTTGCCTCCGGCAGCGCCGCGCGGATCACGACCAGTCCGGCGCGTTGCAACGCGTCCCACGCCTGAGGGGCAGCAGCGTCGCCTAACCAGTGCGATCGCCTGCGGCTTCGCCTTGGCGCAGATGCTGACGTTGGCGGGTGTGTGGCTGGCGTTGTCAGCGCGTGAGGCCGTACCTGATACCAGACGGGCATGTGCCGGCGACGAAGGGACGGACCCTGGAAGAGCTCGGGACAGCTTAGAGCGCGACGGCCGGGGTAAACGGGGCGGGCGTTTCAGTACGTCTCCGGCACTACCAGGAACAGGTCGGTGTCGCCCGTGTCCTGGCCTTGCGCCGTCAGTAGCGCATGCGCCTGGCCGCGATGGTGCGTCTGGTGGTTGAAGAAATGCGTCACCAGCTTGCCCTTCGGCGCACGGATCTCGCGCTGCGCGGCCCCGCTGAACCACACCAGGTCGGCCGCGAGCCAGGCATCGTCGACGCGGCGTGCCCACGCCTCGATCCGCGCATCAGCGTCGACGCGCGTCGTCCGCAGCACGGCAAAGTCGGCGATCATGTCGCCGCTTTGCTTGATCGGCACGGTCGGACGTTCCCAGCCATCGAAGCGCGACATCCATTGGCTATCGCCCCAGTAGATATGCGCGAGCGTGCGATGAATCGAACCCCAAAATGCGCCATGATCCGCCTTGCGGGCATCATCCGTGAGATTGGCGGCGGCGGCATAGAGCCGGCGGTTCATCTCCACATTGTAGGCAGCCATCATCCGCACATAGGCCGGTGTGATCATGTCGGGTCCACCATACAGATGACCAACTCTACATGGTCTGGACGGTGGGAGGATATCGGCACGCGCTAGGCTTGCCGCATGTCAGCCGAGGCCGCCACCGCGGAGCCGGGAGGCTCGCGCCGGGATTTCCTGACGCTGATCGCGCAGGCCGGCGCGGCGATCGGTGGCGCGGCAGTGGCCTGGACACTGATCGATTCGATGGAGCCGTCGGCCGATGTGATCGCGGCCGGTGCACCGATCGAGGTTGATCTGAAACCGATCGCTCCGGGGCAGCAGATTGTCGTGCTATGGCGCGGTAGCCCGATACTGATTGTGCGCCACACGCCGGCGATGCAGGCGACGCTGCGGCAGGTGTCGCTGGTCGCCAATCTGCTGGATCCGAATTCCGAGGTGGCGCAACAGCCGCCCTATGCGCAGAACTGGCATCGGTCACTTAACCCTGAATATGTGGTGATGGTGGGGATTTGCACCCACCTGGGTTGCCTGCCGGGGTATCTGCCGACGCCAAGCGATACCGATCCGGTAGCGAACTGGCCGGGCGGGTATCTGTGCCCGTGCCATGGATCGAAATACGATCTGGTGGGACGGGTCTATAAGGGGGTGCCGGCGCCATACAACCTGCCGGTGCCGCCGTACCATTTCACCGCACCGACCACGATACGGATCGGCGCGAATCCACCTGGCGTGATCTTCGATCTTACGTCTGTGGTGCAGATGTAGGCACGATGCGCTTGTAGAAGATCAGCGTGTCGGAAAACGTTCCGTCAGCGGCCTGAGTGGCGTCGGGAATGCAGCCGGCCTCGGTCCAGCCTTCATTGCGATACAGGGTATCCGCCGCGCTGCCGGCGTGGGCGTCGAGCGTCAGCAGGGTGCGGCCAGTGCGCGCGGCTTCCTGCTCCGCACGCTGCAGCAGCACGCGCGCAAGGCCGCGGCGCCGGGCGGCAGGATGCACCAGCAGCTTCTTCACTTCCGCGCGGTGGCGCTGGTCGGCGGGCGTGTCGAAATCCAGCATCACGCAGCCCGCCAGCTTGCCCTCGGCCCAGCCGGCCAGGAACGCGCGTCCACCGGTGGTGACGGCCCGCGCGCGGGCGCGCCAGTAGCTGCGCGCGACCTCGGGGGCCAGCGGGGCCTGGAACGACAGGCCTGCGCCGTGATTCACGCAGGTGACCAGCAGGTCCGCAAAGGCGCGCTCGGCGGAAGCGGCCGCGGCTGCATCGAGCACCGCCACGCCGTTGACCGGCTTGGCGTAGCCGAACTCCAACGAGTTCGACAGGTCGTTCAACACCCGGATCGGTCCCGCACGAACATAGAAGCGCTTTTCGTAGAACTGATGGGCGCGATCGAAGCGCGTGTCGCTCCACAACACCAGGCGTGTGGCGCCGGCGGCGCGCGCGTGTGCCTCCGCCTGGTCCAGCAGACGATGTGCCAACCCGACGCCGCGCCAAGGCGCCAGCACATACAGCCGGCAGATCTCCCAGGCGCCCTCACCATGCGGCACGGTTGCGATCATGCCAGCGACTGTACCGTCGGCCTCCGCGGTCCAGAGCTGGCCACCCTTCGCCGCGTAGTACGTCGCGAGCGCGCAAACTTCCGGCAGCTCGGCATCCACATCAAACACGATCGAGGGGTATTCGCCCCAGCAAGCGCCGATCAGCGCGATGAAGCCATCGGCATCTTCATCGCGACCGGGTCGGATCGTCACCGGAACGGCCATGTGCCTCAGTGCAGCGCGTCGCAGAAGGCGCGGATGCGCTTGCAGCCTTCCAGCAGTGCGTCGTCGGCCACAGCTGTGCTGATGCGCAGATACGGGCTGAGCCCGTACGCCGCGCCATGCACGGTGGCGACGTATTTCTCCTCCAGCAGTGCCAGACACACGTCTTCGTCGGAGTTCAGCTTGCGCCCGCCCGCTGTGGTCTTGCCCAGACAGCCGGCGATATTCGGATAGACGTAGAACGCGCCTTCGGGCTTGTGGCAACTAATGCCAGGGCAGGCATTCAGCAGCTCCACCGTGAAATCGCGCCGCCGCTGATAAGCGTCGATCTGCACCTGCACGCCGTCCTGCGGACCATCCAGCGCCGCCAGGGCCGCCGCCTGGCCAACGGATGACACGCCGGCCGTCGCCTGGCCCTGCATGTTCACCATCGCCTTGATCAGGTCCTTCGGACCACCAGCGAAACCGATGCGCCAGCCGGTCATCGCATAGGTCTTTGACACGCCGGTGACAGTGAGGATGCGATCTTTCAGGTCGGGCGCGACCTGCGCCAGCGTGGTGTGCTGGAACCCGTCGAACACCAAGTGCTCGTACATGTCATCCGACAGGACCCACACATGCGGATGCTTGCGCATCACTGCCGCGATCGCCTTCAGCTCGTCCTCCGTGCAGCAGGCGCCCGTGGGATTGTTCGGATTGTTCAGCATCAGCCACTTGGTCTTCGGCGTGATGGCGGCGTCGATATCCTCCGCCCGCGGCTTAAAGCCGTTGTTCTGCGGGCACTGCACGAACACCGGCTCGCCACCGACCAGGTTGGTCATCAAGGCGTAGGCGATCCAGGACGGGGTCGGAATGACCACCTCATCGCCCGGATCGACCGTCGCCATGATGGCGTTGTAGATGCACTGCTTGCCGCCGTTCGACACCGCGATCTCATCCAGCGCGAAGTCCAGCCCGGAATCGCGCTTGAACTTGCGCTGGATCGCTTCCTTCAGCGCCTTGGTGCCGTCCTGCGGTGGATACTTCGTCTCGCCCCTCAGCGCTGCCTGGTGCGCCGCCTCGATCGCGTGCGGTGGGCTGTCGAAGTTTGGCTCACCGGTGGTGAGCGTGATGACGTCCTTGCCCGCGGCGCGCAGCTCGCGCGCCTTGATCGTCATCCGCACACTGGCGGCGACCTGAACGCGCTTCAGCCGTTCCGCAAGTTTGGGCATCAGTGCAACCCTTGGCAGAAGCGCTGGATGCGGGCGCAGGCTTCGTGCAGCTCCTCGGTGGAGCTGGCGTAGCTGGCGCGGAAGTGGCCGGGATAGCAGAAGGCCGCGCCGTGGACGCAGGCGACGCCTTCTTCTTCCAGCAGGGCGGTCACGAATGCCTCGTCATCGACGATCTTCTTGCCGCCGCGGCTGGTCTTGCCGATGCAGCCATGGATCGAGGGATAGACATAAAACGCACCTTCCGGCTTGTGGCAGTGCAGGCCGGGCGCTTTGTTCAGCATGTCCACCACGAGGTTGCGCCGCTCCTCGAAGATCTTGCGCATCGCCTCGATCGATTCCTGCGGGCCGGTCAACGCTTCGGTGGCGGCTGCCATGGCGATGGAGTTGGTGTTGGAGGTGGACTGGCTCTGCAGCTTGTCCAGCGCCTTGATCAGCGGCAGTGGTCCGCCGGCGAAGCCAATGCGCCAGCCGGTCATGGCGTAGGCCTTGGAGCAGCCGTTCATCGTCAGCGTGCGGTCCTTCAGGCGCGGTTCCACCTCCACGATGGTCGCCGGCTTGAAGCCGTCATAGGCAAGCTTCTCGTAGATATCGTCGGTGAAGATCCACACGTCGGGATGCCGCAGCAGTACGTCGCAGATCGGCCGCAGGTCCTCCGCCGAATATGCCGCACCGGTCGGGTTGCACGGGTTGTTCAGCATGAACCATTTGGTCTTCGGCGTGATCGCCGCTTCCAGCGCTTCGGCGCGCAATTTGAAGCCGTTGTTCTGCTCGCACGGCACGAGTACCGGCTTGCCATCGGCCAGCGAGACGATATCCGGATAGCTGACCCAGCACGGGCTGGGGATGATCACCTCGTCGCCCTGGTCGAGCGTCGCCAGCATGGCGTTGAAGATCACCTGCTTGCCGCCGGTGGAGATGATGATCTCCTCCGGCTTGTAGTCGATGCCGCTGTCCCGCTTGAATTTCTGCGCCACCGCCTTGCGCAGCGCCGGGGTGCCGGCGACGTCGGTGTACTTGGTCTCGCCGGCCTCGATGGCGCGGATCGCGGCGTCCTTGACGTTGCGCGGCGTCTCGAAGTCCGGCTCCCCCTGCGACAGGGAGATGACGTTCTTCCCCTCGGCGATCATGTGCCGGGCCTTGGTCGCGATGGCGATGGTCAGGCTCGGTTGGATACGGTCGAGGCGCTCGGCAGTGAGGTGCATGGCGGATTCCCGGGAAAACAGCGGCCGGACCCTATCGGAGCGGCGGCGGAGGGGCAATTGTTCCCGCGGCAGACCCGCGCTGCGCCCGCCACACGGCAAGCAGGAGTCCGGCCACCACGGCCACAATGACCGTGGCCAGGGCGTACAGCTCCGGCGTGGCGCCGAGCTTGATCGAGGAAAATACCACCATCGGCAGGGTCGAGGCGCCCGGCCCCGAGGTGAAGCTGGCCACCACCACGTCGTCCAGCGACAGGGTGAACGCGAGCAGCCAGCCGGAGACCAGCGCCGGCGCCAGCAGCGGCAGGGTTATCAGGGCGAAGGCCCGCCAGGGCGGTGCGTACAGGTCCATCGCCGCCGCCTCGAGGTCCGCCGGGGTGTCGGCCAGCCTGGCGCGCACCACCACCGCGACGTAGGCGACCGACACCGAGGCATGCGCCAGCGTCACCGTCCCGGCGCCGCGGCCGGCCGGCCAGCCGATCGCCTGCTGCAAGGCGACGAACAGCAGCAGCAGCGACAGGCCGGTGATTACCTCCGGCAGCACCAGCGGCGCGGCCAGCGCGGCGGCAAACGCCGCACGGATGGGGAACCGCCCGAAGCGGGCCAGCGCGTAGCCCGCCAGCGTGCCGACGATCAGCGCCAGGGTGGCGGAGATCGCGGCGATGCGCAGCGACAGCAATGCGGCGTCGATCAGCGGCTGGTCCCGCCAGAGCGCCGCATACCAGCGGAACGAGAACCCGGCCCACGCGGTGACCAGCCGCGAGTCATTGAAGCTGAGCGTCAGCAGGAAGCCGATCGGCGCGTAGAGGAACGCGTAGCAGACGATCAGCCAGACAAGCAGGGGACGGGGACGGGTCACGCGCACGAGTTATACGACCGGCCGAGCCGGATGGGCACGGCGCGGGCCCGACATCCTCGCGGACCAGCGAGCACCTCGCCGCGTTGTGGGGGCGCGCGGTCACGCATGGCGAATGGCAGTCGCCGTGTACCGTCATGGCCGGGACAAGCCCGGCCATGACGGCTGAGTAAGTGGGGACCAGCGGTCAATCAGGCTTTGAATCGCAGCTACTTCGGGCGCACTCCCGGCCGCTTCTCGTCTTCCCGCTGGTACGCCGTCTCCGTCGCATGCCGGTCATCCGTCGGCGTGCCTTTCGGCCGCGTCTCCCCGTCGCGCTGGTGGGGGGG